>NZ_JBEIET010000016.1:0-30142 GCF_040382755.1 Flavobacterium sp.
ATTTGTCGTGTGACAGAAGGAAGCGCTACGATGAAGAAAAACCAAATTTTAACAGATAATGAAGTAGCTGAAGGATTGGTTTTAGCTTGTCAAGCCGTGCCAACAACCTCTGAAATTAAAATTGATTTTGATGATATTTAATATTTGCAATCCCAAATAGTAAACTCCAAATTCCAATTTTGCTTAGGTAAGATTGGAATTTATTTTTTCAATAACCTGTGAAGGTAAAATCGTTCGCATTGCATTTTCATAGCCTGCTACTTTTTTATTTCCGTACACCGAAGTAGGTAAAAATGGATATTGTTTTCTATCTGAAGTCAGACAAAAATCATCTGGTTGATGGAATGGTTGAAATCCTGCAAAAGGATGTGTAGCGCCCCAAAGTGTAATTACTTTTACGCCCAACATAGCGGCAATATGCGCATTTCCAGAATCCATAGACAACATTACATTTAAATTAGAAATTATGGCTAATTCTTCTTTTAAATTAGTTTTTCCGGCTAAAACAAGTACGTTTTCGTGATTGTTTTTTAACTGATTTAGTTTCTTAATTTCTTCGCTTCCACCTCCAAATAATAAAATTTTATTTGAAGCGTTTTTGGCTAATTCATCTATTACTTGTTGCATTAAATCTAACGGATATACTTTGCTTTCGTATTGAGCAAAAGGTGCTATTCCTATCCAATTTTCTTCTTTTGTCCCAGTAATATTTATTATTTCGTCAGATAAAATAGATTTTTCTGGAAATGTAGGTGATTCTAAATGTAAAGGAAATCCTAATTTTTCAAACAAATCGCAATGTCTTTCAAACATTGTTTTTGTTGGAGAAATAGTTTTAATGGCTAATTTTGTAAGAGATTTTTTGTCTTGTCTGCCTTTATCTGTAGCGGCAACTTTTTTGCCATTCAAAGCAAAAAGTGTTCTAATAATTTTCGATCGTAACACGTTGTGTAAATCGGCAACGGCGTCAATATTCAGTTTTCGTAAATCGGAAAACAAACGCAAAAGTCCTAAAAAACCTTTATGTCTTACTTTTAAATCAATTGGAAAAAAAGTTATGTTTTCAATATCATCGAAAAAAGGTTTGAAAAACGGACGAGAAACAACTGTAATTTTTACGTTGGGATATTGCAAAGAAAAAGCTCTCAGTACAGGAACTGTCATAGCAACATCGCCCATAGCTGAAAGCCGAATAACTAAAATGTGTGAAGACATTTATTTTTTATTTTGATACAAAACTGGATTCAAATCAGCGTCATTGTACATTTTCATTTGTTTGTACACCTTCATAAATTTATCGCCGTTTTCAATATCTTCCACTAATTGACTAATGGAAATAAACATATCGTTTTTTTGATCTAACAATACATTTAATTTTTCTTGACATTTTGCTCGGTGTTCAGCCGTGGCTTCTTCGCGAGTAGCTTCTTCATTCATGTGGTAAATTTTCAAAGCTAAAATTGATAATCTATCAATAGCCCAAGCTGGACTTTCAGTATTAATTCTTGCATTTGGTTTCACTAGAACGTGTGCGTATTTTTGTAAAAAATAACCATCAATATATTCTACCATATCGGTTCTGACTTGGTTAGAGGCATCAATTTTTCGTTTTAAATCTAACGCTGCAACCGGATCAATGTTTGGATCGCGCACAATATCTTCATAATGCCATTGCACCGTATCTACCCAGTTTTTAGCATATAATAAGTGTTCAACTGAACCTTTTTCGTACGGATTCAATACCGGCTGATACACGTCATCGATAATATGATACTCTCTTATAGCTTGTTCAAAAATAGGAAAGGCAAATTCTGCAAACATAGTTTCTAATTTAATTTACAAAAATAAGGATTTTTTGTACTTTTAACCATAAATTACAAATTATCTCACATGAACATTCATTATATTTCCGAAGAAAACAGTGTTTTAAATCATTTTTTGAGCCAACTTAGAGAGGTAACCATTCAGAAAGACAGCATGCGATTCAGAAGAAATATGGAACGTATTGGCGAAATCATGGCGTATGAGATTAGTAAAAAACTAACATATAGTGACATCGCTATTACTACTCCGTTAGGTGTTAAAAACACTACAAAAATTGCAGAAGAAGTAGTATTGTGTTCCATTTTAAGAGCTGGATTGACACTTCATCAAGGGTTTTTAAATTATTTTGATGCAGCCGAAAATGGTTTTATTTCAGCTTACAGAAATCATTATAATTCGGATGAAAATTTCGATATTTTAGTAGAATACCAAGCCTTGCCAAACATAAATGATAAAACGTTAATTTTAGTAGACCCGATGTTAGCAACTGGGCAGTCATTAGTGGCGGTTTTAAACAAAATTTTAGCCACGCATCAGCCAAAAGAAATCCATATTGCTGTAGTTATCGCTGCGCCTGAAGGCATAAAATATGTGTCAGAAAATCTTCCAAAAAACTGCCATTTATGGGTCGCTTCATTAGATGAAAAATTAAATGAAAAAAACTATATTGTCCCAGGTTTAGGTGATGCCGGCGATTTGGCCTATGGAACTAAATTATAATTGAACAAAAAAGAAAAACATACCTACGCCCAACAATAAATATAAAGAGACTTCCTTATAAATAGAATTTTCCATTTTTTCGAACATATTTGCCCCTAAGATAGACAACGGCGCAAAAGAATAAAGTAGCAAATCATTTGATTTATTAGCTGAAAAAACATAAATCCCAATAGATAAAATAAATGCAAAATATATTTGCTTGTACGACGATTGCATGTTTAATGGTTTGTTTTGATAATCTATAGTTTGAGAGGCAAAAAACAAAACAGAAATAGAGACAAATGCAGCTAAAGTCATATTTTCATAACTATTTTTAAAATCGAAAAAATTAAAACTGACTTCAAAAACGTCTTTATTTATGGAATAATTATCATACAAAATTAAACTTGTAGAGATGTATAAAATCCAAACACAAAAAAAGGAAACAAAAGGCAATATCCAGTTTTTGTAATCCTTTCCAGAGTGGAACACAATAGAAATAAAAACTAAAACAATATACAAAATACTCCAAAAGTGAAAAATAGCGGATAAAAATATCCAAAAAGAAGCGTCAAATATTTTTTCTTTTGATGAACTTAATGTTTTTAAAGAAATTAACCTTCGTAACGCTAACAACAAAAACACATTTGATACTACAATTTTACTGTCGTTTAATACCGAAGGAAATAATAATATAAATACTAAATAAAGCAGAATAGCATAATTATCATTTTGAGTTAGTGCATTTTTAAGTGAAATAAAGTTTACTAAAAAGAAAGAAAAGAAAACCAATAATAAAACGCCAAATTTTGAAAACAGCGTATTTGTATTAAAACTTTCGTTTGGAACTTGTATTTGATACAAAAAAAAGCAAAAAAACAGCATTATAAAGATAAATGCGTAATTAATTGGTCGAGTTTTACTAAAAAGACTTGCAATCATAAAGATATTTTATATTTTTGTAGTGTAAATATAATAATAAAAAAATGAAAGCATTTTTCGAAGCAATACAATTTTTATTTGTTGAAGTACTTTTTGTACCAATGGATTTTTTAAGAAGTTTAGAATTAACAAATTGGTGGGGTGCAAATATTATCAATTGGATATTTATATGTATTTGTTGTTATTGGACCTATTATTGGACAAAACAGTTACAGATTTTCAAAAAAACTGGTGCTGACGAACAAGATACTACCGCACATTCTTTCTTAACAAAATAATAAAAAGAATTGGTTCGATTATAAATCGAACCCTATGTCTTTTCTATAATTCATCTTATCAAACTTTAGATTTTCTATGGTTTGATAAGATTTTTTTGTTGCTGTTGAAAAAGTATCTCCAAATGAGGTAACAGCTAAAACACGCCCTCCGTTTGATACAATTTTTCCGTTTTCTTCTTTGGTTCCTGCATGAAAAATTAAAGATTCAGTTTTAGTATCTAATCCGAAAATTTCTTTTCCTTTTTCAAACTCTTCCGGATATCCTCCAGAAACTACTACAATCGTAGCGGCTGTTTTTGAGTCAATATCTAAATTAAAATCAATAAGTTTTTCAGATGCTACTGCTTCAAAAAGTGCTACTAAATCGCTTTTTATTCTTGGGATAACCACTTCTGTTTCTGGATCACCCATTCTTACGTTATACTCAATTACAAATGGATTGTCTCCCACTTTAATTAAACCTATAAACACAAAACCTTTATATTCTATATTGTCGTTTTTTAAACCCTGAATTGTAGGAATTACAATTTGCGATTCGATTTTTTGCATTAATGCGGCATCTGCAAACGGAACTGGAGAAATAGCACCCATTCCGCCTGTGTTCAGTCCAGTGTCGCCTTCCCCGATTCTTTTGTAATCTTTTGCGGTAGGTAAAATTTTATAATTTTTTCCGTCAGTTAACACAAAACAACTTAACTCAATTCCGTCTAAAAACTCTTCAATTACAACTTTTGCACTTGCGGTACCAAATTTTGCATCAACAAGCATGGCTTTTAATTCATTTTTAGCCTCTTGTAAGTCATTAAGGATTACAACACCTTTTCCAGCAGCTAAACCATCTGCTTTTAATACATATGGCGGAGATAATGTTTCTAAAAAAGCATATCCTTTTTCAACTGTTTCAGAAGTAAAACTTTCATACTTAGCCGTTGGAATGTTGTTTTTAACTAAAAATTCTTTGGCAAATTCTTTACTTCCTTCTAATTGCGCACCTAATTTAGAAGGCCCAATTACTGGAATATGTGAAATTTGAGTGTCGTTTTTAAAGAAATCATAAATACCATTTACTAATGGATCTTCTGGTCCTACAACAACCATTTTTATAGTATTTTCCAAAACAAATTGTTTGATTGTTTCAAAATCGTTTGGATTAACTGCAATATTTGTTGCGATTTTTGCTGTTCCTGCATTTCCAGGAGCTACAAATAGTTGACTACATAATGCGCTTTGCGTCATTTTCCAAGCAAAAGCGTGTTCTCTTCCGCCAGATCCTAAAAGTAAAATATTCATGATTGTGTGTGTTGTTTTTTATTGGTGCAAAAATAGTCTCTTTTAATTAAAAATAAGATAGATTTAATAAGAAGTTTTTTGGATAAAGTACCAGGAAATTAATACGCTTTTTCTTCACCACTTATGACATTGATTACCGTTTTATATATAATTCTTAAATCCAATAAAATTGACCAATTTTCAATATAAAAAATATCAAACTTTACCCGGTTTACAATATCTTTTTCGTTTTCGACTTCGCCTCTGCATCCGTTTATTTGTGCCAAACCTGTAATGCCTGGTTTAATAAAATGTCGAACCATAAACTTATCTACGCTTTTAGCATACATTTCTGTATGACTAACCATGTGTGGTCTTGGTCCTACGACAGACATATCGCCTAATATTACGTTAAAAAACTGTGGTAATTCATCAAGACTAAACTTTCGTAATATTTTTCCGAATTTAGTAACTCGTGGGTCATTTTTTTGAACTTGTTCCAAATCAGCTTCAGAATTTAATCGCATAGATCTAAATTTATAACAATAAAATTCTTTGTAATTCAGTCCATTTCTTCTTTGTTTAAAAAAAACAGGCCCTCTTGATTCTAATTTAATTAATAATCCCAATATTGGGGTTAACCAAGATAATACTGTTAAAATTACAAACAACGAAAATACTACATCAAAAAAATGTTTTAATCTGGTGTTAATTTCTTTATCTAAAGGTATGGTTCTTAAAGAGATTATAGGTAAATAACCATAGTATTCCACTGCTAAATTTCTTAACATTCTGTTTTTACTATCAGGTAATAATTTTATAGTTTTAAGATTATTATCCGCAAAGTGAATTAGACCGTCTAAATCAGTACTATTAAGCGTGTTTAAAGATCCATAAATTTCATCTACATTATTTTTTGCAACAAATTCATAGCATGCTTTTAACTCATCTTTTTTATTAATTTTTAAAGTAAAAACATTCATTAAATTATACCCATAATTAGGATTAGTTGTAAAAAACAATTTTAATTCTTCTACGTCTTTTCCGTTTCCTAAAATAATAACATTTCTTATGTTTCCTCTATATAATAATCGATATTTTTTTAATAGAAAAAATATTGAAAATTTAATAAATCCTACAGAAACAAAACAAGAAATAATATAACTCCAAACTTCATTAGGAGTTACATATTTATATTTATAACCAACGTATGCGAAAGTAATTAAACTTATAAAAATAAATTGCTTTATTAATTTTCCAAAGATTGTAATTTCTTTTGTAAACCTGTATACTTCGTAATATCCTGAATAATAAGAAATAATTATCCAAGATAATGATAATATTGTATGGTAACCAAAATTACTCATAGCCGACCGAAGACACACTAAAATTAATAGATTTATTAATAATAAATCTATAAAAGTAATTAGTGGCCTAATAAATCCTGAATATCTTCCTGTTTTTGGCTTCAATCTAATAAATGTATTTTGAAAAATCTTTGTGTTCTTCTTTTGCTAATTCTTCATGAGAAAGCGATTTAAAATACTCGAAAGTTAATTTCATTCCTTCTTCTCTTTTTACTTTAGCTGTCCATCCTAAAATTTCTTTAGCCTTTGTAATATCAGGCTGTCGTTGCATTGGGTCATTTACTGGTAAATCCTTATAAACAACTTTCTGTTTTGTTCCTGTTAGTTTGATTATTTCTTCTGCAAAATCAGAAATAGTAATTTCATCCGGATTTCCAATATTTACTGGCAAATGGTAATCAGAAAGTAATAATCTATAAATACCTTCAACTTGATCTGTAACGTAACAGAAAGACCTAGTTTGGCTTCCATCTCCAAAAATTGTTAAATCTTCACCACGAAGGGCTTGACCAATAAATGCAGGAATAACTCGTCCGTCATTTAATCGCATTCTTGGTCCGTATGTGTTAAAAATACGAACGATTCTGGTTTCTACTCCATGAAAAGTATGATATGCCATTGTAATAGATTCTTGAAAACGTTTGGCTTCATCATAAACGCCACGAGGCCCGATTGTGTTTACGTTCCCATAATACTCTTCTGTTTGAGGATGCACCAAGGGGTCGCCATAGACCTCAGAAGTAGAGGCAATAAGAATTCTTGCATTCTTGACCCTTGCTAAACCTAATAAATTATGTGTTCCTAAAGAACCTACTTTTAAAGTTTGAATGGGTATTTTTAAATAATCAATAGGGCTTGCAGGCGAAGCAAAATGAAGTATATAATCTAAATCACCCGGAACATGAACAAATTTAGTAATATCATGATGATAAAACTCAAAATTTTTCTCTTTAAATAAGTGCTCAATATTTTTTAAATCGCCTGTAATTAAATTATCCATTCCCATTACAAAATAGCCTTCTGCTAAAAAGCGATCGCATAAATGAGAACCTAAAAATCCTGCAGCTCCTGTAATTAATATTCTTTTCATTAAATTTTTAGATTTTTAAGATGTTTTTATCTTCTCTAATGTGAAACAAACAATATAATGATATAAAAAACAACACCCCTTTTTGTCTCCATAAAAATGACTCTGTCAAAAATAAGCTTATCATTAGAACTGCAAAAGAAATATGTATAAAATTTTTATGTTTCATAGCGGTTTTAATGTTTATGATTAATATTGCAATTAATATTAAAAAGCCTATAAACCCAAGTTCGGCAAAATTTTGAACATATTGATTGTGAAAATTAAATGATCCATATCCTGGATAAAGATTGTATTTAATTTCCTTTTCTTTAAGTTTTTCTTGAGAAGCATTAAGGCCTAAGCCTTTCCAGAAAAGAGGTTCTTCACTAAAAATCTCCACAAACATTCGAAATTGATACACCCTAAAAGCAGTGCCGGGAAAATAATCTCCAGGTGAAAATTTCTCATTGTTCCACGCTTCGTAGATACTTACGTAGTTAACCCCTTCATCTGCCTCATTATATACGTTATGGCTTACGCTGTTTTTTGTGTTGGATTGAAATTCAACTAAAAATCTGTTTTTTATTTTACTAAAACTGAATACCGATACAATAATTGCTATAAAAATAATTAAATTTCTCAATCGCATTTTGTTTGATGATTTTGAAAAATAAAAAAAATGTAGTCCAACTAGAAACACAAACACAATAATTATATTTTTAGAAGACAGTAAAAAAATAAATCCAAAAAGAATAGAAGCACATATAATATCTATTTTGTTTTTGATTTCTTTATTCAAGAAGTAAAAAAAGGCTACAGCCATGTATACGGATACATGTATGGCGTTTAATAATTTTGGAACTAATCCATAATCATCATCATAATCTCCATGATAGAAAAATACTCTTTGATCTGCAGTAATAATATATCTAATTAATGCTCTTAAGAGAAAAAAACCAGCATAAAACACCATAGCATAGCTATAATATTTTAGCAATTTATAAACTTGATTTTTATTGAACGGCTTCATAATTAAAAACGAAACCGGAATAAAAAATAATGTAATTTCTTTAAAAATTGCCGGAGTTGTAGCTGCTTTATCAATTGACCAAAAATATGAACACGCCATCCAAATAAATAATAGTATTGGAAATATAAACGCGCTTTGAAATGTAATTTTGTTTATTCTATTAAAAAATAAAACAGAAAATATAAAAATTGCCGTGCTAATAGAATTAATTACCAAAAGTGTTGGTAAAGAAATAAGAAGTAACAAAAAAGGTAAAAATGACTTATTTAGCTTTTGATCTTGAAGTATTTCCTGCCAAGCATTTGTTAAAAAACTGTAAGTATTCTTCATTTATTTTATTCCAATTAAATTTTTCGGCAATAGCGGCATAATTGTTTTTAACAAATTGCAAGTTATCAATTTTTTTTATGGAATCAATTATTTTTTTTACTTCATCTGCAGAAATAAAAAAATAGGCGTTATTTGCTAAAACACCTTTATTAAAATCATTGTTATGAGCGGCTATTAAAGCTTGGGAGCCCATTGCTTCTAATAAAGAAGGATTTGTGCCGCCAACCGTGTGCCCGTGAAAATATAAGTTTGAAAAATATCTTAAATTATCTAAATGATTTAGGTTGTAAATTGCGCCTAAAAACTTTATTTTTTTACAAGTTTCAAATTTAGTTTTTAGGTAGTCGCCGTATTTTGTATTGTGATTTCCAATGACTAAAATTTGATGTTCACATTTGCTATCTATAACACCTTGCAAAACCATTTCTAAATTATTTTCAGGTTCAAAACGTGCCATTATCATGTTGAAATGATATTTTTCAACCTGATATTTTTCTAATATATTTTCGTTTGCTGTGTTAAAATTATTTGCACCATAAGCAATGTACTCACTCTGCTTGTTATGTGTTTTTAAAAGATACTCTTGAATACCTATGGAATCTGAAATTAAATAATCGCTTTTTCTTGCAGCCCTTTTTTCAGCAATCTTTAAAAGTTTTTGAATGGGTTTACTGTATTTGCTTCGTTTCCATTCTAAACCATCCATATTGGTTATTACAATGCTGTTTTTTGGGTGTAAGTCATACCAAAAAGCGCTACTTGTGTAGCCTAATTGTAAAATAATATCAAAATTTCTTTTTCGAGAATCAAGAATACAATTTAAATCATAAATAAATTGGCCTGCAGTACCGATTTTGTGTTCTGGATCGTAACATTTAATTAAATGTACATTTTGAAACACCGTTTCTTGAAAAGCATGATTGTGAGGCGTATATACAAAAACCGAATGACCCGCTTGTGCGGCATATATTGAAAAGAATTCTGCAAATTGCTCAAATCCTCCATAATTATTGGGTATACCACGGGTTCCTAATATTCCTATTTTCATATAAAGGTAATTATGGCAAAAATAGTGTTTTTAAAAAATATTCTAATTGTTTTTGAAAATATTACTTAAAACTTTTGCTGAAATTATCCAAGAATATTTCGATTTTACTTGTGCTCTAATCTCTTCTTCTACTGAAAAACGTGATAATGCAAAATCTATTTTAAGACTTATATCGTCAATTGAGTTAGGATCAAACAAATAATATTTTAAAAAATCAAATTCTGACATAGCTGTTTTATTTGAACAGATTGTAGGAATGTTAGCAGCGATTGATTCTAATGGCGGTATTCCGAAGCCTTCTGCATAAGAGGGATATACTGAAATAGAAGCTGCCCTGGTTAAGTAAATCAGTTCTTCAAATGTTACTTTTTCTAAAAAAACCACTGTGGCTTTTATTTCAGTTGATAAATCATAAAAATATTTTTCAAATGCTGGGTCTTGAATGTCTTTTGTTCCAATAAAAACCAATTGATACTTTTTAAAATAGCCATTAATTACAAATGATTTAAGTAAATTTAAATGATTTTTTCTAGGTTCTCTTCTGCTTACAAATAAAAAATAATTTTTAATACTATATTTTTCAAAGACAATTTTTTGTATTTCTTTTTTATTGTACGTTTCAAAATAGGCACTATCAACTGCGTTTGGTGAAACTTGAACGTCTTGTATATTAAAATGATACTTTATTCTTTCTTTGGAATAATCTGAAACCGTTAAAACATAATCCGCTTTCTTAGCACTTAAATAAAACAAAATTTTATTTTTTATTCGATACGCTAATGGGAAGAATTTTGGATAATCTAAAAACAGTACGTCATGAATTGTAACTATATATTTACATGTTTTTATGGGTGGTGCAATATATTGAAAGTGCGCAAAATCAATGTCGTGTTTCTTTATTATTGAAGGAATATCGAATAAGAGTCTTTTAAATTTATTTTTAGAAGGGTATTTTAAATAAATGACATTTTCTCTATGGCCAAAAATACTTTTTAAAATATCAGGATTAAATGAAATTAAATAAAACAAAATATTTTCATCCTGAACTAATTCTGAATAAATACCTTTTAAATAAGTTGTAGTGCCTTGTCCTTTTCCGTCAAAAACATGGCAATCCACTAACACTTTCGTTTTATTTGAGTGATTATTTTTCAATCAAATTTGAATTAGATTGTTTTATAATTGTTTCTTTCAATGCAATTAAAAAACCTATTATTATAGCTTTATTGTCCAGTTTCAAATATAATCCTAAAAAAACCCAATTAGAAACAATTAAAAATACGCTTGTTCCAATTAATAAATAATTAATGTATAGCAGTTTAGGATCGTTTGTTTTGGTTTGTTTAAAAAGTAAAACTAAAAATAGTATTAAAAAAACCAATCCAAAAATTCCAGATTTCAAGAAAACAGTCATAAATCCGTTGTGAACATATGGTATAAATTGAACAAACTCACCATCATTTGTAAATACTTTTCTTCCTAAGTTTAAGCGAGATCCTAGCCCTTCGCCAAATAAAATTGCGAATGGTCCTTCTTTAGAAACTTGCTGAACAGTTATTATATTTTCAAACGATCTGTAATTATCATTAAAATCTTTCCAATCATTTTTGTTTATTTTGGTTTTAAATGCTTCTTGTGGGGCAATTTTAATTTTATAAAGAAAAGCATCTAATCCTTTACCTGCTCGCTCTGGATTATAATAAACTATTGCAGAATATGAAATGATCGTTAAACTAAAAAGTGAAAATAAAACAGTAAGGGCTTTTCTTGTCAATTTAAAATAGCCTTTCATTGCTAAAAATAAAATAACAAACTGAATCATATTTGTTCGAGCCGCATAAAGCATGCTCGATAAAACCACAACTATCAAAATATAGTTGATGCGTTTTTTAGAAATCGTAATGTTTAACTCTTTATGAAAAATTAGCAGTATAATAACATAAATTTCATAATCACTGAAATAGCCTCCTTTTTCTCTTAATAAATTAAGATTTAAACTTTTTACTTGTAGAAAAGCAATAAAAATAGTTCCAATGTGGATAATCGCTATAATTAAACCAACATAAATAAAATAATTTAAGCGTAAGGTTTTATCATTTTTAAAAATTTGATATCCCAATAATAATCCAATTATAGGCTTTATCATGTATGTAAAATCTCTAATAAAAAGGAAAAGTTTCGGCTGATAAAATAAGGAAGAAAAAAAGGCAATAATTAAGATTGCAGAAAATGTGGCAACATACTTAAAAATGGTTATAGAATAGTTTTTATTTATCGTTACTAAAAATGTTAAAAACCATACCGAAAACGTTAATTCATAATTTGGGATTAATGAAACAACGATACATATTAAAAATAAAATTTTACTTATAAAATCTTTATCAATTTTCATATTATGAAATAAGTATTACTTATTTTATTAGTTTTTTATTTTCTGTTGACTTTGTAAAGATATAATAAAATAGTATAAATAATAATTCAGCTAAGATTAGAGAAAGAATAATAGCTTTTAATTGAAATTGATTTACAAAAAATACTATAATAATTACATTAACTACAGTAACAAGTATAGTTGTTTTAATGTATTTGGTGTGTTTTTCCTTTATAAACATTAACTGTTCTAAAGGTAAAGAAATAGACATTAATAGCGATACAAATAGTGATATTTTAAATATTGTGCTTAGTTGTGAAATTGCCACGTCTGATAATTGGAAAAAATGAAGTACTTGGTCTGAAAAAATAAAAACAACTAGTAAAAATATAATTATAATTAAAGTAGAAATCAAACTATATTTTTTCCAATAACGCAAGCCTATTTGAGGGTTTTTTATATATTTCAAACAAGCGCTTGGATAAAAAAACTTTAAAAAAACTTGTAAAAAGGTTCTACACAGACTAATGATTTGTTCAATTATTTTATATTGACCAGCACTTGAAAAACCTAAGAAAAAACTTGTTAATACTAGTGGCGATAATTGTCTGACAGATAAAAATAATTGTGAAACACAAAATGAAAAGTCATTTTGAATAATTTTCCTAACCACTAAATAATTTGGCAAAATAATTTGAAAATTATATTTTCTCTTGATGAGTAGTAGTCCAAAAAAATTAAATATAAAAGAACTAATTCCAAGGAAAAAATTTACAAAAATATAATCATCTTTCTGGTTTATTAGATAAAAAACCAGAATAACATAAATGGTTTTTGAAAATATGTTTAAAAAACTAACTAGCTTGAAATTTTCTATTCCTTGAAGGAACCAAACAGGATTAAAAACTTGAGCAAAAACAATAGTTAAGGCAAATAAAAACAAATCTCTTTCATGATTAAAAAAGTCGAAAGTAAAAATAATCCCAAGTGAAATTAGTAGTGTAAATACAAACAGAGTTAACTTTGTAAATATGGTTGTGTTTAAAATCTCTTGTAATTTTATTAAATTATTTCTGTTTTCAGAAACTTCTTTAGTGGCCTTTATGTCAAAAGAATAATCTACAATTAGCATCAAAAATAAGCAAAAGGCAAATGCTAAACCTACTTTTCCAAGTCCAGCTTCATCACAAATTAAAATAATTTTTGGCGCCACTACAAGTGGACTTAGTAGGTTAAAAATTTGTCCAAATCCATAAATAAAAAAGTTAATTTTTTTTTTATCTAAAATGAGTGATGTGAGCTTGTCTTTAATCATGCTATTAAATCCAAAAATGAATTAATACTGGTTTAGGTGTTTGTTCATAAATCCCTTTAACATAATAATTGTATTCAGGAACAAAACTTTTAATTAACTCAATTATTTCTTTAGGATTGTTTTGAGTGTGATATGTAGTTATGGCTATTTTTGGTTTATTGTTTTTAATTGTTTTTTCGGCGCCTTTTAACATATCTAATTCAAAACCTTCGATATCTGCTTTCAAATATGTAATTGGTTGATTTTTGTTGAAAAGAGTGTCTATTTTATTGATGGCTATTTCTTGAGTAGTTGCTTTATTTTCATTAGATATCATTCCTTCTAAAGAATTTTCATCAAAATTAATTGTCCCATCACTATTTCCAACAGCTACATTAAAAATAGTTGTTTTTTCTTTAAAATTAAGAAACGTTTTATGCAAACAGTTACAAAACAATTTACTTGGTTCAATCATATAAATATGTTGACATTTATCAATCACAGAAATGGGTAATAATCCTTCTGCGGTGCCAATATCTAAAATAATTTCGTCGGTATTAATTTCAGTATGTTTTTTTTGATAATAATGCCAATCTTCGGAGTCAAATGATTCTGCAACCACTTGATTTAGCCTTGATATGGGAAATTTAGAAGGCCAAAATAATTTTTTATCTATATTATTAAAAGTAACTTCAAAATCCTCATTCTTAGTGATTTTTTGAATGAATTTTCTTGCAATTATATTTACTTTTGGCTTAAATAGAAACTTAATTAATTCATAAAAACTAATATTGTTTTTATTTATAAAAATCCAAAAAAACAATATTTTAATTCTACGCATAAATAAGTGTTTTGTTAATTAGTACGGCTACTCTTTATATTTCAGAATAGTAGTACTAATTTTTAAAATGTAAACTATTGTTTTATTAATTTTTCAATTTCTGGTTGTAATACCGTTTCATGAGGATATAATGAAGGGTATTGTCTTTTACCATCTACTATTTTTGCAACAATTTTACCCGTTACATGATCAAAAGTACATTTTGAATCATCGGCTCTAAAAAACGACACTAAATTTGGGCACCCTATTGTTTTTGTTTTGCCTTTATAATTCATAGAAACACTATTTAAAACGATATCTTTCTGGTTTTTATTAATCCCGAAATCTAATCTTAATTGTGTTGGGATAACATCTTCTGGTAATGAATATATAACTTTTTGAGAAGACTCTGATCCTTTCACGCTGATCCAAATTGGTTCAATTTTTGTGAAATCTGTAGAACCATCTTCTGTATAAAAAAGACTGAAGTCGTCATTTTCTTTAACAATTACATCTAATGTTACTTTAAAAGAATTGTCAATTACATCTGGTTTTACTATCTCTAAATTATCAACAGATTTTTCATCTTTACAACCAAATATTGTAGTAATAAATAGTAAAATAGCTATAAATTTTGTTTTCATGTTAATTGTTTTTTAGCAAATTTAAAAATGTTATCTTTATACAACGCGTTTTTTCTTTAATTATTGTTTTTTCTTTTAAAATCTCCTCTTGAAAAGTATTTTTCTACGAAACAATATACTAAAATAAAAAAATAACGGCTCCCCATTTCTTTTATTTTAAGTTTAGAAACCCCATATTTTCTATTGGTCCATGAATTTGGGACTATCGTATATGAAAAACCTCGTATTATAGCTTTTAATGGTAATTCGATTGTTAAATTAAAATGAGGAGATAATATTGGCTTTACTCCGTCAATCACTTCCCTTTTATATAATTTAAATGCGTTTGTCGTGTCGTTATAATTAATTTGCATGACAATTCTTATTATCAAATTAGCAATTCTATTTATAATTTTTTTAACCAAAGGATAATCAATAACTTTTCCTCCCTTTATAAATCTACTTCCAAAAACACAATCATAATTTCCATCTACCATTGTGTTATAATATCGAATTAAATCATTTGGAGAATCCGACAAATCAGCCATCATAATCGCAACGCAATCTCCAGAATACCGCTCTAAACCAAAACGCACAGCATATCCAAAGCCATTAGGCCCAAAATTGGTTTCGTATTTAACTGCAGGATATTTTAGTGCTAATTTTTCTAAAACCTTTAATGTTTCATCTTTTGAATTGTCATTCACTATAAAAATTTCATGCTCAATAGTTACTTTTGAAAAGGCCTCTTCAATTTGTTCTATAGTTTCAGAAATCGATTCTTCTTCATTGTATGCAGGTATTACAATACTTAGTTTCATAGACTAATGATTTCTTTTAGACATATTTTCGTATATCTGAGTTAAAATATCATTAATATCATACTTCCAATTCCATCCTGGATAATGTGATTTGAATTTACTTACATCGCTTACCCACCAAATGTGATCTCCAATTCTGTTGGTTTCAGAATATTCATAATTCATTGGTTTTCCTGTAATTTTTTCACACATTTCAATGGCTTCTGCCATAGAGCAGTTAGAATGTCTTCCGCCTCCTGCATTATAGACTTCACCCTGTTGTGGATTTTGATAAAATTGCCAAAACATATTTACTAAATCCCAGCTGTGAATGTTATCTCTAACTTGTTTGCCTTTGTATCCAAAAACGGTATATTTATCTCCTGTAATAGCACATTTCATTAAATAAGAAAGAAAACCATGTAACTGTGTTCCTGAATGATTTGGGCCTGTTAAACAGCCACCTCTGAAAACCCCCGTATTCATTCCAAAATATTTACCATATTCTTGAACCATAACATCCGCGGCTACTTTTGAAGCGCCAAATAAGGAATGTTTCGTATGATCGATACTCATGTTTTCATCAATTCCTTCTTTAAAATAAGGGTGATTTTCATCAATTTCCCAACGTTTGTTTAACTCAATTAAAGGTAAATAATTTGGTGTGTCGCCATATACTTTATTAGTGGACGTAAAAATGAAAACTGCTTTTTCGCAATGCAATCTGGTCATTTCTAACAAATTCAATGTTCCGT
This sequence comes from Flavobacterium sp., assembly GCF_040382755.1. GTDB lineage: Bacteria > Bacteroidota > Bacteroidia > Flavobacteriales > Flavobacteriaceae > Flavobacterium. The sequence goes on from NZ_JBEIET010000016.1 coordinate 16,520, forward strand.
TTGCATTTACGGTAAAATCGGTAATTGGTTCATTTGCGGCCCAATCGTGACTGGGTTGTGCAGCAGTATGAACCACCAATTTAATATCAGAATTATATTTTGAAAATATGTTTTCTAACTCCTCAATATTTCGAATATCTGCATGATGATGTTCAAAATTTGGAATCGTATCAATTAATCTTTTGGTATTCCATTCCGTAGAAGCGTCTTCGCCAAAAAATTTGGCTCTCATGTTATTGTCTATTCCAATAACTTTGTCAAATTTTTCTGCAAAAAAACTTACAGATTCGCTTCCAATTAAACCAGAAGAACCGGTGATAATACAAATATTCATTATTGCAGTATTTTATATTCGGTTATTTTTATTTTTTCTTTAAACATTTTGTCATTTAACAATCTGAAACTATAATATTTAACTTTTTGAATAGAATCTGAATCAATATTTTTCATAAAAATTTCGAATTCATCCGTGTTTCTAATGTAGAAAGTTGAAAATATACCAGATTCTAATAGCTTTTTGGACGTTTTGTAATCTAATTTTTTCCCTTTATCTATTTGTATTTCTAATTTTATTTCTGGGCTATTTTTCACAAGAGAATAATATTTTCCAAATATATTATTATATAGTTCAATTTCATAATATATATCTTTTTGAGGAATTAATGGAGAATTATTATACATCGCATATTCTTTTACTTTTTCAAGTTTAATCTGCTTAAAATCTGATTTCTTTTTTAATAATAAGATTTTCTTATTATCAATTATTCCTTTATCTATTAACTCATAATTAAGCTTCAAAGCTAAATTTAATTTAGATTCATCAAACAAAGGATACCTGTTGTCTATCGCTTCAAATTCATAAATAACATATTGTGGCGCATTAGGTGAATTATAATGATTAAAATTTAAATTTTCTAATTCTTTTGTGTAAGTAGTATAACTTTGAAAAACTGGTCTTGGCTTATAATTTAACTTGTTTTCCAAAAGCATCTGAGTGTTCCATGGATACACATCAACAGTTTCATTACCAATTTTTCTAAGAAATGAATCTGGAAGTTTTAAATAATTTTCTTCAAGGTGTAACCCAGAAGTTGAATTAAAGTTATTAAACCCTATAAAATAATCGTTTTTTAATAGTTTTTCTTTAAAGACTATTGTTTTAGATTGGTTATTATTCAAAAAATAAAAAACAATTAAAACATTAAAAACAGTTAAGCCATTTATTAAATAATTTTTTACTGAAGTGTGAAAATCAGAAAAAACAAAAACAAATAATGTATAATAAAGAAAGAATTCCTTGATATGATTTACATCTGCTCTAACAAATGCTTGTTTGTACATTAAATAAAAACTTAAAACAGAAGTTCCAAAAAGAAATAATTTTTCAATAATTTTTAGTTTCTTGTTTAGGTACAGACTTATAATAAATGCAAATAGTGTTATACATGAAATTACTTTTACATAATTTAAACTGTTTTCTATTTGATTATCTAAATACATAATTTCATTGTATCCGGAAACAATTTCTAAAGCTGAAAACACATATTTAAAAAATGAAACATTAAGTAATATTGTTAAAATATATATCAATATGAATGGAATAAAAAATAAACCTAAAAATAATTTATTCGGAATTTTTTTAAGAAATCTGTTATAAATTAGAACACAATAAAATAATGGCAATGCTATTAATCCTGTATTTAATTTAATAAAAACCATTAAAACGGAAATAGAAATTAAAAAAACATAGCTAATTTTCGAGTTGTTTTCTATATTTTCTCTTAACCAAAACATATAAAAAAGTAATAGCACAAATGAATTTGCTATACCAATCCAATCTGGAAAAATTAAAGTAATTGAAACAACCAAAAACAATGTAATAAATAAATTTTTAGTTTGTTTTAACGATAAGTAAAAAACCAAAAACCAATTTACAAACATGAACAAATCAAAAAATAAGAATAAAAACTTACTTTCTCCCCATCCAACTCTTGTACAAAGTTGACCTAAAGGGCCATATGTAAAAGCAATGTCATTTCCCCAAACTAAACCTTTCATTTTTAAATAATTTAACGTAACCGTCCAAGATGGATCAAGTGACATCCAATTATACTGTGATGATTGTATTGGATAAATGTTTAATTCGAAATAATTTGGGAAAAGTAAATAAGCACAAAACAAAGAAATACATATATTTAAATACATTATGTTTTGCTTTGAAAATACTTTTGCTGCTATTTCTTTCATCTTATTTCAAAATTGATTCTAACTGTTTTTCATTTTCTTGAATCCAAAGATAAATATCTTTAAAAATCGTCTCCACTGATTTTTTTGGTTTCCAGCCAATTTCAGTTTCAATTTTTGTGTTATCCGTTATAAAAATTCTTAAATCTGCAGGTCTGGTTTCTGCAACTTCGTCAATTTGAATTTTATTTCCTGTGATTTTTTCACAAATTGCTGTCATTTCTTGTAAAGAAGCACTGTTTTGTAATCCGCCACCTACGTTATAAACTTTGCCCTGAAATTTTTCAATATTATGAATTTGAAAGTCAATTAATTCTACTAAATCATCCACGTGGAGTAAATCTCTAACTTGTTTGCCTTTGCCGCCGTATCCAATATATTTTAACGATTGTTTCCAATAATGTTTTGCCATCCACAACGTAACAACGCCTTGGTCTGTTTTGCCCATTTGTCTTGGGCCAGCAATAACTCCAAATCTGGTAACTGCTGCTTTTAATCCGTAAAATGCGGCGTATTCATGTATAAATAATTCTGAACTCAATTTAGTAGTTCCATAAAAAGAACGTGCGCCTTCAAGGGATAATTCTTCAGAAATTCCTTTTGAAGAAATTCCTTTTATTTCTTGATTGTCTTTAAATAAAAACTTTGTTGCATCTTCATTAAAAAGTGCGTTTTCAATAGTTTCAATTGGGTATACTCGACTTGTCGATAGAAAAATTAATTTTGCATCATTTTTTATACAAGCATTAAAACAATTGATTGAACCAAATAAATTATTATTAATAACATAGGTTGGTTCAGAATCTAAACCAGCTGTTACAGAAGGTTCTGCAGAAGCTTCAATTAAAACATCAAAATCACCTAACGTTTGTAAATCTTCATTGTTTCTAATGTCTCCATGAATAAATGCAATACCATTCTTTTGAAAATCAACCAAATTCAATTCTGAACCACGTCTTCTTAAATTATCAAAAGCTACTATCTCGTATTCTGGATATTTATTTTTTAATTGTAAACAAAGTGTTGAGCCAACAAATCCTGCTCCTCCTGTGACTATTATTTTCATATGGTTTAATGCAACTTTTTCATTAATCTAAAATTAAATTCTCTACCACTTTTTTCTCATCTAACTCATAAAACAAAGGTAATCGTACTAAGCAATCTGAAAAGCGGTCTGTATTTGCTAACTCTCTACCATCATGTTTTCCGTTATAAAAAGGGCTTGTGTGTAAGCTTATGTAGTGAAAAACAGCCATAATATTATGTGTTTTCAATTGCTCAATAAGTGCCGTACGTTGGTTTAAATCTTTACAAACCAAATAAAACATGTGTGCATTATTTGTGGCGTATTCAGGCAGCCAAGGCAATGCTATTTCGTTTTTTGAAGCCCAACTTTGTAATGTGTTGTAATAGGTGTTCCAAATTTCTTTTCTTCGGGCCTGTATGTTGTCTAAGTTTTCTAATTGCGCCCATAAAAAAGCGGCAATAATTTCAGAAGGTAAAAAAGAACTTCCTACATCAACCCAACCATATTTGTCTACTTCTCCTCTAAAAAAAGCAGAACGATTAGTCCCCTTTTCCCAAATAATTTCTGCTCTGTTAATAAATTGTTCGTCATTTATGGCTAATAAACCTCCTTCTCCTGAAATAATGTTTTTTGTTTCATGAAAAGAAAAAGCAGCTAAATGACCTATGCTTCCCAGTGCTTTTTTTTCACCTTTTTTAGAAATATAATAATTATCTATAGCTTGAGCAGCATCTTCAATCACGTATAAATTATATTTAGTGGCTAGTTGCATAATTTCATCCATATCACAAGCAACTCCTGCATAATGCACAGGAACAATGGCTTTTGTTTTTTGGGTAATTAATGCTTCTAATTTAGAAGTATCCATATTTGGATGATTCGGTAAGCTATCTGCAAAGATGATTTTTGCGCCTCTTAACACAAACGCATTTGCGGTAGAGACAAATGTATAAGACGGCATAATTACTTCGTCTCCTTCTTTCAAATCAATTAAAATAGCAGCCATTTCTAACGCATCCGTACATGAAGTAGTTAACAGGGCTTTTTTAATTTGGTAACGATCTTCAAAAAAAGACTGACACAGCTTTGTGTATTTGCCATTTCCTGAAATTTTTCCTGATTTTACAGCGTCTTCTATATAGCTTGTTTCGTTTCCTGTTAAATAGGGCTTATTAAATGGTATCATCTGCTTTGTTTTTTTAATTCATAATACGTTGCCCATGCACGGTAGCCTTTATATTGCTTTTTAATTACGAAATGTTTATTTAAAAATTCTGAAGTTGGTTTGTTTACAGAATCAAACCGTTTAAAAGCATCAATATACCAAAAAGAAGTCATCTTACTTGGATACTTTTTTAGCTGTAAATAAATGTTGTTTAAAGATAAATCTTTTAATTTAATTTTTGTTTGGTCGGGTCTAAAATAAAATTTATACCAATATTCTTGGTTGCTATAGGTAGGTGCGTTTTGTGTATTGTTTGTTTTAACAAAAGTTGCAGCATCTCTGTATTGTGCATGCGTAATGGTCGTATATTGTTTTTTAACAACAAAAAGATGGGCCATCATAAAAAATACCATCACAAACACAGCTATTCCTTTTCCTACAGTCCCTTTTATTGAAGCTATAGCTATGGCTACACATATAAATATAACAGGCAATACACTCACAAAATATCGTGTTAATAAGTAAGATATAGGTCCGTATGACTTTACTGCTAAATAAGAAAATAAGACAAAAAACCAAGTAAATAAAACCAAGAAACCAAAAAATAATTTGTTCTTTATCACTTTGTTGTAGGTCCATTTTCTTGGCTCTTTATTCTTAAAAATTAAAAATAAATAATACACAATAAAAGGAGTAATCAACGCGAGAAGTATTTCTGAATTTCCAAAAAAGTTCTTGAAAATTTTAGCCAACGAATCGTCTTGTGGTGCTGGTGTCCAAAACTTCTTATAGTTTAATAATACTTTTAATTTTTGGTAATTTACAATAAAAGCTCCGAAAATTATAAAGGCCGCTACAGCTCCTTTTTGTATAAAGGCAATCCTTTTGTTTTTTGGTAAAAGAAACAATAAACACAACAAAATTAAGCCTTGTGAAACAACATTTATAGGAGCAAAAAAATTAAAATTTACTAAAAAACCTGTCGTTAAGGCATATAATAAAACGTGTTTCCAAGTTGGCCTTTTGATGTAAATAAGCAGCGTGTAAAATGACAAACAGACAAATAAAAAATAAAGAGAATACGCCCTTGCATCTTGAGAAATATAAATGTGGTAGTTACTAACTGCAACAAATAAAGAGGCAATCAAACCTACTTGTTTGGTATGAATTTTTTTGCCTAGCAAATAAGCCGCATAAACGCCAAAAATTCCAGCAAGTACAGAAACCATTCGGGCAACAAGACTTGAATAACCAAACAGGAAATAAAACCCTTTTACAATTATAAAATATAAAAAAGGGAAGCTTTCTCTAGTAACAATTTCTTTATGAAATTGACTCCATGTTAAATCGGGATTGGTAACCGCCATGGTGAACAATTCGTCTAACCACATAGACTGAAAATCTAAATTATATACGCGAAGCACTGCGGCTAATATCATAATTAATATCAACCATTTATGTTGTGCTGTTTTAGTAACTACCTTGTTCATGAGTTAATTTTTCCAATAATGAGTAATTGTAGTTTGTTCTATAATTTCGTAACCTTGTTTAGTATAAAAATTACAAGCCTGAATATTACTGGTTTGGGTTGGAATTATCAAATTTTTACATTTTTTTTCAACCAAAACACTTTCTAATGTGCAAAGTAGTTTTCTACCTATTCCTTTTCCTTGAACATTAGGGCTCACGGCAATTAGACCTACCGTTGCGTTTTCTTCAGACGCTTTGTACGTAACCATTCCTAAAATAAGATTGTTTTCTCTGTAAACCAAAATGTCGTCTGCAAATTGTTTGTTTAAAGAGTTATCAATCCATAGACGATATAATTCTTTAAATTTTGCTTCGGTAAATTTTGTATCCAATAAAAACCGGCTTTGTTTGCCGCTCTCATAGGCTAATTTGTAAAGATCTTCGATGGTATATGAACAATCAAAAATAGAACAAATAGCCGAGCTAGGGGCTTCAAGCTGCTGTAATTCCTTGCTATATTTAACTTTTTCCTCTGAAAAAAATTTTGTAAAACTCGGTATATTACATTTTGTTCCCTCTTTTGAAAGTACATATAGTAAATCAAAACCAGACACGTCTATAGGTGTTGAAAAAGAATCGAGGGTTAATTCTCCAACATTTAAATTAAAAAAAGCCGAATCCCATTCTAGTTTTTTAAGCATACAATTTCATCAATAATATATACGGGTCTGTTTTTTGTTTGATCAAATATTTTTCCAATGTAAATTCCTGTTACACCAATAGTCGTAATTATAATACCTGATAAAAACCAAATAGAAACTATAATTGATGTATACCCTAATACGGCAATTTCATTATTCATGGCTTGGTATAAATAATACAAACCTATGCTAAAAGAAAGTGCAGAAATTAACATCCCAAATTTGACAAATAATTTTAAGGGTTTGTTTGAAAACGAAATTATAGTATTAAAGGCTAAGCTAATTAATTTTGAAAAACTGTAGGTTGAATTTCCTTCTTCTCTTTGCGCATGTTCCACAGCTATTGATGTAGCGTTATAGCCAACATAATTAATAAAAAGCGGGAAAAATTTAATGCTATCACCCAGCTGCAAAACAGATTGAATGGCTTTTTTATGATAAATACCAAAATTTGCAATTTCATTATCATAAACCGTATCCGTAAAAAAACCGTATATTTTAGAAAACAGCTTAGAAGACATTTTTTTAACATAGCCATCCTCTCTAACGGTTCTTCTGGCTTGGACTACTTCAAAACCTTCAAGCGCCTTTTCAAACAACTTACTTATTTCTTTTGGTTGATCCTGTAAATCACAATCCATTACCACTATCCATTCTCCTTTTGCATGACTTAATCCGGCCATAATAGTAGGGTGTTGACCAAAATTTCTGCTTAAGCGAATGCATTTTACTTCAATGTGTTCCTGAGCTATTTTTTTCATAACCTCCCAAGAATTATCCTTGCTTCTGTCGTCAACTAAAATAATTTCATAAGAAACACCCATTTTTTTAAGCGTGTTTTTTAGTCCCAAAACTAATTTTTCTACTATTTTATCTGACCTATAAACAGGGCTTACAATTGATATAGTTGGGTTCATCTTTTTATTTTTTTAACTGTTCTTGCCAATTTGAAATAGTAATTCCAAAAACCTTTTTTATTTTACTTTTATCTAAAACACTATAAGCGGGTCTTTTTGCAGGTGTTGGATATGAGGTTGTTGGGATAGCTTGTAAATTTATGGAAATGTTATTTACTTTAAATATTTCTTTGGCAAAATCGTACCAAGAACATTGACCTTCGTTACTGAAGTTGTAAATTCCATATCGGTATTGGGTGTTGGGTATTGGGTGTTGGGTGCTAATAATAGTTAACAAACATTCTGCTAAATCCACAGCGTTTGTTGGTGTGCCAATTTGGTCTGAAACTACCGATAAACTATCTCTTTCCGATGCCAATCGCAACATTGTTTTCATGAAATTATTTGCAAATTGCGAATATACCCAAGATGTTCTAATAATAAAATGCTTTTCCCAAGTGTTTTGTATAGCTTGTTCACCTTGTAATTTGGTTATTCCGTAAACGCCTGTTGGATTTGGAACAGCGCCTTCTGAATAAGGTTGATTTGCTATGCCGTCGAAAACAAAATCGGTTGAAACGTGCAATAAAACGGTGTTGTGCGCTTTACAAACGGAAGCTAAATTTTGCGCTCCTGTAACATTTATAGCATATGCTTTTTCTGATTCCGTTTCCGCTTTGTCAACAGCTGTATAAGCAGCTGCATTAATGCAAAATTGAGGTTTATATTTTTCAAAAACAGACTCGCAATTTGACGAATCTGTAATATTTAACTCTGATGAAGAACAAAACACAAAATCGATTGAAGGATAATTTCCAACAACCGACCGTATAGCTTGTCCTAATTGTCCGTTTGCGCCTGTTACTAAAACTACCATGCTTTTTTTGCGTTGTCTAAAGTGGGTAATATTTGATCTTTTTCTGAAATAATTAATTGTTCGTAAGGAAAATTCCAATCTATATTTACAGTAGAATCGTTATAAATTAATCCCCCTTCACTTTCTTTATTGTAGAAATTATCGCATTTGTAAAAGAAAGTCGCCGTTTCGCTTAATACTAAAAAACCATGAGCAAAACCTCTTGGAATAAAAAATTGTTTTTGGTTCTCTTCCGATAAATAAACCGCTTCATATTGGCCAAAAGTCTCGGAATTAGGTCTTAAATCTACTGCAACATCTAATACTTCACCTTGTAAAACACGCACTAATTTAGCTTGTGCATGTTCTCCGGTTTGATAATGTAATCCTCGTAAGACTCCTTTTGAAGAAAAGGACTGATTGTCTTGTACAAAAGTTACTTTTTGACCTATACCTTTATAAAAAGTGTTCTCATTGAAGCTCTCCATAAAATAGCCGCGGTCATCTTGTATTACATTTGGCTCTAAAATAAAACAGCCTTTTAATTTTGTTTCTATAAATTTCATGTGTTCAATTTGTCAATTAGACAATGTTCAATGTGCCAATGTTCAATGTGCCAATGTTCACGTACAACTAATTAATTGACATATTGGCTAATTGACAAATTGAGTATTAAATTATGCTCATTAAATGTGTTCCGTAGCCGCTTTTTAGTAATGGTTCGGCTAGTTTTTTTAATTGTTCTGCATTGATGAAACCCATTTTATATGCTGCTTCTTCAATAGCGCCGATTTTTAGTCCTTGGCGTTCTTCAATGACCTGAACAAATTGCCCAGCTTGCATTAACGACTGGAATGTTCCGGTGTCTAACCAAGCCGTTCCTCTGTCTAAAATACTAACTTTTAATTTACCTTGTTCTAAATAGGCTTTATTAATATCGGTAATTTCTAATTCACCACGGTGACTTGGTTGTATGTTCGCTGCAATTTCTATTACGGAATTATCGTAAAAATAAATCCCTGGAACGGCATAATTTGATTTCGGCTCTGTTGGCTTTTCTTCAATTGAAAGTACTTTACCTGTGGTATCAAATTCTACTACACCATAACGTTCAGGATCGTGTACGTGGTAAGCATATACAATTCCTCCATCTGGATTGTTGTTGGCTTGAAGTAATTCGGCCAATCCAGTTCCGTAAAATATATTGTCGCCCAAAACTAAGGCTACTTTGTCGTTACCCACAAATTCTTTTCCGATAATAAATGCTTCGGCTAAACCGTTTGGGTGTTCCTGTACCGCATATTCAAATCTACATCCTAAACTGCTTCCGTCACCTAATAAATGTTGAAATAACGGCAAGTCATGCGGTGTAGAAATAATTAATATTTCGTTGATTCCTGCCCACATCAAAGTTGATAAGGGATAGTAAATCATGGGTTTGTCATAAATTGGCATTAATTGTTTACTTACCGCTAATGTTAACGGGTGTAATCTTGTTCCTGAGCCTCCGGCTAATATAATTCCTTTCATAATCTTAATTTGTCAATTAGGCAATATTCAATGTGCCAATTTAATTATAATATTCAATGAGCTAATGTTTTCAAATACTCAATTAATTGGCAAATTTACCAAGATACCATTCAATTGTTTTTTTAATTCCTGTTTCGAAATTTTCATCTGCTTTCCATCCTAGTTCTGTTTCGATTTTTGTAGCGTCGATAGCATAACGTAAATCGTGACCAGGACGGTCTTTTACAAAGGTAATTTGGTCTTGGTATTTACCTGTTGCTTTAGGTTTTAATTGGTTTAAGATGTTACAAACAGTATCTACAATTTGTAAATTATTGCGTTCGTTTCTTCCTCCAATATTGTAGGTTTCTCCAGATCTTCCCGTTTTGAAAGCTAATTCAATTCCTTTACAGTGGTCTAAAACATATAACCAATCGCGTACGTTTTTTCCGTCACCATAAATTGGAATATTTTCTCCAGTTAATGCTTTACGAATAATGGTAGGAATTAACTTTTCGTTGTGTTGTTTTGGACCGTAATTATTTGAACAGTTTGAGGTAACCACATTCATTCCGTAGGTATGAAAATAGCTACGAACAATCATATCTGAACCCGCTTTTGAAGCAGAATAAGGACTATTTGGCGCATAAGGTGTAGTTTCTTCAAATAAACCTGTTTCACCTAGCGTTCCGTATACCTCATCAGTTGAAACATGGTGAAAACGAGAAGTAGTAAATTCTGATTTGTATTGATTTGGCGCTGTCATCCATAACTTTCTTGCCGTGTCTAATAAATTAAATGTTCCTAAAACATTGGTTTTAATAAATGCTTCAGGGCCCGAAATAGAATTGTCTACATGACTTTCTGCGGCGAAATGAATGACATCATGAAATTGATATTTATCAAATAAATTTTTAATGAATTCTCCATCAACAATATCACCTTTCACAAATGTATAGCGTTCGTGATTTTCAACTTCTGATACGTTTTCTAAATTTCCTGCATAGGTTAATGCGTCTAAATTTACCAAATGATAATCAGGATTATTCTCTATAAAATAAGGGACAAAATTTGCTCCAATAAATCCGGCTCCGCCAGTTACTAAAATGTGTTTCATTATGCTTTAATTCTTTGTTTTTGTTGTTTATATACTTTTGAAAACCAATATCCTAATAGATAAAACAAAACCAATAATAAAGGTAAAATAAATTTCATTTTATTATTTGCTCCGTTTGTATTCATTTGGTTTATTGAAATGTCAATATCTTTAATTAATTTTTCAAACTCTAATCGGTTGGTTGATAGTTTCTGATTTTCTTTAATTAAATCGTCTTTTTTCTGAATAAGGTCGCTCAATCCTGTGTTTTCGGAAATTAAAACGCCGCTACCTGACTTACTTTGGTTTAGACTTATAATAATTTGATCAATTTGAGAAATAATTATCTTATTAGCAGCTAATTTTTCTTCTAAATTGTGTTGTTGAATTTTTTGAAGTTTAATAAAATATTCCGACTGTTGTAAATAATTTAATATAGGATCTATCAAGTCTTTTTTCTGAAATGCAGTAGCGGTTTTAATGTTTATACTGTGTAAATAATAGTTTTTACTAGTGGTTTGATCTTGAAGAATTTTTTCAATATCTCCATTTTCTGCCATTAATTTTATAAAATCAAAATTATTTTTATATTCTTCCGCATTGATAAAATCATAAATTCCATTTACGGGTTGAATTTCGATAGAAATAAAATCTTCAATATTTTTAATTCCAATTTTAGTAAAAAAAGCCTCGTCTTTTTCTTTTAATTTTAAAGTAATTAAATCAATTTTATCATATAAATACTCGTTACTACCAAAATTAGGAATCACCACAATATCATTTGTATAGTTAGGCTCTTTATCTAAATAAAAACCTAAACCGGCCCCAATAACCAATAAAACAAATACAATTAAAAATTTCTTTTGTATAAAAAACAACAAATCGAAACATCTGTTTACCGCTTTTTGAAACCCTTTTGAAATGCTTTTTCCAATTTGGCTTACATCAATTTCCTGCTCTTGAGAATTTGTGGTCATATTCTTAGTTTACGTTAAAAATTTGTTCTAATATTTTAATGGTAATTAAATACGTTGGTTTTACGCCAGTGGTTCCTAAACCTCCAGAAGCTAATGTGCTTCCTGTTTCTAAAGGATTGTCTGAGGCGTAATAGGCATATCTTACTTTTACATTGGTGTTTATGCTTTTTCTAATTCTTGAAGCAGATTGAATGGCTTTTTGATAATACGAGCCTTCCATTTCAAGACCGATAGCTTCCCAGGTTGATTCGTGGAAAAATTTTAGTAAATCTCTATTTTGTAAAGACGTTCCTAAAACCGTTATCATAGGTCCTGAAAAAACAGGTATTCCATTTCCTTCGAACATTTCTTTTGTAAGTTCGTTTTCGAAATGATAATTATCTGCGGTTCCTTCATTTACGTGTGCGTTTGGAATCATAATATCGCCTTTTCCGCCTTCTAAAATTCCAGCTTTACCCATTATAGAAACCGATTCCACATTTAAAAGTGTCTTGGTTTTATCAACTTTGTAAGGCTTTAAAAGCTCATCAATAGTTTCGTACGCTTGCTCTCCAAATGCATAATCCATTACAATAAGTACTGGTTTTTCTTTTAAAACTGCCGATGGAAAAGCTGTTTTTTTCCAATCGAATTTTGCAGTGTCAAAAATCTGCACATCAATATTTGTTCCCGAAGTGTCTGGTAATGAAATCATTCCTTGCTGCAAAGCCACTTCTTCCACTTTTTTACGTAACTCTTTGTGAGAAGACGAACTTAAGTCTTCATAAATTTGAAACGCCTCTTTTCCTTTATATTTTGCGGCTAAAACCGCAGGTGCAAAAACAGAATTCATTACACTGTGCATATTCGCACTAATTATATGAATCGGTCTTTCTAATAAATTATTTTTGCTAAGTGTTTCTTTGATGTTATTTGCCCAAATTTCACCATAAATATGATGCCCTAATCTTTCTCTTAAAATTGGACTAAAAGTAATCGTGCGCTTGTTATTATCTACAATTTCTTCAATTGCAATTTTTCCTAACCAATATATAATTTGTAAAAAACGCTCTGGCGCTTCAGTTGTGGCAAACCCATCATAAATATCTTGCACTTCAGCAAAGGTTCTTCCTAAAACATTAGACAAGTGCGACATCGCAATTTCTCTGTCTACAGGTGTCAGTTTTTTAGTTTGAAGGGCGAATTGTTCCAATTTTTGCCAATCGCGAGATACCAAACCTTCATCGTCAATTAAAACTCTATCTTTAATTTTATGCGATTCGATAAAAATAAACGTAAGGTGTGTTAGAATATCGTAAATATCTGAACGGCCACGTGTAATCTCAATATTCATTTGTTCGTCATCTATACGATAACAATTTCTTCTTCTTTTTGGAGGAACGATGGCTTTAAAGTGCGAATTCGCATAGCCTTCATCCGACGTTAAATTGATATAACGACATTGCTCGATACCTACTGGCAAACGCTCAATGACGTATAATAATCCGTTTAACTCTACTTTTTCCTCTGCAATGGAACCATAAATTTCTGGTCGTAAGGACAATAAAGCTTCACGTAAGGTTTCTCCTGAAACACCCATTGGTTTGTAAAAACCTCTGTTAAATAAGTGTCGCATAGTAATGTACAATCGTTCGATAGCTGCCGACGATTCTTGCGCCCGAGAACGCGAAATGTTTTTAATG
>NZ_JBEIET010000017.1:0-27883 GCF_040382755.1 Flavobacterium sp.
AACTATGGTCAAAACAGTATTGAAATAATTTCAACAACTGATGAAGGAACAATTATAGTGAGCACTTTTAATGCTAAGATGAATATTAGGAAAGAAATTGCTGAAAAAATTCTAAGTTTATTTCTTGAAAACAGAATAAAAGATAATATGAAATATACTGTGGAAGGTGATGAAGCAAATATTACTGGAAATTGTGTTATCACAGTAAAAGGAAACTTAACTTCTATTGATTTTTATTACGAAAAAGTAGAGTGGAAAAACGGATATACGGAAATTTATATGGAACCAAAAACAAAATCACCAATTTCATATGCTTTAGCTAAAAATTAATTTTTGTTTAAAAAGACCCAACAAATTATTTAAATATGTTGGGTCTTTTTAATTATTCTTGTTTCTTCTGTGTGAGATAATAAATTGGTATACCTACTAACACTATAAACAAACCTAATCCTGTATTTTTAGTGTCGTAAATAAGTAATATAATACTTATTATAGAAATCAGTATTATGTATAAAACAGGAACAAACGGATACCCAAAAGCTTTATAGGGTCTTGGTGTATCGGGTTCTTTTTTACGAAGAATAAATATACCGTAAATGGTTAAAACATAAAATAATAAATTGGCAAAAGTAGCATACGTTAGTAAATCGCCATATTTTCCAGATAAACATAATATCGAGGCCCAAATACATTGCATCCAAAGTGCTTTTTCTGGCACTTGATTTTTATTTAATTCTCCAGCGCTTCTAAAAAATAAGCCGTCTTTACTCATCGCATAAAACAAGCGTCCGCCAGCTAATATTAAACCCGAATTACAACCAAAAGTAGAAATCATAATTAAACCGGCCATTATAAAAACGCCAGCATTTCCGAATATAACAGAAGCCGCACTCGCTCCCAACCTATCTTCGTTAGCATATTTAATACCTTGCCCTAAAAAGTCATCAGCTAATGGATTTCCATTTAAAGGTAATAATGAAAAATAAGCTAAATTGGCAAGTAAGTAAATAATTGTTACTATTAATGTTCCTAAAAACAAACTCTTTGGAATGTTTTTCTGCGGTTCTTTAATTTCTCCAGCAATAAACGTAATATTGTTCCAAGCGTCAGAAGAAAACAATGAATTAATCATTGTAAACCCCAGCATTCCAATAATTGCAAAGCCAGTTAATACTTCAGTAGTGATTTTGCCATCAACAACTGTTGTTTTTGTTGCCGACCACATATCTGTAAAATTATTTGCTAATGTATCAGATTGTAAACCGACATATAAACCAAATACAATTAAAGCAAATAATGCGAATAATTTAGCTGCCGTAAAAACAAATTGTAGATTTTTACCGCTTTTTACACCTTGATTATTGATAATTGTTAGCACAACAATACTCAAAATGGCTAACAATTGTTGGTATTGAATTTTATATGTACCAATTTCAAGCAATGTATCACTTAGTATTGGGAAGAAAATAGCGGTATATTTAGCAAAAGCTACTGCTACAGCTGCAATTACTCCGGTTTGAACCACTGTAAAAACAGTCCAACCATATAAAAACGACATCATTTTGCCATACGCACGCTGAATATACACATATTGTCCTCCGGCTTTTGGCATCATACCTGCTAATTCACCATAACTCAAAGCTGCGGCAAGCGTTAAAAATCCAGTTAAAATCCAAGCTAATAAAATCCAACCTGCACCACCAATATCTCTTGCCATTATTGAGGTTACAATAAATATTCCAGAACCTATCATTGAACCTGCAACTAAACTTGTTGCATTTAACAATCCCAATTCTTTTTTAAATTCAGTTTTATTTTCCATATAAATTATAGTTTTGATAAAGATAAAAAAAGAAAGTAAGGAAAATAAAAAAAGGTGTAAAATTGTACATTCTACACCTTTTTCTATTCTTCAATTCTTGTTATCGCTTATAATTCTGCTTTTTTACCCAATCTGCATATTTTGCAGCCACTTTTAAATGTGCATTATAATCTGTTGCAAATTCGTGATATCCAAATTTTTCTACACTGGCACAAAAATATAAGTAGTTGTGTTTTTCTGGATTTAAAACCGCATCAATTGCCGAAACATCTGGCATAAAAATAGGTCCTGGTGGCAAACCCGTGTTTTTATATGTATTGTAAGGTGAATTTACAATTAAATCGTTATGCATTACGCGCTTTACTACTAAACTCCAATCATTTGATTTTTGTTTCAAGGCAAAAATTACGGTTGGATCAGCTTGTAATGGCATATTTTTTTTTAATCGGTTTAAATACACACCCGCAACTTTTGGTCTTTCATCTGCTTTTGCAGTTTCTTTGTGAACTATTGAAGCTAAAGTATACACTTGAGCTGGAGTTAAATTTAAGGCTTTGGCTTTCGCTAATCTGCTATCATTCCAAAATCTTTTATATTCTTTTGTAAGTTTCTCTGCAAATTCTTCAGGTGAAATGTTCCAATAAAATTCGTAGCTATTCGGAATAAAAAACGACATTACATTATCTTTATTCAAACCGTTTTCTTGTAGAAAAGTATCATTTGTGAAAATTTCATTCAATTTTGTAGTATCAGGCTCAATTTGAGAGGCAATTCTCACAAATAAATCTTGTACTTTTTCTTGATTATTGAAAGCTAATTTCACAGGAGTATTTAATCGTAACGCACGAACAATACTAAAACTGCTCATTCCTTTTTTAAGTAAAAATTTTCCTGATTTTACATTTGAATCATAGTTTCTTTTTGAAGCAACCCAATCAATTTTAGATTGATTTTCAATATAAGGCGCTAATATTTTCTTTACATCTTCGTATTTTGAATCCGTTGGAACATATACAAAAACTTCCTCTTGTTCAAATTTTGTATTACCTGTAAAGGCTTTATTTATTACATATCCACCACTAATAATTATAAGAGCCGCTCCTATACTTATAATTCTTAAGAATAATTTTTTCGCTTCCAAAATTTTTTATTTTACGTTTATGAATTGAAAAAGCGCTTCATCTACAAAAGCACCTTTTATATTGTTCCAGTCTTTTTTAATGCCTATTTTTTGAAACCCAAAATTACTAAAAAGCAATAAACTGGCTTCATTATTTACAGTAATATTTGCAAATAATTGATGTAAATTCAAATTAGTGAAAGCATAATTGGAAATCAATTGCAAGGTTTCTTTTCCAATACCTTGATTTCTATAGTTTTCCGAAATTATTATTCCAATTCCAGCACGACTATTTTTCGCATCAAAATCAAATAAATCTATGCATCCAACTGTTTCATTGGTTTCTGAAAGCACAATTACCAATCGCAATTGTTTTACTTCATAAATATCCAAATGTGCGTTTTCTAAATAGTTTTTCAACACCCATTTACTGTAGGGTGTTTGTGTATTGCTCACTTCCCAAATCGATTCGTTGTTTTCTATTTCGTATAGAAAATCTAAATCTTCGGGTTCGAGAGCTCTTAAATGAATATTTTGTCCTTTTAATGTCATAGAGTTTTTTTTTACCGCAAAGACGCTAAGGTTTTCGCAAGGTTCGCAAAGTTTATTTTAATTACTTAATGCTTCTGCAATTTTCAATGCACATTTTTCGCCATCAATAGCAGCAGAAATAATTCCTCCTGCGTAACCCGCGCCTTCTCCGCAAGGATATAATCCTTTGATTTGAACGTGTTCTAATGTAAAATTATCTCTTGGAATTCGAACTGGTGAGGATGTTCTGCTTTCTGGAGCGTGTAAAATGGCATCATTTGTTAAATAACCTTTCATAGATTTTCCAAATGCAGAAAAACCTTCACGAAGCGTTTGTGTTAAAAACGTCGGTAAAACTTCGCCTAATTCTACAGAGGTTGTACCGGGAACATATGATGTTTTTGGGATGGCTGCCGAAACTTTTGTTTGTGTAAAATCAATCATTCTTTGTGCGGGAACTTTTTGTGTTTTTCCAGCCAATTGCCAAGCTTTTTGTTCAATAGCTTTTTGAAATTCCATTCCTGCTAAAGGTCCAAATTTTTCAAAAGGTTTAAAATCCTCCAAACGTAACTCGACTACAATTCCAGAATTGGCAGTGGCTTGATCTCGTTTACTTGGACTCCAACCATTTGTGACTACTTCGCCTTCGGCTGTGGCACAAGGCGCAATTACACCGCCTGGGCACATACAAAACGAATACATACCGCGACCATTTACTTGTTTTACAATTGAATATGGCGATGGTGGTAAAAATTCACCTCGGTAATCACAAGAATATTGAATTTTATCAATCAACTCTTGCGGATGTTCCGCTCGAACGCCTAATGCAAATGGTTTTGCTTCAATAAAAATATCTTTTTTGTGAAGCAATTCAAAAATATCACGTGCCGAATGTCCTGTTGCTAAAATGATTTTTTTAGCATAAATCGTTTCTCCATTTTGCGTTACAATTCCGTCTACTTCATTATTTTTAACTAAAATATCTGTAACTCGAGTTTCAAACAAAACTTGTCCGCCACATTCTATAATTTTTTCTCGAATATCTTGAATAATTTGAGGTAATTTATTGGTTCCGATGTGTGGATGTGCTTCTACTAAAATTTCTTCGGTTGCACCAAAAGCTACTAATAATTGTAAAATTCTATCTACATCACCGCGTTTTTTGGAACGTGTGTATAATTTTCCGTCAGAATACGTTCCTGCTCCGCCTTCTCCAAAACAATAATTAGAATCCGCGTTTACAATTCCATCAACATTTATTGCTTTTAAATCTCTACGTCTGCCTCGAACCTCTTTACCGCGTTCTATAACAATTGGTTTTAAACCTAATTCGATTAATTGCAAAGCGGCAAATAATCCAGCAGGACCTGCACCAACAACTATAACTTCTTGTTTATTAGTAACATTAGGATAATTTGGTAATTCTATTATAGATTCCGTAAACTCCTCATCTTTAAAATAAATATTTAGTTTTAAATTAAATTTAATGGCTTTTTGACGCGCATCAATGGAACGTTT
The DNA here is from genome assembly GCF_040382755.1 of Flavobacterium sp. GTDB lineage: Bacteria > Bacteroidota > Bacteroidia > Flavobacteriales > Flavobacteriaceae > Flavobacterium. The sequence goes on from NZ_JBEIET010000017.1 coordinate 4,992, forward strand.
AAGAATTACAATTTTTTGTAAATCGGCAACAGAAGTATGTACCAATTTAGAAACATATTGATATAACATTTGTTCGTTATTCGCCATTTCTGGAGAAACTTGAATAAGTAGTTCGCGAGGCATGGATTTAATTTATTTGCAAATGTACAAAAGATTTACTTTTTCTCTTCAAATGCTCGTAAAGCAAATGAAGCTAACCAATGTTCGCCTTCATAATTTCCATCTACTACTGAAGGTAACGAAAAATTCAAATGATGATTGGCAATTGGAACTAAATGAGAAAATAATTTTGGATACGCCTTGGCTAAAGCATACATATTCCATGCTCTACTAAAATTTAAGCCGTCTAAATGCACCAAATGACCATCTGTTCTGTCAGATACTTTAGCGGTTTCCCAATTCCAATTTTTAGAAAACATCTTCGGTGCGAATTTTTTTAACCAATTTAAAAACTCATTTTTTGGTAAAATACGTTGCATTAATCCCAATTCTTCCATACATGGAGATAAAAAATCAGTTCCGCTTGGTTCCCAGTCAAAAGGGCAATTCACATCATTTTTAAACAATCTTATGGCATGTGTCTTTATACTATTTTGTAATTCTATATTATTAGAATAAACAGCATAATCCCATGCGTTTGATAAGCCAAATGCGGTATTATTATGTGTGCCAACACGAACAGGATATAAAAGTTTTGGCAAAAATTCGATATACCGCTGAATAATTAAATTAGATAACGGCTTTAAATTATTTGCCAATTCAAGAGTAGAATTTAATTTAGATTTTTCCAATTCTAATTGAAGTTTTAAAAGCCAATTCCAACCGTAAGTCCGCTCATACGATTTTTCATGAGGCTTAGAAAAGTAATTCATTTCTTGCTGAATGTTTTCTTTAGAAAGATTTATTTTTAATTTTTCAAGAATAATTTCTTTGTTTCCAATTTCAGGAAAATTATTTAGCAAATACACTAAACTCCAATGCCCATGTACAGAAGAATGCCAGTCAAAACAGCCATAAAATGCAGGATGTAGCTCTTTAGGCGATAACAATTCTGTAGTATTAAGAAGTAATTGATTTAACTTATTTGGATATTCTTGTTGCAAACATTTAATTGGTAAAGTCGATAAATGATTGGCTTGTTCCGAAGTAAGTTGTTGCGAAAAAGTCAAAGTTCCAAAAAAAAGAAAAGAAAATATTAATTTCATAGTGAATTTCATTTTTTCAAAAGTACTAAAAACTTACCTTTGATTTTTATTTTATAATTATGAACAGACAAATAAAACTAATATGGGATTTTCGTGGACAAGCTGCTGCTAAAACAGCGGAACATCATGAAATTCATCTGAAAGAATTTTTAGATAAAGAAAATTACATATTAAAAATTACTGGCTTTGAAATTTTAAACGAAATGTACGCTATTGCCTATTTAGTTGTAGAAGAAGCCGATATGATTATTTTTAGAGATGCTTTACGACCACATCGAGGAGAGGTTTATTTAGTCGAAAGTCGAAAGTCTTAAAGTCGAAAGTAAATCTATAAGTTACTTTATGACTTTCGATCTTCGACTTTTGACTACATTTTTAATTCGCTACTTCGCTTATAAATTTGATTCGCATTAATCGCAATTCTTCGGTATCATATTCCCCATCAAACTCTTTAAGTGCGTTTTCTATATTGTCCGATTCGGATTCCATAAAATAGTCGTAAATTTCTTCTTGTTGCTCTTCATCTAAAATATCATCAATCCAATATTTGATATTTAATTTGGTTCCAGAAAATACAATTTGTTCCATTTCTTTAAGCAAATCGTCAAATTTTAGACCTTTAGCTGAAGCAATATCATCTAAGGCTAATTTTCTATCGATATTTTGAATAATGTACAATTTATTTATAGAATTAGCACCTGTTGATTTTACCACTAAATCATCTGGACGAATAATATCGTTTTCATCTACATATCTTGAAATTAATTCAATAAACGGGTTTCCGAATTTCTTTGCCTTACCTTCTCCTACACCGTGAACGTTGCTTAACTCGTCAATGGTAATTGGATATTTAAGGGCCATATCTTCCAAAGAAGGGTCTTGAAACACTACAAACGGTGGGACATTATGTTTTTTGGCTTCTTTTTTACGTAAATCTTTTAGCATAGACATTAATACTGCATCGGCAGTTCCTGTTGCTTTTGCTGCTGCGATGATATTTTCATCTTCTTCTTCACTAAACTCATGATCTTCTGCCACCATAAATGAATATGGTTTTTCAATAAAATCTTGTCCAGCTTGAGTTACTTTTAAAACACCATAACTTTCAATGTCTTTTGAAATTAATCCTGCCACTAAAACCTGACGAATTAATGCCATCCAGTATTTTTCGTCATGCTTAGCACCACTTCCAAATGTTTTTAAGGTATCAATTTTTTGTGCTTTAATAATGGCATTAATTTTACCTACTAAAGCCATTATAACTTCTTTAGATTTAAATAACTGTTTCGTATCGTTAATTACTTTTAGCAAAGTAACTATCTGATTTTGAGCTTCTGTTTTAACTTTTGGATTTCTAACATTATCATCCATATCGGCTCCTTCGCCATTAACTTCGTCAAATTCTTCTCCAAAATAGTGAAGTAAATATTTTCTTCTTGACATAGAAGTTTCTGCATAAGCTACCACTTCTTGTAATAAAGCATAACCAATTTCTTGTTCAGCAATTGGTTTTCCAGACATAAATTTTTCTAACTTTTCAATATCTTTATACGAATAATACGCCAAACAAATTCCTTCTCCATCATCTCTTCCTGCTCTTCCTGTTTCTTGATAATAACTTTCTAATGATTTTGGAATGTCGTGATGAATTACAAAACGCACATCGGGTTTGTCAATTCCCATACCAAAAGCGATAGTTGCCACCACCACATCTACATCTTCCATAAGAAACATATCTTGATGTTTGGCACGAGTTTTCGCATCTAAACCGGCATGATAAGGCACTGCAGAAATTCCATTTACTTGTAGAACCTGTGCAATTTCTTCCACTTTTTTTCTACTTAAGCAATAGATAACACCTGATTTTCCTTTGTGTTGCTTAATAAATCGTATAATATCACCTTGAACATTTTTTGTTTTCGGACGTATTTCGTAATATAAATTTGGTCGGTTAAAAGAAGCTTTAAACGTATTGGCATTAGGCATATCTAAGTTTTTCAAGATATCTTCTTGTACTTTAGGAGTTGCCGTTGCAGTAAGTCCAATAATTGGCACATCACCTAATTGCTTAATAATACTTCTTAAATTTCTGTATTCTGGTCTAAAATCATGTCCCCATTCTGAAATACAATGTGCTTCATCAATGGCTACGAAGGATATTTTTACTGTTTTTAAAAACTGAATGTAATCCTCTTTTGTTAATGATTCAGGGGCTACGTATAGCATTTTAGTTTTTCCAGATAAAATGTCTGCTTTTACCTGATTGACTTCTGTTTTATTTAATGAAGAATTTAAAACATGAGCTACGCCAACATCAGACCCCATACTTCTAATGGCATCAACTTGATTTTTCATTAAAGCAATAAGTGGAGAAACCACAATAGCCGTTCCGTCTAAAACCAATGCAGGCAATTGATAACATAATGATTTACCTCCACCTGTTGGCATAATTACAAAGGTATTATTACCAGAAATAATACTTGTAACTACTTTTTCTTGTAAACCTTTAAATTGTGAAAATCCAAAGTATTTTTTTAACTCTTTGTATAAATCTATATTCTGTTCTTTCATGAAATAATGGGTTGAACTTATAAACAAATAATTTTAGACAATTATTATTTGAATTTTGTCTAAATTTGCAATCATAAAGATACAACTATTCTTTAAAAACAAAAATATAATTCATTTAATTTTGAATACAACACAAACTATCTTAGAAAACGCAAAGCAATCTATCCTGTCTCAAAGTGAAAGTATTGCGAAACTTACACAATATCTTACTGAAGATTTTGCCAAAACGGTTCAATTAATTTTCGATTCCAAAGGACGATTAGTAGTTACTGGTATTGGAAAAAGTGCCATTATTGCTCAGAAAATTGTAGCAACATTAAATTCTACAGGCACACCATCTATATTTTTACACGCTGCTGAAGCCATTCACGGCGATTTAGGAATGATTCAAAAAGGCGACGTTGTTTTATGTATTTCAAAAAGTGGAAATAGCCCTGAAATTAAAGTTTTGGCGCCAATTATCAAAAATTTTGGTACTACTTTAATTGGAATGACGGCTAATCCAAGTTCTTTTTTAGCTACTTCTTCCGATTTGGTTTTACTAGCTCACGTAGATGACGAAAGTTGTCCGCTTGGTTTAGCTCCTACAAATAGCACCACTGCGCAATTGGTTTTAGGTGATGCCATAGCAATTTGTTTGATGAAAATGAGAGGTTTTCAAGCAGAAGATTTTGCCAAATATCATCCAGGTGGCGCTTTGGGTAAAAAATTATTGTTACGTGTGAAAGATATGTTAGATACTACACACGCGCCGCAAGTAGCTCCAAATGCTTCTATAAAAAAAGTAATTATGGAAATTTCTGAAAAGCGATTAGGCGTTACGGCTGTTGTTGAAAATGATAACGTAATTGGAATTATTACTGATGGTGACATTAGAAGAATGTTGACTGATAGAGATTCGTTTTCAGATTTAACTGCACAAGATATTATGACCAAAAATCCAAAATCAATTGCTTCAACGGTTTTAGTTTCAGAAGCTTTAGATGTATTGGAAGATAATAAAATTACACAATTGATGGTGATTGACAATGGAACATACAAAGGTGTGTTGCATTTACACGATATTTTAAAAGAAGGAATTGTATAATGGCAAAAAAGAACAAAAAAAACATTAACGAAATGACTTTTTTAGATCATCTTGAGGAATTAAGATGGTTGTTAGTGAGAAGTTCGGCTGCTATTTTAACAGGAGGTGCAATTGCTTGGGTTTTTAGTGATTTTATCTTTCAAACCATCATTTTCGGACCTATGAAAGGTGATTTTATTACCTATCAGTTTTTTTGTGATTTGGCAAATAAATATGATTTAGACAAAAGTTTTTGCGATGCTACTCTGAATTTTAGCATTCAAAATACCGAAATTGAAGGGCAAATTTCTTTATTAGTTTGGACGTGTATTACTGCAGGATTTATCATAAGTTTTCCTTATATTTTATTACAATTTTGGAATTTCATTAGTCCAGCTTTGTATAAAAAAGAAAAAAGAAATGCGGTAAAATTTATAGTTATTTCTTCTTTATTATTCTTTTTAGGCGTGTTATTTGGTTATTTTGTATTAACACCCTTATCGTTGAATTTTTTATCAACATTTACCGTTTCTGATGTAATTAAAAATGATATTAATGTCAATTCTTATATCGGAACTGTAAAAACTACTACTTTAGCTACTGGTTTAATTTTCGAATTACCAATTATTATTTATTTTTTATCCACTTTAGGGTTGGTAACCCCTTCCTTTTTAAGAGAATACAGAAAATGGGCGTATGTAATTATCTTAATTATTGCTGCAATTGTAACACCACCAGATGTAATTAGTCAAGTTATAGTCACAATCCCGTTAATTATACTTTACGAAATAAGTATATTTATAAGTGCTTTTATCTTTAAGAAAAACAACAAATCAATAACCACAATATAATGAGTGATTTAATTTCCGAGTTTAACGACTATCGTGCTAAAATGAATGAAAAATTATTAGCAGATGATAATAAAGTAATTAAAAGAATTTTCAACTTAGACACCAACGCATATAGCGAAGGTGCGCTTGATGTGAAAACTAAAGAATTATTAGGATTAGTAGCTTCAGCGGTTTTACGTTGTGATGATTGTATTAAATATCATTTAGAAACTGCCTATAAAAACGGAGTAAATCGTACAGAAATGATGGAAGCTATGAGTATTGCCACTTTAGTTGGTGGAACAATCGTAATCCCACATTTGCGTAGAGCTTATGAGTTTTGGGAAGCGTTAGAAGAAGCAGGAACTAAATAATTGTTAATTTGTATAATCGTTTATTTGAATATTCGTTTATTTGTAAAAAATAACTTAGCCACTTTGTAACTTAGTTACTTAGAAACTCATAGAAAAAATGAAATTAAGAGCCGAAAATTTAGTTAAAACATATAAGAAAAGAAGCGTTGTAAAAGGCATTTCTGTTGAAGTAAACCAAGGCGAAATTGTGGGTTTATTAGGCCCAAATGGTGCTGGAAAAACGACTTCATTTTATATGATTGTAGGTTTAGTAAAACCAAATTCTGGAAATATTTATTTAGACGATATGAATATTACCGATTTTCCTATGTACAAACGTGCACAAAATGGAATTGGGTATTTGGCGCAAGAAGCATCGGTTTTTAGAAAATTAAGCATCGAAGACAATATTCTGTCGGTTTTACAATTAACAAATTTGACCAAAGCAGAACAAGAAGTCAAAATGGAAAGCTTAATTGAAGAGTTTTCATTAGGTCATATTCGTACAAACCGTGGTGATTTATTATCAGGTGGCGAACGAAGAAGAACAGAAATTGCTCGTTGTTTAGCTACGGATCCAAAGTTCATTTTATTAGATGAACCGTTTGCAGGAGTTGACCCAGTTGCGGTGGAAGATATTCAAAGAATTGTAGCACAATTAAAAAATAAAAACATCGGAATATTAATAACCGACCATAATGTGCAAGAAACATTAGCCATTACAGACAAAACCTATTTAATGTTCGAAGGTGGTATCCTAAAAGCAGGAAAACCAGAAGAATTAGTAGAAGACGAAATGGTAAGACGTGTATATTTAGGTCAAAATTTCGAATTAAGAAAAACAAAAATCGACTTTAATGCTTCAAAAGAAGTTGAGTTAGATAAGTAACTAAACACATAGACAAATAGAATTTATTTTTCACACCACGTTTGTCACGCTGAAAGCGTCTCAACTGTAATTGACAAAATTGTGTTTAATTCGTCATTAAGACGTAGTGAAATATCTTCCTTATACAAATTTATAAGCAAAAGCAAAGATTAAAAAATCTTTATAAATCGGTTAAAATCCGCATCATCCGCGTACCTATATCATATGAAAAATCCATCAAAAGAACAATTAGATGTTTGGCGCAAAGACCCAAATAATTGGAAATGTGGCGTGTTTTATTATAATCCAGAAGACGAAAGATTATTGCCTCCAAAAAGAGAAGCTTGGATGGGTTGGACCACAAACTTTGCCAATTCAAAATCTGTTGCGTTATTAATTGCTATTGTCTTTTTAATTCTGTTTCTAACGGCATTTTTACCCAAAAAATGGGTTATTTAATACAGACTTTCTTCAAATCAGCTACGTTTCCGTTGAAAACATTGACATCAACTAATTCATTAACGCCATGAAGTTGGGCTTTTTCTGTAAATTGCCACATCAAATAATCATCTTCAATTTTTTCTTTCCAAGGATTGTAGTTTGCTATCCAAAATAAGTAGTCAGGGAAATCGTCTCGCAAAAAATCTTCATAATATTTTTCACCCGTATATATTATCGGTTTCACTCCGTACTCTTTTTCTACTATTGTTAGCCAATTTTGTAATCCTTCTTTTAATTTGTTCATAGATTGCCCTTTTGGCATCTTTTCGATATCTAAAATTGGTGGTAAATGTCCTTTTCGTAATTTGACATTCTTAATAAAATTATTGGCTTGATCTGTCGAATTTTCATCTGGACGGTAATAATGATAAGCACCCTGAATATAAACAGTTGATGATAAATTTTTCCAATTTTTCTTGAAATTTCTATCTACTTTTTTACTTCCGGCTGTAGCCCGAACCACTACAAACTTAATTTCAAATTGTTCTTCAATAGCTTCAAGATTTTCCCAATCAATAGTACCTTGATACTGAGAAACATCTATACCAAAAATTTTACCTTCGTGATTGGCTACGATATCATTTATTCGAGCATCTTCAAGTTTTCTTTGATTTGCAGTTAATTCGTTGTTTTTAGTTTTAAATCCCAAATAATATAAAAACATATCTTTTTTCTGATACACGAAAACAATCGTACACAATAACAAAAAAAGTCCAAGAATCCATTTGAAAGATTTCGGACTAATTAAAGTTTGTTTTTTTCTTTTAGAAGTATATTTTCTCCTGGTTGCCATTACACGTTCTTATGAATCGTATTATACAAAACTGATAAAATCACATATAATAAAATGATAATTGGAATGGCGATAAATTCTAACAAGACAATTAAAATCAATGAAATAATCAAAAATACGACTTGCATTTTATATTTTTCCCAGCTAAAACTCTTCACTTTTAAAGAAAATAAAGGAATTTCTGCGTTTAATAAATACGAACTTAAAACTGTAACTCCAACTAAAACATAAGGATTACTTAAAAAATCAACCAACCATTCAAATTCCGAATGAAACTGAATCATTGGAATACTCATAATTAACAAAGCATTTGCTGGTGTTGGCAAACCAATAAACGATTCCGTTTGACGCGAATCTACATTAAATTTAGCCAATCTGTAACAAGACGCTAAAGTGATTAAAAATCCAAAATACGGTACAACACCCATATAATAGGTGTCTTCTGTTAAATTATATTGCGATTGGTTTTCCTGAATATCTGCTAACATTTTATACATTACCAATCCTGGCACCACGCCACTTGTCACCATATCTGCTAAAGAATCCAATTGTAAACCAATTGGGCTTTGTACTTTCCAAATTCTGGCGAAAAAACCATCCCAATAATCAAAGAAAATTCCCAAACAAACCAATGAAAAAGCTTCATTATAATTCCCGTTAAACGCGTGAATTAAAGCCAATAAACCTGCTAATAAATTCAACAAAGTGATAGTATTTGGAATGTGTTTTTTGATACTCATTAAGTAATGTTTTTTTTATTATGAATTTTCTATAGCAAATGTAAACAATAAAATGAAAGAATTTGAGTTTATTAAAGAAGAAATTATGATATTTGTTGTTAGATTTAAATGATTTGAAAAAAATAATAGTATTCATCGGGTTGCTGACTTCCACGTCATTTTTCGGACAAACTATTCGTAAATATTCCAACGAATTTTTAAACATTGGAGTGGATGCGGCAGCGTTAGGAATGAGTAATGCGGTAACGGCACAAACTTCGGATGTAAATTCAGGATATTGGAATCCAGCTGGAATTTTACAATTGGAAGACAAACAAATTGCTTTAATGCACGCGAATTATTTTGCAAATATTGCACAATATGATTACGCGGGTTTTGCTATGCCAATTGACGACCGAAGCGCTTGGGGAATTTCTTTAATTCGTTTTGGTGTGGATGACATTTTAAACACTACACAATTAATTGACAGTCAAGGAAATATTGATTACAACAGAATTTCACTTTTTTCTACTGCCGATTATGGGGTAACGTTTTCATACGCCAGAAAATTACCCGTTCAAGGTTTTAATTATGGAGTAAACGCCAAAGTAATTCGAAGAATTATTGGCGATTTTGCCTCTTCTTGGGGTTTTGGATTTGATGTAGGCTTACAATTTCAAAATAAAAACGATTGGAAATTTGGTTTAATGTTACGAGACATCACTACCACATACAATACTTGGACCATAAACGAAGAAGAATATGAGAAAATAAAAAATGCGGTTCCAGGTGAAAACCAAGAATTACCTGAAACCAGTGAAATTACGTTACCAAAAGCACAATTTGGTTTGTCTAAAAAATTCGAATTTCATTACGATTACACTTTAACAACCGCAGCCAACTTGAATATGGAATTTGCACAAACAAATGATATTATTTCTACAAGTATGGTAAGTATTAGTCCTGCCATTGGTTTGGAATTCGGATATATTGATTTGGCTTTTTTACGTGCTGGTGTTGGTAATTTTCAACAAATTACACAAATTGATAATACAAATAAAATGAGTTTTCAACCTAACATTGGTTTAGGATTTAAATACAAAGGTATTCAAGTAGATTACGCCTTAACTGATTTAGGAAATCAAAGTGCGGCGCTATATTCTAATGTGTTTTCTGTAAAAGTGGATTTAGGAATTTTTAGAAGATAATTTTTTGAGAATATAGAGAATAGAATATAGATATTAGACTTTTATTAGTCGTTAAAAACACATATAATATGCTAAAAAAATTACTTTTCTTATTACTACCTATTATTAGTTTTTCGCAAAACGTAATTTTATCAGACAATGCTAAAGTTAGTATTTTAACTTGCGGAACGGCGCCTGTTTCTTACGCAATGTATGGACATACAGGAATTCGAATTACAGATAATGTAAATAAAATTGACGTGGTGTATAATTATGGTGCTTTTGATTTTTCGACACCAAATTTTATGATGAAATTTGTAAAAGGTGATTTACAATATTTTGTAACAAGCGAAAATTACTACGATTTTGAATATAATTACAAACTAGACGGAAGAAGTATTGTTGCACAAGAATTAAATTTAACTACAGCACAAAAACAACAACTTTTGAATGAACTCAACAGTAGTTTAACTTCCGAAGAACGTTTTTATACCTATAAATTTATTGATAAAAATTGCACAACAATGGTTGTAGATAAAATAAATAAAATTTTAGGCGAAGAAATTCTAAAGCAACCTAAATCAAATCAAAGTTACAGAGAAATTTTGTATCCGTATATGTCGGATTTTTATATGAAATTGGGTATTCAAATTATCTTTGGAACGAAAGTAGACCAACTCGCTACTCGCCTATTTTTACCTTTAGAATTTGAAAAAGTATTAAATACTGCAACTCAAAATGGAAAAAAAACCGCAAAACCTTCTGAAATTTTAAATGAACAAACCGTCACAACGCCGTTTTCCTACTTAAATTCTATTTATTCATTATTAGCTGCGATTGTAATTTTGATTTTAATAAACAAAAAAGGCATACAAATTATCTATTTCATTTTCGCAGGGTTATTAGGATTATTTTTTAGTTTAGTGGGGTTTTATTCGTTACACGAAGAAATTCTATGGAATTACAACATATTATTATTCAATCCTTTATTGTTGTTGTTTGCTTATTTTTATTGGAAAAAGAATACTCGAAAAACTATTTTATTTGGTCAAATTTGTATGGCGTTCACAATGGTTTATTTGGCTTATATTGTAAACAAAGTGCAAGTAATCATAGTACTACCAATAATTGCGTTGCACCTATTTTGGTTGATTAAAATTGTACTAAAGGAAAGAAAAATAAAAATTGAATAGTTTATAATTATATCACAAAAAAACGCCAAGCTTTCACTTGGCGTTTTTCGTTTATTAGTACTATAAATTAATTCGTTAATAATTTATGCGAAGGCGCAAACTTAGTTAAGTTAATACCTTCTACTGCTTTTTTGTATTCTTCAATGGTTGGCGTTCTTCCTAAAATTGTTGATAAGACTACTACTGGAGTTGAAGATAATAAAGACTCTCCTTTTTTCTCTGCAGTATCTTCCACTACTCTTCCTTGGAATAAACGAGTTGAAGTAGCCATAACCGTATCTCCTTTTGAAGCTTTTTCTTGGTTACCCATACATAAATTACAACCTGGACGCTCTAAATATAACATATTTTCGTATTCTGTACGAGCTGCAGCTTTTGGAGCATTATCATCAAATTCAAAACCAGAATATCTTTGTAATACTTCCCAATCGCCTTCTGCTTTTAATTCGTCAACAATATTATAGGTTGGTGGCGCTACTACTAAGGGAGCATTAAATTTAACTTCTCCTTTTTGTGCTTCCACATTTTTAAGCATTTGAGCTAAAATTTTCATATCTCCTTTGTGTACCATACAAGATCCGATAAATCCTAAGTCTACTTTCTTGGTTCCTCCATAAAAAGATAATGGACGAATCGTATCGTGTGTATATCGTTTAGAAACATCTTTATTATTTACATCTGGATCAGCAATCATAGGCTCTGCGATTACATCTAAATCTACAACAACTTCTGCGCTATATTTTGCATTTGTATCTGGTCTTAAAGCTGGTTTATCACCTGATTTAATTTCAGCAATTCGTTTATTTGCTTTATTAATTAATCCTTGAAGCACTTTATTATGATTGTCCATTCCTTTATCAATCATAATTTGAATTCTTCCTTTTGCAATTTCTAACGATTCAATTAAAGTATCATCTTCAGAAATACAAATAGATGCTTTAGCTTTCATTTCTGCTGTCCAATCCGTAAATGTAAACGCTTGATCAGCCGTTAAAGTTCCTAAATGCACTTCAATAATTCTACCTTGGAACACATTTTCACCACCAAATTGCTGTAACATTTGTGCTTGAGTAGCATGAACTACATCACGAAAATCCATATATGTTTTCATGGTACCTTTAAACGTTACTTTTACAGATTCTGGAATTGGCATAGACGCTTCACCTGTTGCTAAAGCTAACGCCACAGTCCCTGAATCGGCTCCGAAGGCAACACCTTTAGACATACGTGTATGCGAATCGCCACCAATAATAATAGCCCATTCGTCAATAGTGATATCATTAAGAACTTTATGAATAACGTCTGTCATTGGATGATAAACGCCTTTAGGGTCACGAGCCGTAATTAATCCGAAATCGTTCATAAATTGCATTAATTTCGGAATATTTGCTTGTGCTTTTTTATCCCAAACTGACGCAGTATGACAACCCGATTGATACGCACCATCTACAATTGGAGAAATTACTGTTGCAGCCATAGATTCTAACTCTTGAGCTGTCATTAAACCTGTTGTATCTTGCGAACCTACAATATTTACCTCTACACGAACATCAGAACCCGCGTGTAATACTTTTTTAGAAAGCGTACCTACTGCATTTCTATTAAATATTTTTTCAACAGCTGTAAGACCTTGTCCGTCAATTGAAATTTCTTTTGAAGGCGCATATACTAATGGCGCTTCGACACCAAGTGTTTCAGCTGCAAAAGTTTGAATTTTTTTACCAAAAACAATAGCATATGAACCACCAGCTTTAATAAATTCTAATTTTTGAGGTGTGAAGGCTTTAGAAATATCAATTAATTCTTTATCGCCATTGTATAATTTTTTTGTTTTTGTATTGATAGTAAGCATCGTTCCTGTTTCCACAGAATATACGTGTTCTAAAACAGGGTCGCCACTTTCATTACGAACAACTTCTCCGTTTGAATCCGTCTTTTTAACCCAGTTTTTTAAATCTAAACCAATACCACCCGTAACATCAACTGTCGTTAAGAAAATTGGAGAAATTCCGTTTGTTCCTGCAACAATTGGTGCAAAATTTACGAATGGTACATATGGACTCGCTTGTTTACCAGTCCAAAGCGCCACGTTATTTACACCCGACATTCGTGATGAACCTACGCCCATTGTTCCTTTTTCTGCAATTAACATTACAGATTTGTCTGGATGTTGAGCTTGTAAGGCTTTAATTTCTTCTTGTGCTTTAGGTGTAATCATACACTTTCCGTGCAATTCTCTATCAGAACGTGAATGGGCTTGATTTCCTGGAGAAAGTAAATCTGTAGAAATATCACCTTCACCTGCTATATAGGTCACAACTTGTATTTCTTCTGCAATTTCAGGAAGTTTCGTAAAAAATTCTGCCTTAGCATAACTTTCTAAAATTTCTGTAGCAATTGCATTTCCATTTTTATACGCTTCTTTTAAACGATCTGTATCTGCATCATATAAATATACTTGCGTTTTTAAAACGTTTGCAGCTTCTTTTGCAATATCTAAATTGTTACCTAAAGCGATATCAAGCAATACTTTTATAGAAGGCCCACCTTTCATATGAGATAATAACTCAAATGCAAATGCAGGAGTAATTTCATTAACTACAGATTCGCCAAGAATTATTTCTTTTAAGAAATTTGCTTTTTCAACTGCTGCACTTGTAGTACCTGGCAACGTATTGTAGATAAAAAACGTAAGTGAATCTTTTCTATTTTCGTTTGTTACATCTTTTATTTGAGAAACGATCGCTTTAAGTAAATCAGCACCATCAATTGGTTTTGGATGCAATCCTTGGCCTTTTCGTTCTTCAATTTCTTTGATGTATTCTTTATAAATATTTGTTTCCATATCAAAATTATTATGATAATTTATTAATCTGTTTTAAAACTGATACAAATTTAACCAATTCTTTTTAGATTAAAAAATTTATAATAAAAAACGATATTCCCGAAATTATTATTTGTAATTATTCTATTTTAATGAATTTAATTCAAAAATAAAACAAAAAAAGAGTGATTATTTAGGAATTCTTAATTTAAGTAAATTAAACTACGAAATTCGAAAAAAACGGTAGTGTATTTTGTCAAATTAACAAAAAGGACTGATGTTAAAATAGTTTTCTAATGATGTCTTCTTCTGAAATTCCTTCGGCATCAGCTTTGTAATTTTTGACAATTCGGTGGCGTAAAATTCCGAAAGCTACGGCTTGAACATCTTCAATATCTGGCGAAAATTTTCCATTAATAGCCGCATTGGTTTTGGCTGCTAAAATTAAATTTTGAGACGCACGAGGACCTGCTCCCCAATCTAAATAATTTTTAACAAAATCAGGCGCTAAAGGATTATTTGGTCGGGTTTTTGAAACCAATGTTACAGCATATTCAATTACATTATCTGTAACAGGAATTTTTCTAATTAAATTCTGATAAGAAATAATTTCTTCTGCAGTAAACAATGGATTTATTGTTGTTTTCAAATCTGAAGTTGTCGCTTTCACTACTTGAACTTCTTCTTCAAAAGTTGGATAATCTAAATTTATGGCAAACATAAAACGGTCTAATTGCGCTTCTGGCAACGGATAGGTTCCTTCTTGCTCAATAGGGTTTTGAGTTGCTAAAACAAAAAATGGTAAATCTAATTTAAAACTTTGCCCTGCAACTGTAACCGATTTTTCTTGCATTGCTTCTAATAAAGCGGCTTGTGTTTTTGGTGGCGTTCTGTTAATTTCATCTGCCAAAATAATATTGGAAAAAATCGGACCTTTTATAAATTTAAAATTTCGCGTTTCATCTAAAATCTCACTTCCTAAAATATCTGAAGGCATTAAATCTGGCGTAAATTGAATGCGTTTAAAATGCAACCCTAAAGCTTCGGAAATAGTATTTACCATTAACGTTTTTGCCAATCCAGGAACACCTACTAACAAAGCGTGTCCGCCAGAAAAAACACTCAAAACAATTTGATTTACTACTTCATCTTGACCTACAATAACTTTAGCAATTTCTTGTTTCAATTGCTTTTGTTTGCTTACTAATTTTTCAATTGCTGCTACGTCTGACATCTTTTTGGGTAAAGGGTTTAGGATAAAAGGTATTTAGTAAAGGGTTATTTTTTTAGCCAATTATTTTCAAAAGTACATTCTTTATAATCGTTACTTACTTTTATATAGTTTTTTTCGATTTTTTCAGCCATCCATTTTCCAATTTCTTGATATTGTTTATCAGAAAGTGCTAATTCTTTAATTTTGATGTAATCTGTACCGTAATCTGCTTTATGTTCTTCCGTTTTTTTATTTACTTTAAGTATTTTAAAAAACTTTGTTCCTTGTCTTTCTTGATCTAAAAGTACTTTAGACATTTCACCTTGAACCAAACCATTTATTTGATTATATAAAGCAGGATCTAATTTTGAAATTTCAAAACGAGGTTCTGAAGTACGCGGATTAAGTAAAAGTCCACCGTTGTTTTTAGTTTCTTTATCATCAGAAGAAGCTTTGGCAGCATCTTCAAACGTAATTTCACCTTTTTGAATTTTTTCGCGGATTCCATCAATTTTATCCGAAGCCTCTTTTACAGCTTTTGATGTTACTTTTGGACTCACTAAAATATGACGCAATTCTATATCTTGACCAATAATTTTTTCTACAAAAATAATATGAAAACCAAACTCTGTTTCAAAAGGTTCTGATATTTCTCCTTCATTCATACGAAAAGCGACATCTTTAAATTCCTTTACAAACTGTGTTTTTTTATTCATTTTATAATATCCACCGTTTGAGCTGGAACCCGGATCTTCAGAATAAATTACAGCTTTACTATAGAAACTACCGCCGTTATTAATTACATCGTTTCTAATTTCTTTTAATTTATCTATCGCTTTTTGCTTGTCTTCTTTAGAAATTACTGGTTTCACTACAATTTGAGACAATTCAATTTCTGCACCAATAGTTGGAATTTTATCGGCAGGAATTTTATTAAAAAATTGTTTTACTTCATCTGGTGTTACTGTGATTTCATCAACAATTTTACGTTGCATTTGCGACGTTAATTTATTTAATTTGATAATTTCGAAAAAATAACTTCTAAAGTCTTCTTCGTCTTTTTTCTTATAATATTCAAACAATTTCTCTTTAGAACCAATTTGTTCCACCATAGTATTCATTTGGCTATCCATAAAAGAATTTATTTCTTCATCAGTAACCACAATACTATCTTGTACTGCTTGATGCGCATATAATTTATCTTCAAGTTGTTTACCTAACAATTCGCAACGTGTGATTTTTTCAGTATCTACACCTTGCGTTTTTAATTCTAAAAGCATTAAATCTATATCAGAATCTAAAACTATGTAATTTCCTACAACGGCTGCAACACCGTCCACTTTTTGCTTTTTTTGTGCAAAAGTAATTGTTGAAAAAAGTAAAAAAGCAAACGCTAAAAGATTGGTTTTATTTGTGAATTTCGAAATCATTGTTTGTATTGGCATCATTGTTTATTTCTGTTTTTATAATTTTAATTGCTGTTTTACACTTTCAAACACAGCTGTATTGATATTTATTTTAAACTCTTTTTTCAACTCATCAACCCAAGTGGATTCCAAGTATTGTTGGTAATCGTTAATCACTTTACTTTTGCAGTCTTCAAGGGCTTTTGTTTCAGCAGGTTTGGTGCTTTTTACATGAACTACAAAACTATAATTTGCATCTTTATACGTGTTGTTTGCACCTACCGTTAGATTTGGAATTTTATCTAAAATATCATAATTTTTTTCAAATAAACCAGATTTCACCATAATGGCTACTTTATCATTTTTATTTAATTTCGATTTGATATATTCAATACTTTTCCCTTTTTGAAGCATTTTTTGAGCGGATTCAATTACGGTTTCATCTGTTGAAGATAAAATATCAACATCAAATCTTTCCTTCCAATTGTATTTAGATTTATTTAAATTATAGAAGTTTTGAAGTCCAATAGTATCTGTTTTTGATTTATCCCAGATTTCTTTTTCCATTAAATCAAACAATAGTAATCCATCTCTGTATTCGTCCATTACATTTTTGAAATCAATGAATTCGTTTTCTAAATTATCGGTATAATAGGCTATCAATTGCTCGCTTTTCCAAGATTCGAATAATTCTGAAACTAATTTCGTAACTGGTTTAGTCGAAAGTTTGTTTTTTTGTTGCGATTGAATATAGTTTGCAAAAGACAAAGTAGGCACTTTTTTGTTTTTATCTATTACAAGTACATCGTCCTTAATTGAAAGATCATCTTTTGGAAGCTCCCAAGTTTGACTATAAATGGCATCCGTAACCGTTTTTTCAATATTCTTATATTGCGTTTTGTTTACTTCTTGAGTATATTTAGATTTTAATTTACTAGCCAACGTATTCGTAATAATTATAGAACGCTCATCTCTTTTAATTTTATTTTCTAATTCAGATTTTGAATCAGCAAATGATTTTACTGGATGTTTCTCAATTAATTTTACAATATGCCATCCAAAACCCGATTCAAATGGTTGCGAAATATCTCCTTTATTTTCCAATGAAAACGCAACGCTTTCAAATGCTTCTGAGCTTAATTGTCCGGTACCAAAACGTTGCAAAACTCCGCCTTTAACAGCTGTAGATTTATCTTCAGAAAATTGACTTGCTAATGCTTCAAAGCTTTCACCTTGTTGTAACTTTTTCGAAATATCATCAATCGTTTGTTTTGCTTTTAACTTGGCTTCATCAGTGGCATCAGAAGGATTTAAAATCATAATATGTGCCACAGTAACTTCGCCTTTATTGTCTCTTTTATCAGTAACTTTAATTAAATGATATCCAAAACGTGTTCTAATTGGATTAGAAATTTGCCCTACAGCTGTTTTAAATGCAGCCGATTCAAAAGGATATACCATTCTAAAAGCAGAAAAATAGCCCAAATTACCTTTGTTATCTGCAACAGAAGGATCTTGAGAATTAGCCAATGCTACAGTTTCAAAACTTTCCCCTTTTTCAATTTGTTTTTTTAACGCAAGTGCTTTGTTGTAAAACGCCAATGTGTCTGCTCCTTTAACATTTTCATCAAAAGAAAGTAAAATATGCGATGCTTTTACTTCTTTTAAACTTCTATTATAGGCTTCTTCAATTAATTGATTGGTAACTTTTGAATCATTTAAATACGATTTAGAAAGTTGATTTCTGTACGAACTTAATTCGCTTTGATACTTTGAATTGTTTTGCAAACCTAATTTATAAGCCTTATTTACTTTTAATTTATATCCAATAAATAATTCTAAATATTGATTCAAATCTTTTTGCGAATCGTCTTTAACTAAATCTAAATTTTTAAGATATATTCTTTTAAATTCATCAATTTTATATTCATTAGAATCAATCGTAAAAAGCACATCTTTTTGTGTGTTTTGAGCTATTGAATGAAAGCTAATTGTTAAAAATATGACTAAAAAAAAGTGTTGAATTTTCATTTTTTTAAATTGGTTTTGTTTGCAATAAGCAAAAATAGGAAATGATTACAATTAAACAACTAATTGAAGATTTATTAACTAAATTTTTAGATATTTTAACCTAATTTATAAAGTTTTAATTCAAAAAAAATCTCAACTTAATAAATTGAGATTTTTTTTGTTTTATTATTTTCTGTTTTCCCTTGCTATTAAGGTATTTTTCAACAACATTGCAATGGTCATGGGGCCTACCCCACCAGGAACTGGTGTTATATATGATGCTTTTTTAGAAACATTTTCAAAATCAACATCACCTACAATTTTATATCCTTTTTCAGTTGTTTCATCCGCTACACGAGTAATACCTACGTCTATAACCACAACATCATCTTTTACCATTTCTGCTTTTAAATAGTTTGGCACTCCAAGTGCTGAAATGATAATATCAGCTTGTGAAGTAATTTGAGTGATATTTTTAGTATGTGTATGCGTAACAGTTACTGTTGAATTACCAGGAAACCCTTTTCTTCCCATTAAAATACTCATTGGACGACCCACAATATGACTTCTTCCAATAACTACCGTATGTTTTCCTTGCGTTTTAACATTATATCTTTCCAATAATTCTAAAATTCCAAATGGTGTAGCTGGTATAAACGTACTCATATCCAAAGCCATTTTTCCGAAATTTTCTGGATGAAAACCATCTACATCTTTTGATGGATGAATGGCCATAATTACTTCTTGAGTATCAATTTGTGGTGGTAATGGCAACTGGACAATAAAACCATCAATATTTGAATCTTCGTTTAATTCAGCAATTTTTTTAAGTAATTCTTTTTCCGAAGTCGTACTTGGCATTTTTATCAAAGTAGATTCAAAACCTACTCTTTCACACGCTTTAACTTTACTACCAACATACGTTAAACTTGCTCCATCATTTCCTACAATAATTGCAGCTAAATGAGGAACTTTTTCGCCATTTGCTTTCATTTTTGCTACTTCGGCAGCAATTTCTTCTTTAATTTCTTCTGAAACTTTTTTTCCGTCTAATAGTTGCATTGTAGTTGTTTTTATAGTTGAGAAGTTAAAAGTCTTAAAGTTCTAAAGACTTTCGACTTTTAAACTTTAAGACTTTCGACTTATTTATTTCATTCCAGGCATTGAAGGCATCCCTTTCATCCCGCCCATCATTTGCATCAGTTTTTTTCCGCCGCCGCCTTGCATCATTTTCATCATTTTACTCATTTGGTCGAATTGTTTCATTAACTGATTCACTTCTTCTATTTTTCTACCGGCACCTTTCGCAATTCTTGTTTTTCTTTTCACATCAATTATTGCTGGTTTGCTTCTTTCTTTGGGCGTCATCGACTGAATAATCGCTTCCACGTGTTTAAAAGCGTCATCTTCAATTTCTACATCTTTCAACGCTTTTCCAGCTCCAGGAATCATTCCGACAAGGTCTTTCATACTTCCCATTTTCTTAATTTGTTGTATTTGAGCTAAGAAATCATCGAAACCAAATTCGTTTTTAGCAATTTTTTTCTGAATTTTTCTAGCTTCCTCTTCGTTGTATTGTTCTTGCGCTCTTTCAACCAAAGAAACCACATCTCCCATTCCTAAAATTCGTTCCGCCATACGAGAAGGATAAAACACATCAATTGCGTCCATTTTTTCTCCTGTACCAATGAATTTTATAGGTTTATTAACTACCGATTTTATTGAAATTGCCGCACCGCCACGAGTATCACCATCTAATTTTGTAAGAATAACTCCATCAAAATTTAATCTGTCATTAAATGCTTTTGCTGTATTAACTGCGTCTTGACCCGTCATAGCATCTACTACAAATAACGTTTCGTGCGGTTGAATGGCTTTATGAACATTTGCAATTTCGTTCATCATTTCTTCATCAACGGCTAAACGACCAGCGGTATCAATAATTACAACATTAAAACCATTTGCTTTTGCGTGCTTAATTGCATTTTCGGCTATTGAAACAGCATTTTTATTTTCAGGTTCAGAATACACTTCCACACCTATTTGTTCTCCTACAACGTGCAACTGATTAATTGCCGCAGGACGATATATATCACAAGCTACTAAAAGTGGGTTTTTAGATTTTTTTGTTTTTAAAAAATTAGCTAATTTACCAGAGAAGGTCGTTTTACCAGAACCTTGTAAACCAGACATTAAAATAACGGTTGGGTTTCCAGATAAATTAACACCTGCAACATCTCCACCCATTAATTCGGTCAATTCATCTTTCACTAATTTTACCAATAACTGACCTGGCTGTAATGTAGTTAATACATTTTCTCCAATAGCTTTATCTTTAACTCGTGTAGTAAAATCTTTAGCAATTTTAAAGTTCACATCGGCATCTAATAATGCACGACGTACTTCTTTTAAAGTATCGGCTACGTTTACATCCGTAATTTTTCCGTGTCCTTTTAGTATATGGAAGGCTTTATCTAACTTATCGGTAAGATTATCAAACATAATAATTGAGCTTTTTTAATGAAATGCAAATATATGGTAAAGTTTTAAAAGTCGAAAGTGATAAAGTCGAAAGTTAAAAATTTGAAATAAAAAAACCGTTCTGAAAATTCGGAACGGTTTTTTTACTTATGTAAAACATATTATTTTTTAGAACAACATGATTTTTTTTCAGTTGAAGCACATGATTTTTTTTCAGCTGCTTTTTTATCTGAACAACAAGATTTTTCAGTTTTCTCTTTTTTCTTTTCTTTTTCTTTTTCTTTAAAGTTTACTACAGAAGCAGAAGAAACCATAAATGCCATTAAGGCAACAATTGACAATACTTTTTTCATAATATTTATTTTTATTTGTTATACTTATTAACTTATATATTTCAAAAGTAATAATTTTATACTACTTAAATGATAAATTTTTCTTAATTTTTTTCGAAGGTTAAATAATCTGTTCCGCCGTTACCTCCACTCACATCAATCAATTGAATTTTTGTATCTGTTCTGGAAACAATATCCCAGTCATCTGTTAAATCTACAAAATTAGCTGGTGTGGTAAAAGCAATATTAAAATCTAAATCGTTTAATGTGTCATCATTACTATTTGAATCTGTAACCGACCAAGTTCCTGATGTAGTTAATCCGTTTCCTACTGCTGTAAGCACATTATTTGAAGCAAATGTAAAATTATAACCTGTAAAATTAGCAGTTTCATTTACTCCTGAATCTACATAATTTGTAATACGCCAAGTACCTGAAACAACCGTATTAATAACTTGTGTTTGATTTATATTTGTTGGTGCATCATCATCATCGCTACACATAGATGCCACATTAAGGACGAATAAAAGTGCTAAAACTGAAATTATTTTAATTTTTTTCATAATCAAAGAAATTAACTAATTAATTTTAAAAATCAAATATATATTATTTTTTTAATTTTAATTCGCGAATTTCCAAAAAAACATAGAAAATTATTTTTTCTTAGGTTTATTTTCAAAAATGTTAAACAATAAGCCTGCCATTAAAGCTCCATATAAAGTACTATTTACAGGACTTGAAGTTATTTTACAAGTTCCTGATGCACATCCCACATAAAAATAATACAAATACCCTAAAATAGCACCTATAACAATACCAATAAATGTTAATTTGTATTTTTTAAACATTAGCTTTTTGTTTCACAATAGTAACAATTTCATTTTTAGAAACCACACCCGATTGTCTCCATAACATTTTCCCATTTTGAAACAACATCATAGTCGGCACTCCTTTTACTTGAAAATGAGCAGCAATTTCTTGGTTTTTATCTACATCAATTTTAATGATATTTACAGCATCTCCTAACTCTTCTTTTGATTCTATTAAAATTGGAGCTAAAGCTTGGCAAGGACCACACCAAGTAGCGAAAAAATCAATTAACACGGGTTTGTTTCCATTAATTAGTTCTTGAAATTTACTCATCTTCTCTGTTTTTAGTTGGAAAATTACAACCTCTGGGGCCACAACCTAAATTAAAAACCGCTTGAAACAAAAAGAAAACACCAAATGGAACAAATACCCATTGATTTTCCTCATATGCGGTGTAAAAACAAAATAAAGCAATCGCAATTCGGAAATAGCGCATAAAATGCCAATTGTTAAAGAATATATTTTTCATA
>NZ_JBEIET010000018.1:0-27251 GCF_040382755.1 Flavobacterium sp.
TGAAGAAAAGCCAATAGTTAAAAAAGTTCCTGTTAAAAAAGCTGCCGTTAAAAAAGCACCTGCAAAAAAAGTAGCAGCGAAAGATAAAGTTGAAAAAACAACAGAGAAAACAACAAAAAAAGCAGCTCCAAAGAAAGCTCCTGTTAAAAAAGCTCCAGCAAAAAAGACAACAACAAAAGAAACTACTCCTAAAACAACGACTACAAAAAAAGAGTAACCTTTTATATATATACAAAAAAGCTTCAGAAATTTCTGAAGCTTTTTTTTTAAATTTAATAGTATAATTAATTTGAAATGACTTCAACTTCTGCATTAGGTTGAAATAAGAATAATCTTCCTGAGCTTATTTCTATACATTCGTATCGTTTTACACGTAAAGCAATTTTTTTAAAAACTTTTCCATTTTTAATACGAAAGGTACTACCAAAAGGAATTTCAAACATATAACTGTGCTCTGTATTTCTTTCGTCAAATTGTTTTAACGCCAAAGACAAAGTGGCATCCGTATCTGAACTTGCTTTGGGATTTCTGAAATGTCTTGCCATTAAAGGCAATATTTGATGAGGAAATATTTCTGGACGAATAAACGGAATCATTAAATGCTGAAACGTAATTTTCCATTCCGTTCCATGAGGTAAAATGTTTCTACCATATTTTTCAAAGGCAACCAAATGCGCAATTTCATGAATCAACGTCATTAAAAATCGGTATTTATTTAAATTGGCATTGACCGTGATTTGATGAAAACCGTCTGGATGTCTACGATAATCACCGTGACGCGTATTTCGTTCATTTACTATTTTTAAATGCACGTGATTTTGCTTAATCAATTCGAAAACGGGTGCTACGGCGTGTTCTGGTAAATATTTTTGTAAAACGTTAGACATTTAATTGGTATCGTTATTTTTACTATTTAAAAGTACTTTTGCATTAGTAGCCGTAATTACTTTTTTTCCTGTTTTTGCTTCTAATTCTTTCCTTGCTACATTTGCTACATTTCCACCTTGAGCAGCTACGATTTTGTTTTCTTCAAAAGTTTCAGGATTTACAGACTGTGAAATATCTTTTACTGAAGCTTCTGCTAACATGTTTAAAATTAACTCCGTATTTGTCATGTTGTCTCTAAGATTTTCTTTCTTTAGACCTTTTAATATTTTATATTCTTTTGTTGTTTTATCTGACCATGCTTTAGAAATAATATCTGTTAAAATCGCATATTGTTGTCCTTCTTTTACCCCTCTATTTTTCCATTCATCTGTTAATTCTTTTCGAATTTCAATACTTTTTAAGCGTTGATTTATCCAATTCTCAGAATATCCCAATTGCAAATATTGCTCCAAAGCCCTATCAATTGAAAGTTCTGGATCTTGCATTTCATCTAATCTTTCTGCTGCGATTTGTGCTAACCACAGTTTGAATGGTTCTGCTTTTGGAGATGGAACAGATTGAATTATTCTAAAAAGTTGTTCTGTATCTGCAACATCTGTTTTATAAAATTTACCGTCTGATGATTGCATTTTCAGTTGTCCGATATTATCGGACAACTGACTTCCTTCATTTTCTAATTTCTTTTTTAAGTCGCTCCAATATTTTCTTGGACGCTCACTTTCGGTTAAAACTTCTATTACATCAATAATAGAAATAAACCATTTTTCTTGTTCAGAATCCCAAACGGTTCTTACTTTTTTATCTTCAAATAATTGAATGGCGTTTAATTTAGTCATAGGTGTATAGTTTAATTTGAAATCAAGTTACTACTTTTAAGGTGTTGAAGCACTCACCTGCAACACTTTCCCATTATAATATTTATTTCCAGTTAGGGAAAAATTAAATATATAATCCGCCATTTCTTTGGCAGAAAGCGGTGCTTCATATCCTGGAAAAGCTTCTTGTAACATTTCTGTATTGACAGCACCTAAGGCTAAAACATTAAATGCAATTCCGTTTTCTTTATATTCCTCCGCTAATAATTCTGATAATGTAATTACCGCCCCTTTGCTTGAGCTGTAAGCAGAAAGTCCAGCGAATTTGATGCTTCCTTGTATGCCACCCATTGAACTTATAGTTACCACGTGGCTTCCTTTTTCCATAAATGGAATACAAATTTTATTTAATTCCGCAACAGCGAAAACATTTACTTTGTATATATTTTGAAATTCTTGTGAAGAAATTTCTGTAAAATTTTTATGAAGTAAACTTCCTGCATTATGAATTAACACATCCACTTTTTTCCAAGTTTTCAAAACAAAATTTTGTACTTGTTGTAACTGATTTTCATCTGAAATATCAATTGATAAACACGAAATATTTTCGTGCTCAATTAATACTTGAGGTGTTTTACGAGAAATAGCTAAAACTTGATGACCTGCATTAGCAAACTGTAAAGCCATTTCATAGCCAATTCCACGAGAAGTTCCTGTAATTATTATATTTTTCAAAATAGTATTTGTTTTATGTAAATATAAAAAAAAATCCTGAAAAATAATTTTTCAGGATTTCATTATTGTAAAAATATTTTTTTTATGCTAACATCGTAACTGGATTTTCCATAAACGCTTTAAACGTTTGTAAAAATTGTGCTCCAGTAGCTCCATCAACCGTTCTGTGGTCGCAAGCTAAAGTTACTGTCATGGTATTACCCACTACAATTTGACCTTTTTTAACCACTGGTTTTTCAACAATGGCTCCAACGGATAAAATAGCTGAGTTGGGTTGATTAATAATTGAAGTAAACGATTGAATTCCAAACATTCCTAAGTTAGAAATGGTAAAGGTACTTCCATCCATTTCAGCTGGTTGAATTTTCTTTGATTTTGCTTTTCCAGCTAAATCTTTTACACTTACACCAATTTGAGTTAAACTCATTTGATCTGTAAATTTCAATACCGGAACCATTAAACCATCTTCAACAGCAACAGCTACACCAATATTTACGTGATAATTAATAACCATTGCGTCTTCTCTCCATTGAGAATTTACTTGTGGATGTTTTTTCAATGCCATAGCAGATGCCTTTATAACCATATCATTAAATGATACTTTAGTTTCTGGCAAGCTATTAATTGTATTTCTTGAAGCAATCGCATTATCCATATCTAACTCAATTGTTAAATAATAATGTGGTGCTGTAAATTTAGATTCTGATAAACGTCTTGCTATAGTTTTACGCATTTGCGAGTTTTTAATTTCTTCTTGAAACATTTCTCCTGCTGGAACGAAAGGTTTCACAGTCGAAACTGCATTAGTAGCATCTGTAACAGCTTGAACCGGAGTACTAACAGCAGATGGAGTAAAGTTTTCTACATCTGATTTTGTAATTCTTCCGTTTTCACCTGTTCCTTTAACTTGAGATAAATTCACACCTTTGTCTGAAGCGATTTTTTTAGCTAAAGGCGATGCGAAAATTCTGTCATTTGTATTGGTTGTTGGGTGTTGGGTGTTGGGTGTTGGGTTAGTATCTTGTTTAACATCTTCAACCTTTGGAGTTTCAACTGTTCCACGAACTGTAAAGCTAGCGGCTATTCCTGAAACATCTGTTCCTGCTGGTCCTAAGATTGCTAAAATTGTATCTACTGGAGCCGTCCCGCCTTCTTCTACACCTATATATAATAAGGTACCAGAATTAAACGATTCAAATTCCATTGTAGCTTTATCCGTTTCGATTTCAGCTAAAATATCACCTTCTTTAACGGTATCACCTACTTTTTTCAACCAAGTGGCAACTGTTCCTGTAGTCATAGTATCAGACAAACGAGGCATCGTTACTACTTTTACACCAGCTGGAATTTCAGATGGCGTTGAAGCTGTTTTAGTTTCTGTTTTAACTTCTTCGGCAGCAGAAGCGGTAGTATTTCCAGTTAATAACGCAGAAATATCTTCACCTTGTTTTCCAACAATTGCTAATAATGAATCAACCGGAGCAGATTCTCCTTGTTGAATACCTATATGTAATAAAACACCATCATAAAATGATTCAAATTCCATTGTGGCTTTATCTGTCTCAATTTCGGCTAAAATTTCACCTGTTTTTATTGTGTCACCCACTTTTTTCAACCAAGCGGCTACCACACCTTCAGTCATGGTATCACTTAAACGGGGCATTGTAATTACTGTTGCCATAATTTATAGTCTGTGAGGAATAAATGGATAATTTTCTTGTTCGTAAACCACATCATATAATTGCTGTGCTTCTGGGAAAGGAGATTCTTCAGCGAATTTTTCACATTCTGCTACTAAATCATTTACTCTTTGGTCTATTGCTTCAATTTCTGCTTCAGTAGCATACTTTTTCTCTTTAATTATATCTAAAACCTGAGTAATTGGATCAATTTTTCTGTATTCTTCCACTTCCTCTTTGGTTCTGTAATGTTGTGCGTCAGACATAGAATGTCCTCTATATCTGTATGTTTTCATTTCTAAGAAAGTTGGTCCTTCTCCTCTTCTGGCACGTTCCATAGCTTCATGCATAGCTTCTGCAACTTTTACAGGATTCATTGCATCTACAGGTCCACAAGGCATTTCATATCCTAAACCTAATTTCCAAATATCCGTATGATTGGCTGTTCTTTCTACTGAAGTACCCATTGCGTATCCATTGTTTTCACAAATAAATACTACTGGTAATTTCCAAGTCATTGCCATATTAAATGCTTCGTGTAATGATCCTTGACGTGCTGCTCCATCTCCAAAATAAGTCAATGTAACCCCACCCGTTTCGAAATATTTATCGGCGAAAGCCATACCTGCACCAACAGGAATTTGAGCACCAACAATTCCATGACCACCATAAAAACCATGTTCTTTAGAAAAAATATGCATAGAACCACCCATACCTTTTGAAGTTCCGGTAACTTTTCCTAATAATTCTGCCATTACAGCTCTTGGATCTACACCCATACCAATTGGCTGTACGTGATTTCTATAAGCGGTAATCATTTTATCTTTTCCGCCTAATTCCATAGCGTGTAATGCACCTGCTAAAACGGCTTCTTGTCCGTTATATAAATGAAGAAATCCTCTTACTTTTTGTTGTATATATAAGGCTGCTAATTTGTCTTCAAACTTTCTCCAAAACTGCATGTCTTCATACCATTTTAGATATACTTCTTTTGTAATTGGTTTCATATATGTAACTATTTATTTTTTTACGAACCACAAAAATACTACAACGTATTTTATTCTAAAAATTTATTACTGTTTAAATTAAGAAAATAATCGATTTATTTTATTTTTTACTAACGAAATCGTTATAGATTCGCTTTATCAAACATAAAAGGCAATAAATTTTTCAAAGAATCAGATTTATGTATAGGTCCAGTTGAACCCATATAATAAATTTCGATAGGCAAATCTTGTTTCACTTCATATTCAGAAATGGATTGACGACACGAGCCACAAGGAGGAATTGGACTAGTAGCCTCACGGTCTGATGGTGCTGCCGAAATAAACATTTTTACAATTTTATTGTCTGGATAATTTGCGCCAGCATAAAAAATAACGACGCGTTCTGCACACAAACCAGATGGATAGGCAGCGTTTTCTTGATTTGAGCCTTGTAATACCACACCATTATCTAAAACAATTGCGGCACCAACTAAAAATTTAGAATAGGGCGCGTACGCTTTTTTTCTAATTTCAATGGCTTTATTCATGTAATCTTTTTCCGAATCTGATAATTCATCAAATGACTCAAAAACAGATACTTTAGTTTCTATTCGTATTTCTTTCATAAGTGTGTGTTTTTTTACTTATTATGGAAAAAAAAACCAAATTCAAAAAATATTGAATTTGGATTTAAATTAGTTTTATTTTGTATTAGTTATCATCGTATTCGTCTCCAAAATTAAATGATAAAGAAAATCGTAAAGTATTCTCAAGTGGGTTTCTAACTTTTGATGCTGAGAACAAATATGAAACATCTATTTTCACAATATTATACTTAAACCCTGCTCCTAATGTTAGGTATTTTCTTGCTCCTTTTTCAACACTTTCATTAAAATAACCTGTTCTTAAAGCAAACGAATCTTGATACCAGTACTCTGCTCCTAATGCCCAAGTAAATTCTTTTAATTCTTCCGAAAAACCATCTGGCGCATCTCCGAAAGATTGAAAAATTCCGCTTGTCCAGCTTATATTTCTATAATTTTGGTTGTTTATTGATTTATCAGTAGCATCAACCACACCATCATTATTTAAATCGGTAACAGTTTGAGGTGTCGGTACTAATAATTTTGTAGTTTCTCCAATTAAGCTTACTTTATTATAATCATCTAAAATAAAATCAAAACTTCCTCCCAATCGCATGTTCGCTGGAATAAAGTTTTCATTTAACAAATCATTATCATAGGATAACTTTGGGCCTAAATTTTGAAAGTTAAAACCAGCTCTCCATTTTCCGTTAAAATTATCATATACTTCTTCTTCCGACTGATAAATACCTGATACATCTACCGCAAATGTTGTTGCTGGTCTGACATCAGTTGTTGCATTTGCAATTTTTAAATTAGAACGTATATAACGCCCAGAAACTCCCATTGCAAATTCTGGACTAAGTTTCAATGAATACGAACCATCAATTGCGAATTCATTTGGACTTGTAATTACTGGTACTTCATTTGGGTCACCCGTTTCTCTTAGTTCAATATCTCCAAAACCAAAATAACGTAAACTTCCTGAAAAAGCCATACGGTCATTAAACCTATTAAAATAAGTTAGTTGTCCCAAAGAAATATCATTTGCTATACTGGTTAAATAAGGCGTATAACTCATTGAAAATCCTTGCTTTTGCTTTGAAAACGCATATTTTGAAGGGTTAAATTGTTGCGAATACGCATCGGCAGAAGTTGCTACACCCATATCGGCCATACCTGCAGAACGGGCATCAGCGGCAATTAGTAAAAAAGGTACTCCTGTAGTAATTACTCTATCTTGCGCATGAGCATACTGGGCAACTACTAAAATTGTTAAAAGTTTAATTAGATTTTTCATCTGTTTGATTTGGTTACAATTTATATATTTATTTCAGATGTAATTTTATTTCAATATGCTTGTTTTTATAGTGAATTGACAAATATACATTTTTTTTATAGGATTACAAGTTTTTCTATTTTTTCTGTTTTTTTGCCCGTTATTGTTGATTTTACTGTTAATTTATAAACATAAACGCCTTTCCCTATTTTATCACCAAAATCATCTTTACCATCCCATTTAACATCTCTTGAAGTAAATCCTTCATTAACAATAGTTTGATTAATTGTTTTTACTAATTTTCCCGTTATGGTTAAAATCTGAACTTGTACATCTAATGGTTCAAATGGTCGATTGTGACTAAACCAAAATTCGGTATAATTTACAAACGGATTTGGATAATTTAAAACATGTTGTAATTCTAAATCACCATCGCCAATAACCACAAACTGAATTTCAGCGGTAATTAAATTATTATATACATCCCAAGCTTTAAATAAAATCGTATGTAAACCGGGAGCTAAATCTCTGAACGGATAAGTAACTTTTCCTTTTTTATAGTTATCCGTTTCTGTTTCATAATAATCATTTAAATTAAACGGATTGTTTTCATCATTATCTAAAATAGCCACAATATCATGCCCAATTCCGCTTGCTGTGTTTATTCCGTTTTCATCTTCAAGAAAAGCCAAGAAAATTGGAGATTCATTTGTAATTCCACCACTCACAAAATTCGTATCGTTCATGTACAATTTTAACTTTGGTGGCGTGGTATCAGAAGGAGCTGACGTGTTTACCCCACCAACTTTAATTTGCGTGTTATAACCTGTTTGATTTTGTAAAGCTGGCGAATTACTTTTTGCGTAAAAACTCACTCTACCATTTCCTAAGGGAATTTGAATATCTTGTGGTACAATAAAACTAAATTCAAACTTTCCATTTACTACTGAAGCGTTACCTCTGTAAATAACTTCTCCTAAACTCACAAAATTTAGTTTAGGTTGATTATATGGTGGTAAAGACGCATTGTCATTGTCTAATGTTAATCTGTTTAAATTTTTATCATAAACTTGGACGGCTAAATCTCCATTATAATTTGAAATTAAAGTATTATTCTCGTCCAAAACTTCCCCTGATAGTGTAGCTAATGACAAAGCTTGTAAAGAAAGTGATGTTGTATTGATGTTTTCGCCATTTACTTTGGTTAAAACTACTTTTGGTCTTGGAATTGCCAATTTTAAAGCGGGATCGCCAATATAAAAAACAACTCTTTTATTTGAACCACCAATATTAATTTTAGCACGACGAAGTGACTCGGCAATAGAAATATATGAATTATTTTCCATGGTGAACAAATTATTATAAATTTCTTCATTTAACTGAATTCCTAAAGATTGACTAATTTGTCTGGTTGTAGCTAATAATGCAATGGCACCTCCTGCTTTATTCCAATACATATATTCTCCACCAGTTGGGCGGTTTGGATCATCAAACCTAGTGAATTCACAAGTAATAGTAATAAATAATGGATATTTGTATCTGTTTCCTAATGCTTGTGCGTCTGATTTTTCAAAAATCCGTTCTACAGCAAAACTTTCTTCGTTTCCATGTCCGTAATAATTTAAGACTAACGCACCTAATTCGATAGCGTCTAAAAATGCTTTTTTTGCTTGTGGATATCTAGGACCACCAGCGCTTACCTCTTGCACATAAGCATCTGTGAAAATTTTGTTAGCATTAAAAAAAGGGTTTGCAACTGAAACTTCGTCAGCTAATTCGTTTAAATCTTTTTGCAACAAATAATCTCCCGATAAAAAAGGATCGGGGTCATCAGCATAATACACTAGGTTATTTCGCCATCTTTTGTATGACTTTTCATCATGATATTCAAGTACTTTATTTACCATTTCTGAAGCTTGTGTGTTTGAAGAAACTAGCATTCTGCCTACAGCTAAATCCATTAAATCTGCAGAAGATTGCATATTTCCTTCATTGTCATCCATTAGTGTAAAGAAATCATCAGACATGAAAGATGAAAACAAAGAGAAATTAGTACTGTTATTCGGATTTAAAGATTGAGCCACTTCGAAGCCATGGAAAATAGGCACTACATTCGTATTGTTTCGAATTCTTTCCTTAAAATCGTAAGATGCATCACCAAATAAATTTAAATATTTTACTTTATTAGCTGAATTTGAAGCATTATCATATACGTATTTTACAAAGTTTCTTATAGCAGCTACATCTTGTTTTCCGCCTCCAAATTCGGTGTATATTAAAGGTAGCGAGACTACTTTAACATTCATATTTGAATTATTTCTATGGAAATTAGCCAAAGTTTCAGCTTGTGCTACTAAATTAGACGGAGTTACAATTAAGTAATCAATATCTTGAAAAACACCTTGGTTATTTTTGAAAATAGTCCCTTTTAAATTTTGATTAGACACATTGGTATTGGACTCTTTTAAAGGAATGTAAAAATCGGCGACATCAACTGCAACAAACTTTTTATCTTGACCTAAAGCCAATTTAAAAGAAATACTATTTTGCGTATTATCTAATTTTTTTACATTATATATATCTGTTACATCCCATACATATTTAATATTTGAAGCATTTGAAATAGAAAATTGTCCTATACCGATATTTGTTTTTACTAAATTATTAGTAAATAAAAATTGTTTGCCAAAACCTTTTAACTCGGCATTATATTTTAAAATGATGTAATCTAAATATCCTTTTGAAGAAGGCACACCATTATTAATGTATGATAAATCGATAGTTACCGAGTTTGAAGTAGGAACAAAGCTGGTATTTAGAATATTTTCAAAACCTAAAGTAGAACCTGTAGCAGCATTTATTGGAACCGTCCCAATATCAACAGCATTTGCTTTTACTTTAAATGAAGTGGAAACAAATGAAACAGCTGCAAAATTCGCAGATAAATTTACGGGTGAACCCGATATGTAATTTGGTAATACAAATGGAAACGTCTGATTATCATCTAAATCAAATTTTTCACCAAACCATCTCCTACCTATTTTTCCTGCATTAAATAAATCTACTTCGTGAAATTGATACCCATCATAATTTGAAAGAAATAAGTTTGCCGAACCAACTGGCTCAATATAAGGTTGAATTCTTTTTCCAGATGCACCCGTTGTAGTAACATAATAATAGGATCTGTCTGCAAATTGATTTACATGCGTTAAACTTTCTTCGTTCCATGTATCGACACCTTCTGCATAAAACAAAATATAGTCGTTTTCATTAAAAACACCGTCTTCTTCACCTATAAATTGAATGGCATTTTCTTCTAAATCTATGGGATACGGAATACTATTTAGTAATGGCAACATTCTGCCTCCATTGCCGTAAATTTTAATATTTCTTGGATCAACTGCTACATTTACCCCAATGCTTTGAAGAAAACTTTTGCTTACTTGATAAACTCCTGATTTTTCTACATAAAACCTATGCCATGTACCATTAGCTAAAACAGAATTTTGTATAGCATTTACGTTTTGTAAGGATTTACCAAATGTAGAAATCGAATAATTTAAGGTGAAGGATTTTACTCTTTTATAAACTGAATTTTCTTTTACGATAGGATTAAAACTAAAAGAAAGCATAGCCACATCTCTCGCATAAGATGAATGAGATTGGAAATCAATCTTTGATGATACATTTAAAGTATTCAAATCACCTAAAACAGTCACATCAATTGTTTCATAAATAATATTATTTATAAAAGCAGTACCTTCAGAAACCACACCAGGCAATTTGAAACTATTTACATAGGTAATTGTTTTTTTTGCTTCGTGAAACTCAAAATTATCCGATTGAAATTGAGGTATATTGTACTTTGATGCTCCTATTATAAAAGTAGCATTATTATTCCATATCAATGAAAAGTTTTTTGTGTTTTGAGCAAAACTCAAAAACGAAACCAATAATAAAAGTAAATATTTCTTTTTCATTCCCATAATAACGCAAAATAAACTAAAATATTGCAAATAATGAATTTTTAGATAACATTATACAATATTTAACAAGATTTTTCGTTTCCATATATATCAAGTAAAATTATTGTTTAATTTTTTTTATTTTTTTGTTGCATATTAATGGTTTATTAGTATCTTGCGGCACTTAAATTATTACCTACAAAAGTATGAAAGTTACTAAAATTATGACTTTAAAATTGTTACTAGCGTTGACTGTAGCAATGGGTTTTACCAGCTGTAGTAAGAGCGGAAGCACTAAAGGTGGTTCTAGCGCAACTGGATGGCAAATCAACGATAAAAAAGGTGGTTTCCAATACAATACCAAATATAAAAAACAAGAAACACCTCCTGGAATGACCTCAATTGAAGGAGGAACATTCACTATGGGAAAAGTAGAAGATGACGTAATGCACGATTGGAACAATAGCCCAACTAAGCAACACGTTCAATCTTTTTACATGGATGAAACTGAAGTTACTAATTTAATGTATGCAGAATACTTATATTGGGTAAAATCAGTATATCCTCCAACACAAGATAATTACAAACACATTTATACTGGGGTTGTTCCAGATACATTAGTTTGGAGAAATCGTTTAGGATATAACGAAACGATGACAAACAACTATTTAAGACATCCTGCTTATGCAAACTATCCAGTAGTTGGAGTAAATTGGATTCAAGCAACTGAATTTTGTGAATGGAGAACCAATCGTGTAAACGAAAATATTCTTGAAAAAGAAGGTTACCTTAAAAAAGGAAACAAAATTAGTGCGGAAGTAACAGCAGATGCTAACTTTGATACTGAATCATACATCAATTCACCTTCAAAAACATTTGGTGGTAAAGAAGAGATTGTTTTGAAAAAACCAATGGGACAAAAAGGTCCTAGTAAAAAAGGAGCTGCAACAGCAACTGAAGCCAAAAACGTATATGCACAAAGAAGTTCAGGTATTATATTGCCAGAATATAGACTTCCAACCGAAGCAGAATGGGAATATGCTGCATTAGCTTTAGTAGGTAACAGAGAATATAACATATACAAAGGTCAAAAGAAATACCCTTGGAAAGGTCAATACACACGTTCTGGTAAAAGACAATTAAGAGGTGATCAATTGGCTAACTTTAAACAAGGTAAAGGTGATTACGGTGGAATTGCTGGATGGTCTGATGATGGTGCTGATATTACAAACTTTGTTAAAGCTTATCCTCCAAATGATTTTGGTTTATATGATATGGCAGGAAATGTAGCAGAATGGGTACAAGACGTTTACAGACCAATTGTTGATGATGAAGCAAATGACTTTAACTACTTTAGAGGTAACGTTTACACTAAAAATAAAATTGGTGATGATGGAACAGTAGAAATGGTTACTAGTGAAAACATTAAGTATGACACATTAAGTACTGGTAAAGTAATTGCTAGAAATTTTCCTGGATCTATTGCTCAAGTACCAGTTGATGAAAACGAAACATATTTAAGACAAAACTTCTCTACTTCTGATAACAGAAATTATAGAGATGGAGACAAACAATCAACAAGATATTTTGATTTTGGTGCAAATGACGAAGAAGCATCTAAAAAAGAAGATCCAAACCAAAGAATGTACAAATCTCCATTACATAAAATTTCAGCAGATAGTGCAGGAAATCAGGTAAAACAATATGATAAATCTGACAACAGAACAACATTAGTAGACGACAACGTAAGAGTTTACAAAGGAGGTTCATGGAGAGATAGAGCTTATTGGTTAGATCCAGCTTCAAGAAGATATTTCCCACAAGATATGGCAACAGACTATATTGGATTTAGATGTGCAATGTCTAAAGTAGGTCCTAAAAACAACAAGAAAACACCAAGAGGTAACGTTAAGAAATAATATTTCTTAAATAATATTCAAAAGCCCTTTATTTTTAAAGGGCTTTTTTTTATTTTAGCAGTATGGAAATAGCAGCAATTTACAACTACTTTTTGCAATCAACGGGTATTGCAACTGATAATAGAAAAATCAAAGCAAACAATATGTTTGTAGCCCTTAAAGGCGATAATTTTAACGGAAATAAATTTGCTTTAAGTGCATTAGAAAACGGTGCCAAGTTTGCAATAATTGATGAAGCAGAATATAAAATTGACGAACGATTTATTTTAGTAGAAAATGCATTATTTACGTTACAACAATTAGCCAATTACCATAGGAATCAACTTAACATTACCATAATTGGATTAACCGGAAGTAATGGAAAAACAACTACCAAAGAACTGATTCACGCTGTACTTTCTCAAAAATACAACACCAAAGCAACCGTTGGAAATTTAAACAATCACATTGGCGTTCCATTAACCCTGCTTTCTTTTGATAAAAGCACAGAAATAGGCATTGTAGAAATGGGTGCGAATCATCAAAAAGAAATTGAAATGCTTTGCGGTATTTGCGAACCAGATTTTGGTTATATTACCAATTTCGGAAAAGCCCATTTAGAAGGATTCGGAGGAACTGAAGGCGTTATTAAAGGTAAGAGCGAATTGTACGAATTTCTTTTTGCGAACCAAAAAACAGCATTTGTAAATACTGATGATGTCATTCAAAATGATAAAACCAAAAATATAACCAACATTACTTTTGGTTTAAATACTCCAGAAAATTTCGTTTCGATTTCTAAAATAGAAACCAATCCAATGGTAAAAATTGAGTTTGATAACACTATTATTCAATCGCATTTAATAGGTTTATATAATTCGAACAACATTAATGCAGCCATAACTATTGGTAAACATTTTGGCGTTTCAAATGAAAAAATAAAATTTGGTATAGAAAACTACATTCCAAATAATAATCGTTCTCAGCTATTAGAAAAAAACTCAAATAAAATTATATTGGATGCATACAATGCCAATCCGAGTAGTATGGCTGCAGCGTTAACCAATTTTTTTCAACTAGAAGAGAAAAATAAAATCGCTATTTTGGGAGATATGTTTGAGTTAGGTACAGAAAGTTCCGAAGAACACAAAAAACTAATTGACTTTTGTATAAATCAAACAGATAGTAATTTTTATTTTATTGGAAAAGATTTTTTTGCTCATAAAAACTCAAACACAAAAATGAATTTTTATGAAACTTTTGAATCTTTTCAATCAGCATTTACAAATCAAAAAGTAGAAAACAGTTTTCTACTTATAAAAGGTTCACGAGGCATGAGTTTAGAAAGAACTTTAGAAATATTATAATAAAAAAGGCAACCAACTGGCTGCCTTTTTTATTATAATCATATTTGAATATTACGATACCAAACCTCTTGAAATTACAATTCTTTGAATCTCTGAAGTACCTTCATAAATTTGTGTGATTTTAGAATCACGCATCATTCGTTCTACATGGTACTCACTAACATAACCATTACCACCATGAATTTGAACCGCTTCATTAGCCACTTCTAAAGCAATTTCTGAAGCATATAATTTAGCCATGGCACCTGAATGCGCAATATCTTCACCTAAATCTTTTTCAGCTGCTGCTTTATGAATTAACAATCGAGCACATGTAATTTTCACATGCATATCGGCTAATTTGAAAGCGATGGCTTGATGTTGAAAAATAGGTTTTTTAAATGCCACTCGCTCTTGAGAATATTTCAATGCTAATTCATAAGCTCCTTGAGCGATACCTAAAGCTTGAGACGCTATTCCGATTCTTCCACCATTTAAAGTTGACATGGCAAAGGCAAAACCAAATCCGTCTTCACCAATTCTGTTTTCTTTTGGAACTTTTACATCATTAAATAACAATGTATGCGTATCCGAACCACGAATACCCATTTTCTTTTCTTTCGGTCCAACTTCAAAACCAGGCATTCCTTTTTCTACAATTAAAACATTAATTCCTTTATGTCCTTTTGAAATGTCTGTTTGAGCAATAACTAAATAAATAGAAGCCGTTCCTCCGTTTGTAATCCAATTTTTGGTACCATTTAATAAATAATGATCACCCATATCAATTGCAGTCGTTTTTTGCGAAGTCGCATCTGAACCTGCTTCCGGCTCAGACAAACAAAAAGCACCAATTACATCGCCTTTAGCTAAAGGTGTTAAATATTTAATTTTTTGTTCTTCCGAACCATATTTTTCTAAACCCGCACAAACTAATGAGTTGTTTACAGACATAATAACAGCTGCAGAGGCATCAATTTTAGCAATTTCTTCCATGGCTAACACATAAGAAACACTATCTAATCCAGCGCCACCATATTTAGGATCTACCATCATTCCCATAAAACCAAGTTCCGCCATTTTTTTAACTTGCTCAGTCGGAAATTTAGAATGTTCATCTCTTTCAATAACACCAGGTAACAATTCTGTAACAGCAAAATCTTTCGCAGCTTGTTGAATCATTAATTGCTCTTCGTTTAATTTAAAATCCATTATTTTACTATAGGTTAATTGAATATTTCATAAAAATTTGCATCAAATGTAGGTAAATAATATGAAATTTTCAATAAGAAATTGTATTTTTAACCCATGTTTAAGCACAACTATAACGTTATCGGCGTAATGTCAGGCACTTCATTAGATGGAGTGGATTTGGCACATATTAATTTTGAAATAAATGATGGAAAATGGTCCTATAAAATATTTGAATGTGATACCATTTCGTATTCAAATGAAATGATATCAAAACTAAAAAATGGAATTCATTATAGTAGCAGTGAGCTTTCAGAGTTAAATATTGAATACACAAATTTATTAGGAAATATTATTTCTGAATTCATAGTCAAAAACAACATTTCAAATCTTGATGCGGTTTGTTCACATGGACATACTATTTTACATCAACCACAAAATGGCTTCACGCTTCAAATTGGTAACTTACCAGAAATCGCAAAAATTACAAATCAAAAAGTGGTTTGTGATTTTAGAGTCCAAGATGTGCTTTTTGGTGGACAAGGCGCTCCTTTAGTACCAATTGGCGATAAAATTTTATTTTCTGAATTCGATTATTGTTTAAATTTAGGTGGCTTTTCAAATATTTCTTTTGAAGAAAATAAAGAGCGAATTGCTTTTGACATTTCGCCTGTAAATACCGTTTTAAATTTCTATGCGAATACGTTCGGATTAGAATATGACGATAAAGGTAAAATTTCGGAATCTGGAAATATA
Organism: Flavobacterium sp.; assembly: GCF_040382755.1. Lineage (GTDB taxonomy): Bacteria > Bacteroidota > Bacteroidia > Flavobacteriales > Flavobacteriaceae > Flavobacterium. Next base: position 16,123 of record NZ_JBEIET010000018.1, read on the forward strand.
AGTTTAGAATTATTTGATGAATTGAATACATTAGAATTTTATCAAAAACCATATCCGAAATCATTAGGTTTTGAATTTGTACAAGAAATTATTTTACCTATTTTAGAAAATTATCCCATTTCAACTAAAGACAAAATGCGAACATTTACTGAACATATTGCCTTTCAAATTGGTAAGATATTACAGACAAAAACTGGAAAACTATTAATTTCTGGCGGAGGAGTTTATAACGATTTTCTAATCGACAGAATTAAAAATCACTTGCCAAAAACTGAAATCATAATTCCTGATGAAAAAACCATACAATATAAAGAAGCTTTAATTTTTGCATTACTTGGCGTGCTAAAACTACGAAATGAAATTAATGTTTTATCAAGTGTAACAGGCGCTAAACAAAATCATAGCTCAGGAGAAGTATTTTAACTAATAATTTTCCGTAATCATTTTTTACAATTATATTTGCAAAATAAATAAAACCCTAAAATCAAAACATGAAAGATTTACTACATAAATTCGAAAACAAAGAACCTGAAATAGTATTTAACTGGAAAGACCCTGAAACGGAAGCAGAAGGTTGGACTGTAATAAATTCATTACGTGGTGGTGCCGCAGGTGGTGGAACGCGTATGAGAAAAGGATTAGATCAAAACGAAGTACTTTCGTTAGCTAAAACGATGGAAGTAAAATTTTCAGTTTCTGGTCCTGCAATTGGTGGAGCGAAATCTGGAATTAATTTCGATCCAGCAGATCCTCGTAAAAAAGGCGTTTTAGAACGTTGGTACAAAGCGGTTTCTCCTTTATTAAAAAATTATTACGGAACAGGTGGCGATTTAAATGTAGATGAAATTCACGAAGTAATTCCAATGACAGAAGAATGTGGTGTATGGCATCCGCAAGAAGGTGTTTTCAACGGACATTTCAAACCAAGTGAAGCAGATAAAATCAATAGAATCGGACAATTACGCCAAGGTGTTATCAAAGTAATTGAAAATGGCGAATTTACTCCAGATTTATCTAAAAAATATACTGTAGCCGATATGATTACAGGTTACGGAGTAGCAGAAGCTGTAAAGCATTTTTACGGAATTTATGGAGGAAACGTTGTTGGCAAAAAAGCCATTGTACAAGGTTTTGGAAATGTAGGTTCTGCTGCCGCTTTTTATTTAGCTAAAATGGGTGCGAAAGTAGTTGGAATTATTGACAGAGATGGCGGTGTGCTAAACGAAAACGGATTTACATTTGAAGAAATAACAGAATTATTCAGAAATAAAGATGGTAACAAATTGGTTTCTGACCAAATGATTCCTTTTACTGAAATTAATGATAAAATTTGGAAAATTGGTGCACAAATTTTTGCTCCGTGTGCCGCTTCAAGAATTGTTTCTAAAGACAATGTAGAAAATATGATTACAAATGGTTTAGAAGTGATTTCGTGTGGTGCTAACGTTCCTTTCGCTGACGCAGCAATTTTCTACGGACCAATTATGGAAGAAACGGACAATAAAGTAAGTTTAATTCCAGATTTTATTTCAAATTGTGGAATGGCAAGAGTTTTTGCTTATTTTATGGAGAAAAAAGTACAAATGACAGATGAAGCTATTTTTAATGATGCTTCTGAAATTATTGGGAAAGCTATTCAAAAAACATTTGATGTAAATTCTAGCAAAACAAATATTAGCGCTAGAGCTTATGAAATTGCTTTAAAACAATTAGTATAAAATTAAAAATACCTTAACTATTAAAAACTAGGTTTAAACTATTTTGAACCTAGTTTTTTTTTGTTTCAACAATTTTTATTACTTTTAATCGTTATTACAAAAAACCAAAAATGAGATCAATTATAAATTTATTTAAAACACTTTACGAGCACGGCTATTTTACCTTGCTTTTACTGGTTTTATTAATTGGTTCAGTTTGGTTGTTAATTCATTTTCTAAAGAAATCTACACTTTCTGATTCAAATAAATCCATTGTAATTACTACACATTCAGTAGTCTGCATCGTACTTTTATTATTATTTGTACGATTTTGGCCTCCTTTTGGAAAAACCGAAATGTTAATCGCACAAGGTGGCGGTGGCGGTGGCGTTACGTTAAATTATGGCGATACCGATTTTGGAAAAGGTGATGATTATTTAAATGAAACTTTAGAAGTGAATATGAAAGATGTAGCATCAGAACCTGAAGAGGCAACAACTGATGAAATCATAACACAAGATAATGCTGGAGCCGATGTACCTACTCCACCAAAATCTAAAATCAAACCTAAGGATAAAAAGCCAACCGAAACAAAACCAGTAGAAACTCCAAAAACGCCTGTAAAAAAACCTAATAGTGCTTTGAGCAATATGATTAAAGGTAAAAACAAAGGTGGTGATGGAAATAGTACTACAAACGGAAATCAAGGTTCAGCTAACGGAAATGCCAATTCAAACGGGTATTATGGCGGTGGCGGATCTGGAGGTGGAACAGGTGGCGGAAATGGTTCTGGAAACGGTACGGGCAACGGAGCAGGAAATGGCTCAGGGTCTGGTGGCGGAAATGGAAGTGGTGGCTCAGGTGGTGCCAATTATAGTTTAGCAGGAAGAAGAAATATTAGTCAACCCGCAGTTGGTAACGAATGTAATTCTTTCGGAAAAGTAGTAATTGAGGTTACCGTTGATAAAGCTGGAAATACAATTGGAGTATCAAATGGTAGAGGTACAACGGGAGATGCTTGCTTAATTGCATTAGCTAAAAACTTTGCTCGAAAAACAAAATGGTCAGCAAGTGATTCAGCTGCTGAAAAACAAGTAGGAACTATTACTTATAATTTTAAGAATTAATTTTGAGCTGAAGAATTTCAATACAAATACCCAAATAAACCTTCTAAACTTTTAAACTTTTAAACATTAAACATTTATATTTGCATCACTATTAAAAACAAAACAGATGCAACATATAATTGACCGTTTTATTGGATACGTTATTGTAGATACAGAATCGGATCCGGAATCTAACACAACTCCAAGTACTGCTAAACAATGGGATTTAGCCAATAAATTAGTTGAAGAGTTAAAACAAATAGGTTTGTCAGATGTTTCAATTGACGACAAATCCTATGTAATGGCAACTTTGCCAAGTAATTTAGATTACGAAGTACCTACAATTGGTTTTGTTTCGCATTTTGATACCACTCCTGATTTTACTGGAAAAGATGTAAAACCACAAATTATTAAAAATTATGATGGTGGCGATATTGTTTTAAATGCCGAAAAAAACATCATCTTATCGCCTTCTTACTTCAAAGATTTATTACAATATAAAGGTCAAACTTTAATTACTACTGACGGTACTACGCTACTAGGTGCAGATGACAAAGCAGGAATTACAGAAATTATGACTGCAATGGAATATTTAGTGCAACATCCAGAAATTAAACACGGAGCATTAAAAGTATGTTTTACACCTGATGAAGAAATTGGACGTGGCGCAGATCATTTCGATGTAGAAAAATTTGTTGCAGATTGGGCTTATACAATGGATGGAAGTCAAATTGGAGAATTAGAATATGAGAATTTTAATGCAGCTGGAGTAAAAATAACTTTCAAAGGTAAAAGCGTGCATCCAGGTTATGCTAAAGGGAAAATGATCAATTCGATGCTTTTAGCGAATAAATTTATTTCAAAATTACCGAAAGACGAGACTCCTGAAACGACTAAAAATTACGAAGGATTTTATCACGTTACAAATATTCAAGGTAGTATAGAAGATACTTTAGTGCAATTAATTATAAGAGATCATAATCGTAAAAAATTCGAAAAACGTAAGTTGTATGTTGAAGAAGTAGTTGCTAAAATTAATAAAAAATACCAAAAACAATTTGGCGAAGACATTGCTGTTTTAGAAATAAAAGACCAATATTATAATATGCGTGAAAAAGTAGAACCCGTAATGCATATTGTAAAACTTGCCGAACAAGCTATGAAAGAATTAAACATAAAACCTTTAATAAAGCCAATTCGTGGCGGAACTGATGGTTCGCGTTTATCATTTATGGGATTACCTTGTCCGAACATTTTTGCTGGCGGACATAACTTTCACGGCAAATACGAATATGTTCCTGTAGAAAGTATGCAAAAAGCGGTTGAAGTAATTGTGAAAATTGCAGAATTAAACGCAATTCAGAATAAGAAATAATAGAAGAAAAAAAATAGATTCTGAAACAAGTTCAGAATGACAAAATACACTTTATACAAAAATTCCAAATTCCACTGTTATTCAGTTAGGAATTTGGAATTTATTTTTTTTGGAATTTAAAAAATTATTTCTTCTCGTTCAATTTTAAACTCATTTCAGCAGAAATTGAACTTTTTTCAATTTTTAATTTACCCGACATGGTTTCCATAACAATTGTAGTTTCAGCAATTTCAGAAACTTTACCATGAATTCCGGCAATTGTAATAATTTTATCGCCTGTTTTTAAATTGGTTAAAAATTGTTTTTCTAATTTAATTTTTTTGTTTTTCGGCATAATGATTAAGAAGTAAAATACCGCTATCATTAATACCAACTGTGCAATTAACATTGGATTCATATCGTTTTTATTTAGTTTTAATACTTGCTTTTATATTAATAGTTTCAACAATTTTTGCTGTATTACACGTAATCAATACTGATTTTGTAACTTCACCAGACTTTCCATTAGAGTCAAATTTCACTTGAATTGGCGCTGATTCCCCTGGCTCTATAGCCTCTTTAGTAACTTCTGGAACCGTACAACCACAAGAACCATGTGCTTCTATAACATATAAATCATTGTCTCCTATATTCTTAATAGTAAATGTAGTAGACACAACTTCACCTTGTTTAATTTCACCAAAATCGTGAACCATTTTATCAAAAGTTACTTTCGTTTTTGGCGCATCAGCATTCTTTTGTAAACTAAGCATCAAATTTTCTTCTGGAGTCAACTCTTTTTTACAAGACCAAGTAATTAGCAATGAAGCTATTACAAAAATTCTAATTGTTTTTTTCATAATAATTAATTTATAATAATCCTCTACCCGTTTTTTTAATTTTATCTTCGGCTTGAAAATCTTTTACTAAATTATCTAAAATTCCGTTGATAAATATACTACTTTTTGGCGTAGAATATTCTTTAGCAATTTCTAAATATTCGTTTAAGGTAACTTTTACAGGAATTGACGGGAATTTTAACAATTCGCAAATAGCCATTTTAAGGATGATAGTGTCTAATTCCGCTATACGCTCCTTATCCCAATTTGGTGTTTTGTTTTCAAATGTGGCTGCAAATTCCAATTCATTTAAAACTGTTTTTCTAAATAAATTTCTTACAAATTCTTTGTCATCTAAATCTTTAAAAACAACTGGCAACTCTAAAGAATCATCAAAACTTTTTATCGCCTTAATTTGCTTAGAAAGTAAGGTGTTAATTACAGGAATATCATCAACCCATGTAATTTTATAATCTTCTAAATAATCGTAAAGTTTTTCGTTTGGTGCAATAATCTCATTAAAAACATCATATATAAAGAAAATATCTTTCTTAAATTCTGATGTTTCAACTGCCATATATCGTTTGTATATATCCGAAGTTTTAATTGCTTCTAAAAGGAAAATAATACAATCGTCATTACGTTTCCAATTGTCAATTTTTCTTTCTTCTAATTTATCATAAAAGGCAGTGTGATTTCCTAAAACTTTAAAGAAACTGTTATTTACAAACTTAAAGTTAGGATTTTGTTCTTCTTTTGTAGCCAAATGTTTTTTAGAAGCTAATTCTAAATATGCTTTTTCTTTGAGTTGTAATTCATTGAAAATAGAAAGCATAACTAAATATAAATCTTGAGAATTTTCAATACTTTGTAATAAAAATTTTTCCTCTTTATCTAATGAATCCGATTCGTGACGATGCATTGCATAGATGGTTTGCATCACTTTTACTCTAAAATGTCTTCTGTTAAGCATGGCTAAGAACTTTAAAAAAATTATCCCGAAATAATTATTGTTTTATTTCGGGACAAATTTACAATTTTTTATTTTAAAGAATTATTTGTTTTGTAATTCTTTTTTTCTGTCATCAATTCTTTTTTGAGCAATATTTAATGCCGCTTGATGTGTTGTAATATTTTGAACATCTGATAAGGTAAAGATATCCATTGCAGTATGGTAAATATTTTCTGTTTTTTCCATTACTTGAGCAGAAGTTAAATTTGCCAACTCAGAATACACATTAATTACACCACCTGCATTTATTAAGAAATCAGGAGCATATAAAATTCCTTTTTCTTTCAATAATTTTCCATGAATCAATTCATTAGCAAGTTGATTATTAGCCGCCCCAGCAATTACTTTTGCTTGAATCTTGCTAATGGTTTCATCGTTAATAGTTGCGCCTAAAGCACATGGTGCGTATATATCAACATCTAAACTGTATAAATCGTTTCCACTAAAAATTTTAGCTCCGTATTTTGAACCCACTTCATGTAATCTATTTTCATTAATATCAGAAATAGTTACAATAGCACCTTCATTCGTTAAATGTTGTACTAAAACTTCACCTACATGCCCAATTCCTTGAACTAAAACGCGCTTTCCAGCTAAAGTATCTACGCCAAATTTGTGTTTAGCGGCCGCTTTCATTCCCATAAAAACACCATATGCTGTGATTGGAGATGGATTTCCAGAGCCACCTTTACTTTCAGAAATTCCAGTAACATAAGGCGTTACTTCTCTTACCGTATCCATATCTTTAGTTTCCATTCCAACATCTTCAGCTGTAATGTATTTTCCAGATAATGAATTTACATATTCTCCGAATTTTCTCATCAATTCCGGTGTTTTTTCAGTTTTGGCATCACCAATAATAACTGCTTTTCCACCACCTAAATTCAATCCTGAAATAGAAGATTTAAAAGACATACCACGAGATAAACGCAACACATCATTTAAGGCTTCCCACTCGTTTGCATATTTCCACATTCTGGTACCTCCAAGGGCTGGACCAAGAACGGTATTATGAATTCCGATTATTGCTTTTAATCCTGTATCTTTGTCATTACAAAAAACAACTTGTTCGTGTCCGTCAAAAGAAATTTGACCAAAAACAGGATCTACTTTATGTAGTTCATTTGAATTTATAATATCTGTTGTCATGAGTATATTTGATTATTTATCAATAATGAGTCGCAAAAATAGGTATAAATTATATAAAATTCTCGTATTTTATTTTATTTTATTTTTACGAATACAATAATTACAAGCTTTAAACATAAAATAGAAAAAACCATAAATTAACTAACAAAATTAAAATTACTTTTAATTACATTACTTTAAATGAAAGAATTACAATATTTAAATAAATATTTCATAAAATATAAATACCGCTTTTTATTTGGAATTGTCATCACTATTGTGGCACAAATATTTGCATTATACACTCCGGAATTAGTTGGGAAATCAATTTCCTTAATTGAAACCTTTCTGAAATCGGAAAACAAAGACACTGCTTTATTAAAAAACGAACTCTTTAAAAATATTGCACTAATCATATTCTGCACTTTAATTGCTGGATTTTTGACCTTTTTAATGCGTCAAACCTTAATTGTAATGTCTCGATTTGTAGAATTTGATTTGAAAAATGAAATATTCAATCATTACCAAAATCTTTCTCAAAATTTTTACAAAAAAAACAGAACTGGCGACTTAATGAATCGAATTAGTGAAGATGTTGGAAAAGTAAGAATGTATGTAGGACCAGCGGTAATGTATACCATAAATACAATAATTCGATTTGCTGCAATCATTATTAGTATGTCGGCAGTAAACGTAAAACTTACCATTTATTGCTTGCTTCCACTACCGATTTTATCTTATAGTATTTTTGTTTTAAGCAAACGAATCAATAAAAAAAGTACCGAATATCAAGAGAATCTATCTACGCTTTCCTCTTTTACACAAGAATTTTTTTCTGGAATCAGAGTAATAAAAGCATATGCTTTAGAAAATGATAGAAATAATGAATTCATTAAATTATCTAAAATTAGTAAAGAAAAAAACTTAGCGTTAGCCAAAACAAACGCTTTATTTGGACCTCTAATGATTTTATTAATTGGATTAAGTTATTTAATTGTAATTTTTGTAGGCGGACAAATGTATGTTAATGGAGAAATTAAAGACATTGGAGTAATAGCTAAGTTTTTATTATACATAGGGATGTTAGTTTGGCCTGTGGCTTCATTTGGCTGGGTTTCTTCATTGGTTCAAGAAGCAGAAGCCTCACAAAAAAGAATCAATGAATTTTTAACAGAACAACCCGAAATTCAAAATATAGGAACAATTACCACTCCAATTGAAGGAAAAATTACTTTTGAAAATGTAAGTTATACCTACGATGACACAAACATAAAAGCACTAACTGATGTTAGCTTTACAATAAACAAAGGAGAAACTATTGCGATTTTAGGAAAAACAGGATCAGGAAAATCAACCATATTATCTTTATTAACTCGAATTCACGACGTATCTGGAATTTCTAAAATTAAAATTGATGGTAAAGATTTAGCAGATTACGATTTATATCATTTGAGAAAAAGTATGAGTATTGTTACGCAAGATCCATTCTTGTTTTCCGATTCAATAAAAAACAATATAAAATTTGGAAAAGAAGATGCCACTGACGATGAAATTATTGAAGCAGCAAAAATGGCAGTAGTGGATGATAATATTCAATTGTTTACTAATAAATATGACACTATTTTAGGAGAACGAGGTATTACATTGTCAGGCGGACAAAAACAACGAGTTTCTATAGCCAGAGCGATAATTAAAGAAGCACCAATATTAATTTTAGATGATTGTTTAAGCGCCGTTGATACAGAAACTGAAGAAAAAATAATCAATAATTTTAAATTAATTTTCAAAGATAAAACAACAATTATCGTAACACATAGAGCATCTGCAGCTAAAAATGCAAATAAAATAATAATTTTAGATGAAGGAAAAATTGTACAACAAGGCACACACAATGAACTTGTAAAAGAAGAAGGCTTTTATAAAGATTTATTCATAAAACAACTTTCTGAAAAAGAAAATGCTTAAAAAAATTGTTTAATAAAGTTTTTTTTTAGATTTTTGAAACACGAAAACAACTAATAATTGAACGAAGGATTATGAATGACAAAGAATTAGTAGAAAAAGACATTTTTTCTAAGGTATTAAGAGCAGGAAGAAGAACGTACTTCTTTGATGTAAGAGCAACAAAAGCAGACGATTATTACATTACCATTACTGAAAGTAAAAAATTTACAGAAGAAGATGGTTCGTATCATTTTAAAAAACATAAAATTTATTTATATAAAGAAGATTTTGCTTCTTTTAATGAAATTTTAAGCGAAATGACCGAATATGTAATTAACCATAAAGGAGAAGAAGTAATTTCAGAAAGACATCAAAAAGATTTTAAAAAAGAATCTGATGGTGCAGAATACTCCAATTCTGAAGAACCTACTTCTACTTCTTCAAAAAGTTACACAGATATAGATTTTGACGATATTTAAAACAAAAAAATGCTTTCTTAGAAAAGCATTTTTTTTTATAACCCATTTTGGTTTTTTAAACTTCAATAAATACAAATAAAAAAAGGCAATCTTTCGATTGCCTTTTTTTTGAGCCAGTGGAGGGACTCGAACCCACGACCTGCTGATTACAAATCAGCTGCTCTAGCCAGCTGAGCTACACCGGCGACTCATTTTGCACTGCAAATATAGTCTTGATAATTTAATTTGCAAAAAAAATAATCTTTTTTTTTGCGATTTTTTTTAGTTTAATTCGTTTACTTTTGCAACAAATTGATTTGCAGCAACTTCGAATTCAGCTTTTACTAATTTGTAATGTGCTTTTTTATTTTCAACATTTTTTTGGTTTACTTTTACCATTAATGCATCAAATGTATCGTAAATATCTCCTACTAAAGCCTCTGAAGATTCAGTTGGTTTTCCTGTAGAAGTCATTTCCCAAATATATACTATGTTTAAGATATCTCCTAAAACGTAGTTAATTTCTTTTTTCAAGTTTTTAACGCTTGCCATTTTCTTATTTTTAAAAATTATGATGCAAAAGTAAACAATATATCAATACGCTGCTAATTAAATTGTAATTTCCAATAGAGTTGCTTCACCAATAATTTCAAAACTATCTATTATAGCTGGAATTAATATAGTATCTCCTTTTTTAAATTCAGCTTTAAAATGTAGCATATTAATAGTGAAACTTCCTTCTGTACACATCAAAACCGTGAACGATTCTTTCGTTTTTTTCCAATTGTAAATATCTGAAATTTGTAAAATATTGGTCTTAAAAAACGGACATTCTACTAAATTAACTGACTTATTTTTAACAACTTCGTAGTCTAATTTAGTATTTGTAGGTTCAAAGTTTATTGCATCAAGAGCTAAATCTGTATGTAATTCTCTACCAACTCCATTTGCATCTATCCTATCCCAATCATATAATCGATAGGTAATGTCGCTTGTTTGTTGAATTTCTGCAATTAAAACACCAGCGCCAATGGCGTGAACGGTACCTGTTTCCAGAAAAAAAGCATCGCCTGCTTTTACAGGAGTTTCATTTAAAACTGCAACTAATGTTTTATTTTCTAAATGTTCTTGATACTCTTTTTTATTTGTTTTGTCTTTAAATCCAACTACCAATCTTGCATTATCATCGGCTTGCATTACGTACCACATTTCCGTTTTACCAAAAGAGTTGTGCCGCTCTTTTGCCAATACATCGTCTGGATGTACTTGAATAGACAAGTCTTCTTTGGCGTCAATAAATTTAAAAAGTAAAGGAAAATTATTTCCGAAATGTTGAATGGAATTAACACCTAATAACTCTGTAGGGTATTTTTCAATTAATTGATTTAAATTCAATCCTTCAAATGCTCCATTAACAACAACACTAATATCATTTTCTACAGTTGTTAACTCCCAGCTTTCGCCAATTTGGCTGCCATCAAAAGATTTATTTAAAACTTCTTTTAGTTTGATACCTCCCCAAATTCGTTCTTTAAAAATGGGTTTGAAAAGTAAAGGATAAAACAACATTTATTTGCCTCTATAGGTTACA
>NZ_JBEIET010000019.1:0-27090 GCF_040382755.1 Flavobacterium sp.
GATTGAAAATATTAAAAAAGTTTCCAGTTGAACTTGCTGAAGCATTAACACCATATTGTAAAAATGCACTATCTCCCAATAAAGTATCTGTAAATTGAGAATAAGGCGAAACAGATGTTATTTGCGTATTGTTAAGAAATTTAGCATTTCCATTAACATCAAGTTTATTAGTTGGACTTGTCGTTCCGATACCAACGTTTCCGCTTGAATCAATTCGCATTCTTTCAGCGTTATTTGTACCCAAGACTAATGGTTGTGTTGACCTTGTACCAACACCCAAAGGAACCGAACCCGATGTGTTTATTGTTGAAATAGTACCCGAAGAAAATCCTAAAAAAGAAACACTTAAACCACCTAAAGCCAAACTACTACCCGCACCGCTTATAAAAATATTTTTTATACCGATTCCGTTTCCAACTTGCAAAGTTGAACTTGGTGTGTTTGTACCAATTCCGACATTTGTTCCGTTGTCAAATATCTGACTATTTTCTATTGCATCTGGTCCGTTGAATTTTGGAATATAGTCGTCTGTTCCACTTCCACTTATTTTTGTCGTTTCAAGTTCATCGAAGTTGTCGTTGCATTTTATGAAAGCATCGCGAATTGGATCACCATTTCCGTCATTTGGACTTGCACCAACATTTATAATTTCAATTGCCATAATTGGTTTTTATATTTTAATTATTATTTTTTTATTTTAATTTCAACAATTAAGTCATATGAACAAAAATCGGATTGTTGTCTTGCAATTCCGTTTCAAATTTACAATAAATATGACAATTTCCAGTATTAAAACTGAAAACTTCGTCGCCTAAAATTACCTTTTTAAAAAGTACAAAATGAACATTGTCAACACTAATATAGAAATCAATAAATTGCTTGTAACCTTTCAACCCTTTGCACACAATTGTATGAACTCCGTTAATTGTTTTTTTTGCCGATGTTGTCGTTGTTGTTACTCCGTTTAATAGTGTTTGCATTTTTTAAAAATAGTTTTAGTTTTTTTATATTTTCTTCAGTTCTTTTATCTACTTTTCGCATTTTTAATATGGATTTTGTAAGTACCATTTCCCGCAAACTAATTTTGATTTAATTGGATTCACAATATTGTTTGAATTTGAAACATATTCTGGCAAATGAAATTTGCACAACCATCTTTCAAGACGTGATTCGTACATTTCCATTTTTAAACGTTGTTGATTCACTAAATAATCAACCTCAACTTTGTCAACTGAAGTTGAATCGGCTGGATTGTGTTTTGTGATTCCACCATTATTGATTTGATACGCACCGAATAACAAATATTCCATTGCCGATCCGTGAATGATATAAGGAACTAAATAATTTTCGTACAAAGTCAAATATTCATCAACCAAATCGTCGTTTTCAAAGTCTTCACAAATTTTATTGTAAAGTGTTTCACCAAGAATTTCTTCAACTCTAATGCGTTGAAAGTCTGCAATCGCTAAAACGTATTTGTCAACGTCAATGTTCCCACCCAAAGGCGTGTTTTTTGTCAGTTCGTTTTCTTTTAAAAGTATTGTTGTCATCTTATTTTCTATAATTTGGATCTAACGACCAATAATTGTTTGACGATTCAGCAACTTGTGCAACTTCAACTGGATTTGTTTCAAGTCTTGCACCAGCACGTTCACTTGGTTCTAATTCATTTATGATTCTTTGTGCTTCATTTACTGAAATTGATTTGTTGTTTCTTTTTAAATAAATTTTTCGCATCCAAAAATGTGAGCAATTCACACCACCTTTGTATAAAAATAAATTGTAAGTGTCTGCACCACCTGGACCAAAACCAGGATTGATTGCTGGATTTTGACTTGCAAATAAAACGTCTTCTTTTCTGTAAACTTTTGAAGCACTCACCATTTTATTGCAAAATTCACGAGAATTTTCGCTTGTTCTTAATGGTGCGTATTGATAACGAATTTTAAAAATGTCGTTGTCTTGTTCGCTTGTTACATTTGGAAATGATGTCGGAACTGAAGCCAATTTCAAAGTCAATTCTGTAATTGCTGGAACGTCTTCTTGTTTGCGTTCGTCAATAACTTCGTAATTTTCCAAGTCTTCGTCTTCACCAAGTTCAATCAAACTTTCAGCGATTTGATTCAAAATCATTTCTTCGTTTTCGTCAGTTTTTTCTTTTGAACAACAAATTTGTTGCGACAATTGTGTAATTGGAACAACTTGATTTGTGAACATTGCTTGTGCAACTTCGGCTGGTAACGATAAAAATTGAACCAAGAAAACAATCGCTTGTTCTTGTGTCAAAATTCCTTCGCCTACCTTTGCAATGATGTCAATTGCACTTGAAATTTGTGCGCCATTGTATGAAACTTTTGAATCTATTACGTCAGTTGCTACCGATTGAACATTGTCTTGTGAAACGATGTCAGACGCTCGAAGTGAAATAAATGACAAATCAATTGAAACGTTTTGACTTGCATAAATTTCCATTAAATTATCAAGAACAATTTCTTGTTTTGGTCGAATTACATTTATCATTAATTCTTGAAATGCAGTTTCTAATTCGTCAGCATTTGAAGAAAATCCACTTGATGCACCAACACCAACAATCAAACCAGACGTCAATTTGTGTGATGTCATAATTTGTTGACGTGATTCAGCACTTAAAAATTGGTATTGTTGATGAGCATCGCTCACTTCAAGCGGTGTGATTGTGATTTCAGAATCTTTGTTGTCGTTCCAATTCAAAAAGAATTTTCCAGCATTTCCCGAACCAGTCAAATGATTTTTTATTTGAGCCGTGTTTTGCATTATTTCTTCTTCAGACAATTGAACACCCGTGTTCATATTTATAACGTGTCCGAATGACAATCCGTTTTGAATGTGATTGATGCAATAGTTTGCAATTTCAGATTCCATCATTGAAAATGGAAGGCCCGAAATATAAGAAGGATTTTTATAATAAAATTGCCCGACCTGGTAATCTGAAATAATAAAAATTTCACTTCTTTCACCTTTTGTCGGTTCACCATATCCGAACGCATCAATTCGTGTTGGTTTGTATTTGTTTACATTTCTAAAATCATACGAAAAATAATATCCACTAATTTCACCGTCTTCATTTGCGATTTCTGGCGCAATACATTGTTTTGCAATATGATATATTTTTTGCAATTTATTGTCAATATATTTCAATTCCAAAGACGCTTCACCAAACATTTCAAAATCTTTACAAACTTTTCGCAAGTCTGACTTTGAAAGTGTTGACATAACGTATGCCCAATTCGATGCTTTTGAAACTTTGTCTTTTGAAGTCAATCCTTTTCCGTAAATGAATTGCGAATATGAATCAATTATTGCCGAATTTGTAGGCGATCCGTTATAAGCGTCAATAATATCATAATAAAATTGATTCTTGTCGCCATTCAAAACCCACTTTTTGCCCGAAACTTCTTTGATTTCTGGTCTGTTGTAGTTTGATAATTGAAATATTTGTAAATTATTTTCCATTTTATACTTTTAAAACTCCTTTTGTTAGTTTGTAATTTTCCAAATCTGTTTGCGATGTTGCATAAGATTTGCCACGATACAATAATTCGTCAGTAATTGAATCAAATATTTCGATTTCCGAACTTTCGCCCTCAACAAATGTCTTCACAAATTCCAAAATCATATATGAATTGTAAATAATTGTTTCAATTTCGAATGTTTCTGTTGTATCTTTTAATTCATTGCGTAATTTTAGCAATACAATTTCCGAATGATTTCTCGGAATGCAACGCAATGAATGAATTTCGTCTGTTGGATTGAATACTACCATAATAAAATAACAATTTATTTTGCTTTTGTAACACAAAAAAACGCATTACAAATAAATGCAATGCGTTTTTCAACAATTAAAATCCGATTTTTATGAAACCACCACGTCAGATACTAATAATTTTAATGCAGTTTTCATTGCTGAATCCAAGAACGGTGAATTGTCCTTCTCTTCTGCATTTACGGCTAAGGTAAATCCAGAAAGGTCACCGCTGGCGCCACCAGTCACTTTTGTCATATTCGACATAGTACCATTATAAGCACCCACAAGAACAATGTTTCCGTTGTAGTCTTCAACAAAAACGCTTGGTCTTCCAGCACAAATCAATTGTGCTTGTGCTTGTAAATCTGCACCTA
Organism: Flavobacterium sp.; assembly: GCF_040382755.1. Classification (GTDB taxonomy): domain Bacteria; phylum Bacteroidota; class Bacteroidia; order Flavobacteriales; family Flavobacteriaceae; genus Flavobacterium. The sequence continues at coordinate 4,159 of NZ_JBEIET010000019.1, forward strand.
ATTTTGGCAATGTGATTGCTAATGCTTGAGCAACAAAGAATGTTCCGTTGTCTTCAGAAGAAGTTCCAGTTTCAGTCAATGTGTTTGTTGTTGCTTTTACTTCGTATTTGAAAACTTCGTCTAAAGTTCCCAATGAAGTCAATTGATGTGCTGAAATTACAAATCCGAAATCGTCAGCGGTTCCGTTTGCAAAATAAATTGACTTAATTCCGCCTTTTTGGTCACGGCAATTAAGCAATTTTCCTTTCGATACAAGACACGACATAGTTATATTTTTTTAAAGTTATTTAATAAACCGACACTTTTTCAAATGTCGGTTTTTATTTTTTGTGAATTAGTCTTCGTAAGTTAACCAAACGATTTCACTTGGATTGTAATATCCAACTCCAGCCGCATAAACAACTTTCCCACGAACTTTTCCAGTTAATAAACCGATTTCGTCTTCATCTACTAAAGTAAATGTGTTGTAGTCAGCAAGTAAACCAGTTCCGAAAACAAGATTTTTTCTTTCGAAAACAGCAACCGTGTTGTCTGGTAATCCGTTTACAACCTCGATTGCATAACGACCAATTGATAATGCGAAATCTGTGTTTCCTAATCCGTTAGTCACTCCAGCAGTAGCCAATTTGAAAGCGTACATTTGAGCAACGTCTGGTGAAACCGCAACTACTAATTCTTTACGTCTTAATGCGTAAGGAACCGCGTTTAATGCTGGTTTTAAATAAGAATCTAAAACGTTTGATTCAGATACAACCGCACTTGGATTTGTCAATCCGTTTCCACCTTTGATAATGTCAGCGTCAGCAGTCCATAAAGTGATGAATCCGTCAAATTCGTCAGCGTTTGCGTCAGAACCTTGCCAAATGTCAGTTTCTAATTTTTCAGCCATTGCACCTAAAACTTCCATTTGAATTGCTTCCATTATGTCAGCTGGTGCGTTTGGATTTGATGCGTTTGCACCCATAATTCCGTCAGACCAAGTTGCACGGAAATCTTCTTTACAAACGTCAAGGTCGTTTTTGAATTTTTTAGGCTCTAAAGTGTTTTCGTTTAAAACCATTGCACCCGCTGGTGTGAATCCACAAGAATATGCAGTCGTTCCGTTAGTGTACTGAATTTTTCTTAATGCAAGTTTGAAGTTTACGTCTTCAGCGATTGTAACAATGTTCTTTGAAATTGTGTCAATTTCTTTGAATGCTTGACCGATAATTGCACCAGCCGCTTTTCCATTGTAATTTGATGTTACTGTTGTTGTTGTAGCCATTTTTTAGTTGTTTAAATTTTTAACGTTTTTTAAAATTCTTTGTTTTTTTGTTAAATTCACTTCAACAACTTGCGTTGTTTCTGGTGTGAATTTCACTGAAGGTTTCACTTCTTTTGAAAGTTTAACTTCTTCGATTTGTTTTGAAAAATCATTTTTGATTGTTTCAATTTCAGTTGCAATTTGTTTTGAAAATTGCATCATCATTTCTTTGATTAAGTTTGTCAATTTTTCAGTTGCGTCGTCAGACATTGCAACTTCTTCTTCAACAACAACTTCGTCTTCAGTTTCAACTTCTTCTTTCACTTTGATTTCAGCAATGATGCCTTCTTCAACAATTACAAGAATTGTGTTGTCTTCAAGTTCGTGTTCACCAATTGGCGCTGGAATCAAATCCCCATTTTCTGCAACGATAAAAACCGCTTGTCCTGGTTCAAAAGATTCAGCTTCTAAAATTGTAACACCATCAATCAATTTCATTTGAGCCATTTTGATTTCAACTTGTTCAGTCTTGTTCAAAATTGCGTCAAATCCAGATTTGATTGCATTCGTAATTTGTTCGCTTAAATTCATATTTGTTTGTGTTAAATTGATTTTTTCCAAATCGAACATTCCATCAATAGAAAATCCTTTTACTTGTCCAGTCTTAACGTAGTCATTCCAAATGACATCGTTGTCAACTTTCATTGTTGCATACCAAGTCCCAATCGGTTCATTCATTCCGTATTGGACCGACTTGTCGTGAACATCGTCTTCTTTTATCCAAGATTCAACAAAAGTAACACCTTCAATTTCTTTGTCGTGTTCCAATGATGAATTTTGTTGATACGACATTTTGAAAAAGTTTTCCATCGATTTGCGAATCGTTTCTTTTGAAAACTTGATAAAAAATTCGTGTCCGTTTTGATTTCTGTAAATTTCCAAATCTGGAACTAAAACCGCACCAAGTAAAAGTCTTTTTTCATTGTCTATTGTCGACAATTTAATTTGTTTTTGTTTACTTAATGCAATGAAGTTTGATTCGATTGCTGGTGTTTCTACTAATGAAATCCCAAAAACTCCGTCTGTCTGTCCTTCGTTGAAAATTACTTCGAATGTTTCCATATAATAATAATTAAAATTTGTTATTTTGTTATAAACTTTTATCCAAGTGATGCGTTTGAAATGATATTACGATCCAAAGACTGAGCCGTTGTAACCGCACCAGAAACAACGTATGCTTGAATCGGATTTTGTTGCATTGCGTTTCCTAAACTTGACGCAAGTTGATTTGTTCCAGCGTTTCCAACAACATTAAAATTCGGTGCTGAAGTAACACCAGCCGTTGCACTTGATGAAATCGAAGGTGCTGAAACTGAACCACCGCCACCGCCTGGAACTTGTACTGATAAAATCTTTTTAACGTTCATAATACCACCAGCAATTGCAAGTCCCGCGTTTATTGGTGCAAGAACTGGTCCAACAAATGGAATTCCGATTGTAGATTCATACGCTTTTTGTGCTGAACTAATCGTCGAAATCGTAGTACTTGCAACCGCCAACGCTTTACCAGCCGCAGTTTCTTTTCCAAGTAATTCAGATGCACCAGACAAAGTTGAAGCGACCGCGTCCATAGCATCGATTTTCGCTTTTCCTTCAAGTTTGTCGATTTCCATTCTTGCCTTTGCATTCGCCTCTTTTGCTTTTGTGCGTTCTTCTTCAGTTTTGAAATCGCCTTCAGTTATGATTGCATTTTGTTCGTCAAGAATTGCACGACGTTCGTCAAATGACAAAGTTTGGTCTTCTAATTCTTTTTGCTTTTTTTCAATGTCTGTTGTCGTTTTCTTTTCCGCTTCAATTGCGTCAAGTTCTTCGCCTTTGATTCTGTATTTTTCTAAAATGTCAAAACGTGCTTTTGCTTTTTCTTCTTCAGACAATTTGATATTGTCAAGTTCTTCCAAATCACGTTGCTTTTGCAACTCTAATTTTTCGCGGTCCGTTTTTGCTTTTAAATCTTCAAGTTCTTTTGACGCTTTTTCTTCAATAGATTTTAATGCGTCTTTTTGTTTTTGAAGTTCGTCTTTTTCTTTTTGTCTTTCTTCTTCGGCTTTTTTATTTTTTTCTTCTTGTGTTTTGTTTGCGTCTTCAGATGCTTTTTTGTCAATTCCGTTTATTTGTAATTGTAAACCAGCTTTGTCATTTTTTAATTTAGCCAAATATTTTTGTTGTTCTTCAACTTGTTTCTTTCCGTCTTCTTCTGTTTTCTTTGGATCGAATGCAAGTTTTGCCAACCAGTCAGCGGATTTTTCAACAAGGTTTTCGTCAAGTTTTGCCTCAATTTCAACACCTGGAATTTCGTTTATTAAATCAATTATTGCATTGACCGCTTTTGCACCCGCTTTGTAAAGAAAATTCAAAGGCATTGAAATTGCATCAAGATAAGATTTTAATAATCTGTAATTTCTTTTTTCGGCATCAAGTGCTAATTTGTTTGAAACAATTTGATTTTGAATATTGATTTCACCAGCCTTGATTGTTTGGTCCGTTTGTGCAATTTTCATTTGCAAAATCTGTTTTTCAGATTTTCCTTGCAATTTCAAAACATTGTCTTGACTTCCTATTGCGTCAAGTTTTCCTTTTTCAGAATCAAGATTTTTTTGACTTAATGCGTTCAATCTTTTTTGTTCTTCAGACACACCAGAAACCGCTTCTTTTATATCGTCCCAATATGTGTAGATAGCACCCAATGCGATGACAAGTAAACCAATACCAGTCGAACCGATTGCGGCTTTGATTCCGTTGAAAGCATTGACGGCAACCGCTTTTAATTGTTTGAATGCGTCAGCACTTTCCCCAAGTTGTTGCAACCCAGTTGACAATGCCATTGCACTTTGAACTTTTAAAAGTGTTTTTTCAACGTCTTCAGATTGAGCGCCAACAAGTCCCATTGCACCTTGAACCGCTGAAAATCCACCAGCAACACCAGACAATGAAGACGTTAACGATTTGAATTTTGCATCTGGATTGAATGCGTCTGTCAAAGATTTGGCATCACCGATTGCGTCTTTTAATTCAGACGCTTTTTTTGCGGCATTGACCGCCTCTTGTGATGTTGCACCGAATTTCGCACTTAATTCGTTGACCTCGTTTTGTGCTTCACGAAATTGTTGCTTTAAAGATTTGACCGCACCTTCGGCTTGTTCACTTTGTATTTTTACGTCAATTACCTTTTCAATTGCCATTGTTTTGCTTTTTTAATTATTTCTTTAAATGTTTTTGGAAATTGATATTTCCCTTTTGCACTTGCAATGATTTCGTTTTGCTCAAAATCTTGTGCCAATTTCAGTAATTGTTTTAAATTATCCATTTTGTGTAATTACGATTATATCATTGTTATTTGAAATGATGCTATAAAATAAATCTGAACCCGTGAAATTTTGTTTTGTTTCAACTTCAACATAAGAATCAAAATCATTTATTGAAATTATCTGTCCGTTTAAATCTTGTTGAATTTCCCAAGTCAAAGGTTCGTTTGATGTCGTGTCAAATCGTAAAGTTTTTGCACTTGAATCGGTTATTCTTCCAACTGAATTATTGAAAAGAATACTTCTAAAATCTTGAATCAATTCCATTTGTACTTCAAACGTTTTTAAATTTGTCGTGAATTGATTTATGATATAACGTTTATCACGAATCACAATTCGGTCGTTCAATTTTAAAGACAATAATTCTGAATAAGGAAGTCGCATTGAAACTTTTACCATTCTTGATTTAAGTGAATATAAATTGCTTAAATAATTGAAATAATAATTTTGAAATAAAGTGTTTGTGATTGTGTTTAAATAATAAGAACTTATTTCAATTCCCCAATTCAAAGTTTGTTTTGTATTTTGATAATTTACGTCTTGACCGAATACATTATAATTTGCAATTGTGCTTGTTGTCGTTCCGTTATTGAATTTAAAATCACCACTTGCAACGTTTCCAAGTTTATACAAAATCACTGGTTTTGGTATGTACGTTTGAAACGTTTTATTAATTGAATAGCCAACTTGTAAATTTATATCGTTAAATTTATTGAATAGTAAATTTTCAAATGGAAGTTTTATTGTATAATCGTTTCCGTCAGTGTTAAATGTGTAACTCAAATTCCCGTATTCCCTTGCACCATTGTCAAAGAATGCACGATTCATAAAACTTTCAGATTTTTCATATTCGAAATTGATTTTCTTATATGGTTTTATTCTTTCAAAATCCAAATCGGTAATTGTGTATTGTGTCAAGTTTTTGATTTGTCCTTGATAATACCAATTTTCAAGTTGTTCAAAAGTGTAAACTGATTCGTTTTCAGAAAAAGCCGTCAAATTAAACATTTTTAAAATAGCTGAAACGAAATCTGAAACCTTCATATCTGGAACGTATTGCGTCAAGTCAAGTTGTGAATTTGTTGTTCCACTTCCGCCACCAATTATTTGATAATCAATCCATTCATATTGACCGAACGGATCGTTCCATTCTTGATAATGTCCTATAATGTCAGAATTATAAGTACACGAAGAACTTGTTTGAATTGTCAAATAAAAAGTACCAACTTCATTTGGTAAATTTACACTGATAAAGTTTCCAGTTCCACTTTGATTTGTATAAAATTGATTGTTTTTAAAAATAGAAACAATCCAGGTTGAACTCACTGACAATCCCGCTTGAAATAAAATTGTTCCAAATTCTTGAAGTACTTCATAAGTATTTTCTAATGTGTCAAATGAAATTTGAACACTTGTGTCAAATGGTGTTGAAACAATTGTTGAAATATCAACACGAACTGGTGCTGAAGACGGGACAAATGTTTCTTTATTTTTTAGCCACAAAAACGCTTCAGTGAATCTTGATTGTGTCAAGAAATTACCTTGAAATGAAACGTTGTATTTCGATTCTATTGCATCAAATATTCTTGCGATTTTCAACGCTGGAAACAATTCCGTGTATGACATAGGTGTCGCGTTGTTTGAAATGTCCCAGTTTAATAATGTAGAACCACCACCGCCATATTGCCAAACTTTACTTGAACTAATCAAAGGAAATCCAACATTGTCATTGTTTGTTGTTTCAATGCTTGTTTTTACGTTTGATCCAGAATATTCAATTGTATAATCGTTTAACGTTTCCAAATCTTTCAATTTGTCTTCACGGAATTTGTCAGTCAAAGAAGTTAAAACACCATAAAAAGTAAGTTTATAATTTTCAATTTTGTTTTGTTTTATTGATGCACTTTCCAATTGCCACTTTCCAACACGAAAGATTTCGTTGTCAATTTCAATGAAACCATCATAACGAATCAACTGATTGAATCCGTTGTCAACTTCGTTTTCGTACCAATGACGAAAAGTTTCATTGTTTTTTTTAGACGCTGGAATTGTGAAACTCTGACTATAATCCGTAAAAACTCGACTTAAATCATTTATATTTTGTATGCTTGAATTTAAAGTAATTACTTCGTCATTAAATAAGTCAATAGGAATTGCAACCCTTGACACTGACGGAACCAATTCAAACGTTCGGTCCGCAGTTATCAACGTACTATCGGCAGTAATCAATGTACTATCGGCAGTGATTCCGATTTGATTGTAAATTGTTGCGTCTTGATATATGAATAATTTTACTTCCATTAAATCACGTCGTTTAAAAGATTGAAATTGTATTCAAAATTTATTGTGTAATTAATATTTTTATCTTTCAATTGTGTTTTTTCTTCGCTTGAAGTTGATTTGCAAAGAACTGGAATGTCGTCAAGCAATACAACTTGTGAAACAAGTAAGTCTTGAATCAATTCAGAATAATTTTCATCAACCCAGCCAGTGTTGCAAACGATTTTTCTTGTTCCGTTGAAATTAAATTGTTTGTTTGAACCAACAAATGTGTCATAATTCCAAGATTCGGGCATCAAATTAAATGTCGACGATTTAACTTCGATTGATTTTTGGTGTGCTTTGAAAAATGTCAAGAACGACCAGCCACCAAATCGATTAATAAACGAACAAACAATCGGTGTGTATTTAGGTTCGCAAATCGATTCAACTTTAAATCTAAATTTTTCCCTTAAAGTAACACCCAATTTTAAAATTTTATAAGTTCCATTTATTGAATAAGGTATTTTATAAAGTGAACCAACACTTTGAATTTCAAACAAAGTTTCTGTTGCGTCTTCAAAAAACCATTTATCACTTTCATCAAGCCAAACATTTACATATTCAGTTGTTCCTTCTTTTTTATAAATTTTAATATCTGGATTGAATAACGGAACATTGTCTGTTGTTTCATCTTGATTTGCACCAGCCAAAAATGAAGTGTAACCATCAAAACAAATGAATGTTTGTTCGTCAATCAATACATAAACATTTGCTGAAGTTTCTTTGTATCTTTTCACTTTTGCAAAGCACCAATTTTTAAAAGATTCAGTTGCTGGAATTGAAGTATAAATCGGATTCTTTTCGTTTATAAATTCAACGCATTTGTTTGAAATATTGTAAACGTTTTCTGTTTGCGTTTCTGAAACAATTCTTTTCGACATTGTATATGTCGGTTCATTTGGTTCAGAAATATTTGCATTCCAAATGAATAATTCAACTTTTGATCCTATTTGTCCAACTTCATTAATTGATATTGTGTAAGGTGAACGCACAAATATTTTTTTCATTATTGTAATTCTTTTATTAAAAATTTATTTAAATCTTGTCCGTATGCTTCAAGAATTTCATCTGGTAATTGTTTGAATGCTTCGTCAAATGGTTTGCTAAAAAATTCAGTTGTTTCCAAACCTCGATTGTAAATCGCTGACGAAATCATTGACACCATTTGTTTACGATTTATGAATTGTCCTTTTTCGTTTCTTGTGTTTGTCAATCCTTTTCGAATTACCCACTTGTCAATTGCACTTCGAAGACCGCCTTTTTTTCCAGTTCCACTTCCGAATTGATAAGGTGAATTTGGTGCCTTTGACGAACTCGTTTTTCCTTTGACACCTTTGTCAACAAATTTCCAATAGTCTTCAGCAAAGAAATCAAATTCAATTGAATTTGCATTTTGTTTGAACTCAAAGTCTAATGAATCGTATAATTTGCCAGACGCATTTTTCCCGTCTTTTTTTAAATTCGACTTTGCTTTTTCAATTACATAGTTTCCAAATTCTTCAAATGTCTTTTTGACTTCTTTTTGTTCCATCTTTTTAGCAAACTATAACACCATTCGCAATGCCCAAATCAATAGTTGTTCGCCACCCGTCAAGTTGATTTGAAAACTTTAAAAGCATAGGTTCGAATTGTGGTTCATTTAACAACTCGATTTCATAATCATTGTTTTGCAATTTCATCTTTGTAATTACATAGTTCAAAATTGCGTGGCAAGTATTAAGATTGTCAAGTTCGTTATCGTTTCCGAGAAACTTGTCTTGCACTTGTACTTTTGAAACGTTTCGAATATCTAATATTGTAACTTCAAAACTGAAGACAACGATTCCAGGTTGAACGTTTGACGAAATCACGTTTAAGTGTGCCAAAGGGTAGATATTTTTTTTATCAATATCAATCAAGTCTGGTGTTCCGTGTGTGATTGTATGAACCAATGGATTCGATTCAAGTAATTCTTTTAAGTATGCGACTACGTCGTAAAATTCTTTCATTTGTCAAAATTTGTTTTTATTCTTTTCGCCTCCTCGATGTCCGATTCTTTTAGATACAATAAGAAGGTAAGCGCCTCGTGAATGTTTGTGTTTTCTGCTCGTTCAATGTCAAAGATATTTCGGTTTGCAATTCTGACAATTGAATGGTACCAACCCCAGACTTCGCCAAAAGATCCACCACTTCCAAATTGTCCGTCGTCGTTAGAATCTTTGTTGAATAGTCTAGAATATTGTTCAATAATTCTATTCTTAAAGTCCAAAAAAAAACCAGCGAACCGATGACGCAATCCATTTTTATATTTGCAAATTCTTCAGCGAACTTGTCGCCTTGAAACTTTTCAATTTCGTACATATTACCGAACGACTTTGTTATTGGTCGATACATTGCCGACATCAACTTTGTCCAGTTGTCTTCGTTTCCAATTAGTGTGTCAATATATGAAAACGTTCCGATTGATTCTTCGTCAAAGTTTGGAACGAATCCGTATTTCACACCATTCAATTTGAATTGTCGAACAAGTGCTGGTTTGTCTTGTAACACTTTTGACAATTGTTCAATAATTTCTTCGAAGTCATACGCTGGTATTTGCATAACTTCTTCAATTCTTAAATTGCAAAATATAGACACCATCTGAATTGCAACAAATGTTTCATCGTCTGGATTGTCTTGCAACGTTTTCGAAAACCTTAAGTACTGACTCAAGGTGATTTCGCTTAATTGTGTTGGTATAGTGATTCTCATATTAATATAACAAATAAAACCAATATTGTTTTTAAATGTTTTGTTCTAAAATTTGAATTTAGTCAATTCCTTATTTAGAATCATTCTAAATAAGCATTATATTCTATTATATTATTTATTATTGATTTGATTTTTTCACTGAATCACTAATAAAAAGACGCAAACGTGTTCATAAAAGACGCAAATTGTTAATAACAGACGCAAATAAAACATCATCGTCTAATTAGTTTTATCTTATTTTACGTTGTCAAGCGTTGGTTTTATTGACTTCTTCAAAATAAGTTAAATTCAATTAGACGCAAAGACGCAAAATTTCAACTTTTGAGAGAGGGCATCAAAAAACTTCTCATAGTAAATCGTTAATAAGGGATTTCCGTATTGCGTCATCGTCTTTGCGTCACGGACAAAAAAAAGCAACCGATTAAGGTTGCGATTTATTAAGTGATTTTGAATCGTCGATTGCTATTCTTGAAGTGCATCATTGCGAAATATCGAAGTGCATCAATTGCGTGGTTGAAATCGTCAATCGGTTTATTCAATTTCTTTCCCGCTTTGTCAGTGTCCCAAGAATATGACCGAAGTTCTTTTATAAGATTGATACTTGGTTTTGTAACAAGAATGTCTTTGTCTTGCAATACGCTAATTCCGTACACGATTGAATCTTTTCCTTTTTCAACTGACTTGATATTGAATCCAGCACGTCGAATTTCTTCAATCGATTTTGGTTCCGCTGAATCCGCCCAAATTGGCAATCGCTTGTCGTGATTCATTAAACGAATGATGTCGCTATTGAGTAAACCAGTTGCATAGATTCTTTCATCACAAATGATTTTATCATTGTATTGAAACACGGCAATCAAAGACGATGGATCGTTTGAGAAACCAAAGTCAAGTCCGAACCCAAGTAAAGTTGCTTCAGCTGGAATGTTGTCAATGATTTGCCAATTATTAAATATCACACCTTCAAGCGAACCAAGTTGTCCAAGTCCGTAAACTTTCCACCAGTTATCCCAATACGACGATGTCTTTGCTTTTTCCTTTGCCTTTTCAATTTCTTTGACAATCGCTTTGTCAAGTGCTTCATTGTCTTTGTAAGTCAAAACAACGAAGTCCGTGTCTTTGTCATTCATCAATTCAGTATGCACCCAAAATTCATTTGTTGGATTGTAATCTAAATAAATAAATTTCTTTGTACGAACTGACAATTGTTGGTATGATTCAAAGTCTATATTGTTGCATTCGTTCACGAATAGAATGTCCCTTCTTGCACCTCGCAATTTGTCTGGCTGGTCCACACTAAAAAATTCAATGTATGAACCATTCTTGAAACGATACTTTAAATCTGATTTATTGAATTGCGAATCTTTGTACAAATCGCAAAGAATCATTATCTTTTGAAAGTCTTTTATTGCACCACGGTTTAAATGTGGAATTGATTCAGACACGATTGAAATTTCAGACATTGGATTTTCAATCGCATACGAAATCAATAAAGGTATAATCGAAAAAGTTTTCGAAGACGATGTTCCGCCTTGAACGATTCGAATTCGTTTTCTTAATCTGGCAATTTTAGATTGTGCCGTCGTCGTTTGAAATGACATCTAATTCTAATTGTTTAAAAATTGGTTTTTCAATATTGAAATTGACTTCAGATTCAACTTTTTTCGGAATGAAATATTGTGCGTACTTCGCAAACAAATCCAAATATTTCGCTGGATCTTTTTCAAGCACGTCAGCAAACGCTTGATGCACATTTGGAACTTGTGCTTCAAGCGTCATAATAAACAACTCACGGGCTTCAATTGTCATTGCGTGTGTGACACCTTTTGGCTTGAATCCTTTGTGACCTTTTTGAAATCCTTTTATGCCTTTTCCAGTTTGAACTTCTTCTTCTTCGTTTTGCATAAAATAAATATATTTATATTACGAATTTTGAAATAGTTTATTCAAATCACGAATGATTGCTTTGTGAATATTTGAACAAGATTCGCACACTTCAATTGTGATTCCGAAGTATTCAGAATAAAGACCATTCAAAAATGGAACCCAGTTTGTAATGTCTGTGATTCTATTTTCAAGAACACGATTTCCGCATTCAGATAAAAACACTTCAAATTCTTCTTTGTGTTCTGAAGTCATTTGTTTTGAAACTCGCTTGAATGGAAATATTCTATTCAATAAAAATTTACGTTCGTTGCAACCATCACATTCACCAACGATTGCTTTGATGCCAGTTGCTTTTGTAACTTTTTCGATTACGTCGCCAAGTCCTTCAATTGATTTCTTTTCAATAACTTGTTTTACTTCAAATGTTTCTAAAGTTCCTTCGATTACATCGTCAAGTTCTTCAATTTGTTTTTTTGTAAGTGGTGTTTTTACTTCGAATGTTTCTACAACTCCTTCGATTTTTTTTCTACGCTTTGCCATAATTTGTTTTTTATTTTTTTAGTTGTGTTGTGAATTGTTTGAATATGGATTCCAGTTTGACGTGAAAGTTCACGTTGTCCAAATTCTGTTGTCAAGTCAATTATTTGTTTTTCGTACCAAGATAATTTCTGACGTTCTTTTTCTAAAATTGAAAGAATTTCATCTTTTTGTTTGTCGTAATCTTCAGCAAAGATTTCGACGTTTGTGAAGTCGTCAATCAAAATGGTTTCTTTTTCTTTTTTGATGTCGTTATAAAACTGATTTCGCATAATGAAATAAATGTAACATTCATTTATTTGGTCGATAGTTTTTCCCGAATTGTATATTCGAATATACATATCCTGGACCAAGTCTTTTGAACGTTCGGAATTTCTGCAAATCTTATTTGCAAGTTTGATCCATTCGTTATGCCGTTTTGCTAATATATCGAGAATCATAAAATTGTTTTAATTTAGCACGATGCCATTTTGTTTTGTTGCCAGTGTTATGATTCAAGATTGTATCTATTGCGTCGATTGCTTTGTATGAAATACCTTCTTCGGTTGCAACAAATTCAAGTTTGATTCCTTCAATTTCGAAAACTTTTTGATTGACTGATCCGTCTGGATTAATAATACTACTATTCATATAACACTAAAACTTTGAATTGTTCGTTTTCTAATTGTTTGATTCTATGCTTTTGAAGTTCGGACAATTTGCCACCTGGTCGTTTTACTTCAATAAAAATCGTTTCGTTATTTTTTAGACACATTAAATCTGGAATGCCATTTGTATTTGTTTTAATAAGTTTGACGACAATCCAGCCTTCGTCTTTATACCTCTGAATTATTTTCTTCTGTATGTTTGATTCTAACATTTAAAATTTTGTTTGTGTAATGTTCCAGAATAAATTTGTTTACTTGTTGCCAATATACTCGTTTTTTGATTGAGCAATTTTTTAGCATTTCATTGATGAATATTTTACAAGAAAAGAATGCAACGTCTTCAAGCATTTTGTTAACGTCTTCGTTTGCGGTTTCAAATTTGAATTGATTGTAAATTTCAATCGCTTTGTTTTGTGGTGTCATTTTAATTGTTTTTTAATTTTTTTTAATTTATTTTTCAATCTTTTATTTTCAGATTTTAAAAATCCGTTTTCAAATTTTAAAAAACTATTTTCAATATCTATTCTATTAAAAGATATAATATTGCTTCCGCCATCTTTTAACTTCATAATTTAAGACATTAAAGGTTTTGCTTGTTCGATTAAATCTTTGAAATTTTCAAGAAACAAATCTCTTGTTTCTTCGTCTTGGAATGAAAGAAAAGCGTTTGATATTTCGTAAGTTGGTGTGTTTATTTCATTTTTTAAAAATTCAATACAATATTTTTTAGACCATTTTTTAAAATCTGGCACCCAACCATTTCGATACACTTCACGAAGTTGTGAAAGTTGTGAAAGTGCAATTGATGCTTTTGCTTGTTCTTTTGTAGCAAAAACGTTTTCAAGTCCTTTGCTATCTTTACGTAATTTTTCAATAGATGCCATTGTATGAACAAAATAACCTTTAATGTTTCCTAATTCTTCCCAAGTTTTAGGAAGTTCGTTTTTAATTTCTTTGAACACTATTTGTTCAAATGTTGAATTGTCTTTGTCAATTTCAAATCCGTTTGGTATTTCTATTTTCAATGTTTTCATTTTAATTGTTTTTTAATTTATAAATATTTTTAAAGTTTGTCCGTTGTCTTGATTTTGGTTTCATCAATTTGTGTCATCTGCTAATTCTTTTATTGCTTCGTTAATGCTTTGTTGTTGATAACCTAATTGAATAAGTAAACCAGTAAAAATGTCAAACATTTCATCTGTTGTCAAATCGTCGTTTGGCGTTTCTACTATGTATGTAAATCCGCAATGATTGATTTCTATTTTCATAATTCTGTTTTAATAAAATGGTTCAATGTATAATCTTTTTTTGCAATGACTTGTTTGTAAATTTGTCGCTCGATTCCTTTGTCTGAAAATATCCAATAAATATCATTCGTTTTTCGTTCCATTGTTGTAAGTCTATCACGACTTTGCCAATATGATAACGCACTGAAATCAATATTGTAATAAACCAAAACATCGGCATTTTTTAAACTGATTCCCTCACGACCAGAAACGATTTGCAACGCAATGTGTTTGTCTGTTTCATTGAACACATTCAATTCAGTTGTCAAGCAATCATTGAAGACTGATTTTATTGCATTCAATTCTTGTTGAAACTTATAAAATATTGCAATCTTTTTTCCTTTGAACGTTTCTTTTATGAATTGAGCCTTTGAATCGTCAATGACTTTTGCATTTCCAGATTCAAAGATAATAGTTCCAGACGATAATTGATGAATTTTTTGCATCAATTTGACTTTCGTGTCTGCAATTATTTCTTCGTCTTTGCCAATTACAACCAAATCACGTTTTAGTTTGTCAATTATATTGTATGTACTTTGTTTTAAGGTACAAATAAGAACGTTTTCATTTACTTTGGTTGAAAAACCAGCTTCATTTTGTGTAAATTTAATAAAATATTTTGAAACACAAGCATTTACGTCAGAAAATTTTGCATCTGAATAATCTTTGACTATGTAACCGAAGTTTTTTTCTTTGACATTTACGAAATCTTTCGCCCAAGAATAAAAGTTTTTATAGTTTGCAAATGGTGATTTGTCAGAAACCCAAAATTGATGAAATAATTGCGAATAAGATTCTGGCGAAGGTGTTCCAGACAAAAAAATCATTGGCAAATGTGAAAAGTTTTTCTTGATGAATTTTGCTGAAAGATTTGGTTTTGGAAATGTTCCGTTTCTATGATGTTCATCTGAAATAATCAAATCGAATTTACCTTCGATTTTATGCAACGATTCATTGTTTATGACAACAAGTTCATAATTGTAATTTAATGCGTTGAAATCGTCTTGAATTGATTGTATAGCCTTTTTCTTTGTAATAAACAAAACACGTTTGTAATCATTTGCAATTGTGAGAGCAGTTGCAGTTTTTCCAGTTCGAACTTCCATCGCCAGATAAACGATTCCGAATTTCTTCAGAATCGATTTTCCTTTTGTAACGATGTCGTTTTGATAATCACGCAAAATCATTTATTAAATTTTAGTTTTAAAATGTTATAGTAAACACGATTCACGGATTCTTTATTGTTTCCACGATTGTAATTGAAAAGCATAATTCGTTTGATTCTTTGCAATGGTGTCAAAGTCTTCAGTTCTTTTTTTAAATTCATAATCTTATTTTTAAATGTTTTATAAAAAATCAATACTTCTAATTTTTGCACGTGTGAAATCTTCTTTGAAAATATCGATTGCATTTTTGATGTCAGTTGCTTGAATTGTGATTTCATAATCTTGACATTCGTCGTTTTTTTCTTGCCAATAATAAAATTTAAATTGTTTCATTTGTTTTGTGTTTTCGTTAGTTTCTAAAATTTCATCGAAATATGTCATTGTTTTATGAATTTAAAATATCAAAAATACTGATTTGATTTTGTGCAACATCGCGATAAACTTCAGTTTTAAATTTAATTATTGAAGTATCGTCATTTGATTCTTGACCAATATATTTATAACTATAACTTGGTCGTTCAATTAATTTTCTACCACTTGAATCCGCTTGTGGAATTTTTAAATTTGAAGAAGTAGCAATCCAATTTTTATCTTTTGCAAGTGCCAATCCTAATGCAGGTGACATTGTTCGAATGTACATTGTACTTTTTTCTTTTGCATATAAAGAAGAAATATAATTTAAAATGTTTTTTCCTAAACCTAAACCTTGAAAATCTGGTAACACTACTATTCGACTGATTCGTCTTGTTTTTTCATCACCAACTCCAGGGAAAGGCAAAACACCTATAAAGCAAATTGGTGCATCGTTCCATAAAACCAAATAATTTGTTGCCGCTTTGTTTAAGTCTTCAGTTAAATAGTGATGTTGTTTGAATAATTTCCAAGTTTCATATCTACATCGAACAATCTGAAGTTTAATTTCTGGTTGCCGAAGTTGCGACGCTATTTCAAGACGCCCTTTCGATGGTGAATAAATCCAGTCTGGTTGTAACCATTCCATAATATCAAAATGACAAGACGCAAGAACAATTTTTTTGTTTGTTTTACGAATATATTTCTGTAATGCGTTTGACATTGCTTTTGCAACATCACGGTCAACAACCGAAGTATATTCATCAATCAATATAACTTCGTTTTCTTTTGCACTTCCTACAATATAAGCAAGATTTGCACGATATTGTTCACCGTTTGACAAAGTATTGAATGGTCTTAACCAAGTTGGTACTGAAGACAAACCCATTGAAGACAATAAAAAAGTTGCTTCTTTTGGTTCTAACCAATCGAAATTAGAAATCAAAGATTTTGAATTGTCAAAATGTGATTTATCCATTTCTTTTTTAAAGTAGTTTTTCAATATTGTTGTTTTACCTGTTCCAGAACCACCATAAACAACACCGATGTTCCATTCTTTTGGTAAGTGTTCCAAATTTGCTTCAATAATTACATTCGATTCGTTTTTGTTTTGAATGTCAAATGCTTCATAAATATAATCGGTATATTTATCGTTTTTAATTTGATGTTTTAAATTTATTTTCATTTTTAAAAAGGTATATCATTATTAATTTCACTATCTGTTTTTATGAAAAAGTATCTTCCGACGTGGTCTTTGTCTTTTTCTAATTCGTAATTTTTGAATTTACAATATTCGTGTATCCATTTTAAGAACGTTTTAGACGTCATTAAATTATAATTCTTATATTCACTCGTAAACTTTGAAATGATGTCTGTATTGTAAATTCTGACGTTCTCAATAAGATTTCCGTCTTCAATCCAATCAAAGAAATCTTTGTTTGTACTTTGAATGAATCTTTTGATGTCTGCGTTTATTGAAATCGATTCAATCAATCCGTTTTTCAAAAACTTTTGTAAGTTCTTAATCATATAATTGTCAAACAAAATCCAGTCTTCAGATTCCCAAGAATCAAACAAAAGTCTTCCATATTCAGTAAGTGGATTTCTTTTTCCGTTGAAGTACTGAAAAAATTCAATTTCGTGTCTTCGTCTGTCGTGTGATGTTCCACTTCCATTAATTACATAATTTGTTGTTATTATAATTTTTGGCGAACGGTCGAACGGAACAAATATTTCGTCTTTGTTTTTTCTGTTGATTGTAATTCCTTCAGTAATAATTGAAAATAATTGTTCAAATTCAAAGTTCTTTTTCACGTCATCGAATGCCAATACTTGCGTATCAATTGAAACCCTTTGATAAATGAAATCACTTTTCTTTGTGTCAAATGATTTTCCGTCAATCTTTACAACTTTTTTAAAATTTGACAATGCTGAAATCATTAAACTTTTTCCAGATCCACCATTCGGATTGTCGTCAATTTCCTGGTCGTTTATTATGATTGCTTTTTGGTCCGTCTTGTCTTTGTATGAATGAATCAAATATCCAAGTGTGTGTTCCAACGCTTCAATTCTGTTTGTGTCTTTTGCTGAAACTTTTGAAACCATATCTTTAAAGTCGTTTTCAACGTTTTCAGATTTGACAAAATTTCTGTTTATGATTTGGTTTTCCCAAATGTAACCATCGACATCGATGAAATCAATCAATTCAACTTTTGATTTTGTAATTCTAACAACACCATTCAAAAACGGAATAAATGCTTCAGACTTCGAATCTTTAATCATTTTTAATTCAATCGATTCCAACATTGTCAAATAATAATCGCTAAACAATTGACTTGATTTCGAACAAAAATTGAAAACTTCGATTTCGTTTCGGTCCAGTAAGTGTTGCAACACGATGTCTTTGATTATATCGGTGCTGGATTGTGTTACTTTGTTTGATTTAATATGAACGAATGTCGGTTGATTTGACGATTCTGGGTAATACTTTTTAAATCCTTTTCTTTCAAGCCAATATTTGTATTTCAATGAATCAATCTTTACTGAAATATTTCCTTTTTTGTCTTCATACTTTTGCCAGAAATCGTCGTCTTCGTTTATTTCGTTTATTTCTTCAATTATTTTTTCGTCGATTTTTAAAAAATTTGCGATTTCTGTTTTAGGCACACCTTTTGACAAATTGTTTTTTATTCTGTCAATTTTACTTTGGTCTTCAAAATACTTTGATGAAGGTGTTGCACGTTTATAAGCACTTTTAAATAATGTCATCAATTCGTTTTCAGAAAAATTTCCTAAAACAACGTTGTTTGAAACATATCCAAAAGCATAATCGAATTGCACACCAAACTCACAAAGCGCCATTGCAAGAACAAAAAGATTGTTGTTTCTTTCCCCTTGTTTAAATCCGTATCTTGAATCCCACCATTTCAATAAACGTCGAATGATTTCGTCTTCGTCTTGCAAAGGCAATAATGGTTTCTTTTCGTAAACTGAAAAGCCTTCGTCTTCGTTTAATTTGTCCCAAACTTTTGCGTTTTCATTTATGTAAACGTCTGGATCATAACTTTCAAAACACACCCTTGAAACATTTGAATTTTTAAAGTCAAAATAATCTGAATTAAAATATTCACCGAATGATTTAAAATATCTTTTGTGCGTTTCTTTGTCTGTTTTTGGTATTCGAATCAATGCTTTCAATCCGTTTCCACTTGGTGAAGTGAAAACTGAAAACACAAATTCGCATTTCATTAATCGTTCACGTTCTTCGTGTTTCTTTTCTTCAGATTCATATTTGTCAAAGTCAAGAATGCAAAGTCCAGAATGTTCAATCAATGCATTGTCGTTTCTTGTTGAAAACGTACCATTGAAAAGAATTGAAATCAATGAATTTTTTAATTGTTTCTTTTCTTCAGTTTCTGGCATCGTTCTAATTTTCAAAATCTTTTCTTTTGATGCACCAGTTTTGATTCGATCCAAAACCTTCAAGACATCGAGTTCAAACGGAACGTCGTCGCTTTTGTATAGTGATTTAAATATTGATATATTCATTTTAATTGTTTTTTAATTAGACGCAAAGACGCAAAAATATGAAAAAAATCTGTGTCGTGTGTTTTTGTTTTCGTTGTGGTTTGTTAATAAGGATTTTGCGTCATTGTGTTACTCGTTGAAATGCTTTGTCAATTTTGTTGTTATCGTGTAAATATACATTTTTGACTTTTAAAAGCCATTCATAAAATTCAGACATTTGCTGAATGTCAGATTTTTTGTTTGATTGATTTAAGATATTCGATTTCATTTTGTATTTCAATTTTAAGTGTTGGAATAAAGTTTGTTGGTATTTTACCGAATTGAAAAAAGATTGCGTTGTAAATTGTTGTTGTTCTTTTTCCAATTTTTTCAATTGCTCGATTTCGTATGTGCGACGGAATAGATTTATAAATTTCTGGTTTCATTAAAATTTTAGTTTTGAATTAATATTGTAAAAATTTACAAGTTTGTCATAAATGAATTGATTGTCATTTGCTAATTTAAAAACGTTTTCAAATAAATCGTTGTTTTTTAAACTGATTTTTTCTTTCAATTTTTCGTTTTCAAGTTTTAATTCATCAATTTTGTTTTGATAATCTAAAAATTTAAAATCAAATCCTTCATTTAAAAGTTTTAGTTTGTTTTCTATTCGTCGAATATGTGGCAAATCTTTTATAATTTTATACAAATTAAGTAAGTGCGAAATCGAACAATGTTTCATATTAATTGTGTCGCCAATACTTTGCAAAGTAAAATTTTGTTGTCTTAAAATATTACAAAAAATCGCTTTGATTTCTACAATTTCACGTCTTCTTGAAGGTTTGCTTATATCGATTCCAGTAATTGTTGTAATGTCTTTTAAAAGTTTTATGTTTTCCATAATATAAAAAACGATTGACCTATACATCGTGAGGTGATTTTATTAAAAAATGTCTTCAACTGAAACTTCTTCGTCTTCAATTACTTCAATTGATTTTGCCAAATATGAATCAATGTATTTTCTCAATTCATTGTATGCATTATCGGCTTGAATTGCCTGGTCTGCTGACAAAGTGTGTGCGAATTTAAATTCTGGAATCGAATATTCAACTTTTCCTTTTTTCAATTCAATTGCGTTTGAAACTTGAATCCATTCGTCAGATAAACGTGAGCGTGATTTTTGTGTGAAATCGCCCCAAGATTGAACTGAAGAACCTTTGATATTGACGTTTGCAATTTCGCCAGATTCTAACATAATGTAAATTGATTTCGTGTAATGACCGCCCATTGCAATAATGGTTTCTTTGATGTCTTTGTAAATACCTTTTACAGATTGATTTCCTTTGAAAAGTCTGACATTGATTTCGTCATTTCCGATTGATTTCACTTCGTTAGAATAAACACCAGATTGATTTTTGTCGTTCCAACCTTTGATTGTGTGAAATTCCATAAGCGTCAAAAACTTAAATGGTAATTCAATTTTTACATTTTCTTTTTTGTCTTTGTCATAATATGCAAAGGTTTTGTCGTCTGATTTCCATTCAAAATAATACTTTGTAGGATTTGAACTTTGTGTCTGAAATTCTGCTTGTCTGCTCATTTGATTAAAATTTAATTGTTATTGATGATTTTCTTGGTGTTGTCGATACTTTTGGAACATCGTTCCCGTATGCATCAAATACGTCAATTCTTTGTGCTAATTTTAAAAGTTCTTCACGTTCTTTTAATTGTTTTTTAAATTCTTGATAAACGATGTCTTCGTCATAGTTGATAATGAAACCGCCTTGAACTGGATTGAACTCTACATTGTGCAATGTGGTTTTTTCAGTTAGTGAAATTTCTTCACGAAGTTGTGAATCCATCGCATTGATTGTTTCTTTAATTTTTGCGACTTTGGTCCAAAATTCCATTTTGTCAATTTCGCCATCTTTTAGAACTGAAGACACGATTTCTTTTCCTCGTGAAATGTAGTCTTTTTTTCCGAAATGAATCGGAAAAGATTCTTGTTCTCGCATTAATTCAAAAAGTTGTTTGCTCATAATTATTTGGTTTTAAATGTTTCTTTGTAATATTGTTTTCCATCATTAATATTTGCGTTCCATTGTACGTCGTAAGCATCAATTATTTGTTGCTTTTCAATTTTTTTTGCTTGTTCAATTTCTTCTTTAAATGCAAATTTAAAATTTTCATTAAAATTATTTAATAATTGAACTAAAAATTCTACCGCTGATTGTTTCATTTTAATTTGGTTTTAAATTGTTATTGTTATCGTTTTTGTAAATTTCGTAAATGAAGTAAATCGCAAGTGCAATTGTGATCCATATTTTTAAACTTAAATTTTCAGTGTGCAATGCTATAAAAGCAAATAATAAAATAGTAAATGTTTTCATAATTTTAGTTGCTAAAAAATGTGTTAATTTTTTCAATGTTCAATTCCAAATCAAATAATTGACTTAAATAAAAACAATCTTTCAAAGTTAATTCAGTCCAGGAAATTTTGTTGTCTAAAGATTCCATTAAATATTCTGAAATTAATGAATCACTATTTAAAAGAATGATTCTATTTTCTAAAGACATTTTTTGTGATAATTTTTTCATCGTGTTATTTTTTTAAGTTTTAAAAATTGTGCGTTGAAGTCGCACCCCTTATTTATTATTTAATTAAATATTTTTTGCTATTAAAAAATTATTAAACATTGTGTCCATTTGTCCAGATGTTAAATTAACTCTATGGTTAACCCACTTTTTTAATAATATTTGTAAATCATTTTCGTTTTTTAATTCAAATTTTATTGCTTTTGCATATTCTTTTAAATCATTAATCATTTTAAAATCTTGTTGTGTAAATGTATTTGTCATAATATTTTTTTTTAGTTGTTATTTCTTTGACAAATATAAGACGTTTTTTATTAATACAAAACAAATTATAAAAAAAGATGCAAAAAAACACTAATTTATAATGATTCTAAATAAGAATGATTAAAAAATATGTGTCAATCTTGCGATTTGTCCGAAGTTTTTGTGATGAATGAAACCTTCAATCGCCTTTGGTGCGTGTTGATACCCGTTTCGGTGATGCCAAGAATCGGTTCCACTTGGTGAACGCAAACTTTCAATTGTGCAACCTATAAAATCTTTTGCAATTTTATGATGAACGTGATGCGTGTAGATATAACGATGCTTTGAATTGGTCCAGTCTTTTGATTCTGAAGCCATAAGCAAAGGTAAGTTTTCTAATTTTGCCCCGTCCCCGTGTGTTGATCCAATAAGATTGTCGTAATACTTGTAATATTTTCGATGTGAAATTGAAACATCAAACGTAATATTGATACAATCTTTAAAATAGGATTGAATAACTTGGGCCAGGAAAAATCCGTTTGTGTAGTCGTGATTTGATGGATTGAAAACGAAGTGAACGTCTGCAACTGGAATAAGCATTTTTAATACATCGACATATAATTGCTTTGCAATCATAAAATTTTCGTACCACATTCCGTCTGTGTCTTGTGGTGTTCCGCTTGTTGTAGTTCGTTTTGGATTGTCAATGTGCAAAATATCATTTCCGCCAATAAAGACAATTTTGTCAATATTGAATCCAGACGATTTGTCAAGAATACCTTTGACACCTTCCAAAGTTCGTTGAACCGCAATGTTTTGATTGTATTTTTCGCCAGTTTCCCACTCGTTGCAAAGTTTTCCAATATGAATGTCGGCTGGACTTAAAACAAGACAATGTCCGTCTTTAATATACGACCTTTCAAAAACGGGAAATATAGTTTCAAATTTTTGTAAGTCTTCAATTAATAAATCGGCTAATTGTTTAAATTCTTTTTCTTCTGGTTTCTCAAATAGTGGATTTGTAACACGAACAGATTCAGTTTTTGTCTTCAACCA
>NZ_JBEIET010000020.1:0-26558 GCF_040382755.1 Flavobacterium sp.
AAAGAGTTTATTGTTTTTCATTTTTCATTTTTATTTTAGACCGTGAAAATAGTTATATTTTTTCAAAAAAGTGCTACTTTTAACCTCGTTTTAAATTTTAACAGTATGAAAAAATATATTTTTCTCATTTTCAGTGTACTAAGTATGAGTTCAAATGCGCAACAAATGATGACGCCAGAAAAGTTATGGCAATTAGGTAGAGTGACACCAATAGGGATTTCTAAAGATGGAAAGTCGCTAATTTACAAAGTGGGCACGCCAAATATTCAAGAAAATAAAATAGTTTCTAAATATTATTCCGTACCCGTTGGAGGAGGAAATTCGGTTGCTTTAGATAAAATTGATGGTTTAGTTGCAGATAAAAGTATTTCGCCAAACGGACAAGAATATATAAGTGTCCAACAAGTAAAAGTTGAAAAAATACTGGGTTCCGACTTATATCCAACTTTAACAAAAACATCAGCTCAAGTATATGAAGGTTTAGATTATCGTCATTGGGATACTTGGAATGATGGCACGCACAATCATTTGTTTGTAGGATTACTTGGTAAACCAAACGAAAAAGTACTTGGGCCAATTGATATTATGCCAAATGAGCCTTATGACGCACCTCAAAAACCATTTGGTGGTGATGAAGATTATGTTTGGTCACCAGATGGGAGTAAAATTATTTATGTGTGCAAGAAAAAAGCCGGAACAGCCTACGCAACAAGTACAAATACTGATTTATATGAGTACGATGTAGCTAAAAAAACCACAAAAAATCTTACGGAGAAAAATTTAGGTTACGATACACATCCAACCTTTTCACCTCGAGGCGAATTGAGTTGGTTGCAAATGAAACGCGACGGTTTTGAAGCAGATAAAAACGATATTATCGTAAGAGTTCAAGGTTTTGATGTCAATTTAACTGCCAATTGGGACGGTACTGTTGATAGCTTTGTATGGGCAAAAGAAGGAAATAAAGTCTATTTTATTGCGCCTATATTAGGAACAAAACAACTTTTTGAAGTAAATCATATTGGGTTAACTAAAATGTTTCCTGTAGTGACACAACTTACCGATGGCGATTTTGATGTAAACGGAATTGTAGGTTTTACGGGAAATTCTGTTTTAGTAACAAAAACCACTCATAATAGGGCTACAGAAGTGTTTTCGTACGATTTAAAAAAGAAATCTTGGAAACAAATTACGAATGTAAACGATGAAGCCTATTCGAAAATTGCAACCTGTACTTCCGAAAAACGTTGGGTTACCACAACGGATGGCAAAAAAATGTTGGTTTGGGTGATTTTACCACCAAATTTCGATAAAACAAAAAAATATCCAACTCTTTTATATTGTCAAGGAGGCCCTCAAAGTGCCTTAACGCAATATTATTCTTTTCGTTGGAATTTTCAACTTATGGCCTCACAAGGATATATTGTAGTAGCGCCAAATAGAAGAGGAATGCCAGGTCACGGTGTAGAATGGAACGAACAAATTTCAGGAGATTGGGGCGGACAAGTAATGGACGATTATTTATCAGCCATTGACGATATTTCAAAAGAATCGTATGTAGATAAAACCAGAATTGGTGCTGTTGGTGCGAGTTATGGCGGCTATTCGGTATTTCAATTAGCCGGAATTCATAAAAACAGATTCAAAACTTTTATTTCGCATTGCGGAATTTTCAATACAGAAAGTATGTACGGAACTACAGAAGAAGTTTTCTTTACGAATTGGGATTCTGGTGGCGCGTATTGGGAAAAAGACAATAAAATCGCACAAAAAACCTACAACGAATTCAATCCAATTAAATTGGTAAATAATTGGAATACACCTATTTTAATTATTCAAGGTGGGAAAGATTACCGCGTACCAATAGGACAAGGACAAGAAGCTTTTCAAGCTGCACAATTAAAAGGAATTAAAAGTAAATTTTTACTATTTCCAGATGAAAACCATTGGGTATTACAACCTCAAAATGCTTTAGTTTGGCAAGGTGAATTTTTTAAATGGTTGAAAGAGACGTTGTAATACTGTGCCAATTAGGAAATGCGTCAATTAGTCAATTATAAAAATTAATTTCAGACCTAACAGGTTTCAAAAACCTGTTAGGTCTTGTTGAAAAAACAATCAGATTTGTTAATTAGTCAATTTTATTATGAGAAAAGTTTTAGTTTTAGGATTTATAATTTTTATATTTTTTTCTTGTGGTTCAATGGAGAAAAATGATAGGATTGTACGTAGAAAGGATTTTTTTAATAGATTTTCAAAAAAAGAGTTAATTGCATATTCTGGTTGGAAAATGGGAGTTGATAAATTATTGTTAAGAAAGAATAAAACGTTTAGAATTTATTCTAATGTTTTTGGAATTGTTAATTCGGGATATTATTCTGGAACATATAAAATAAGTAATGATACTTTAAAGCTTAAATATTTAAACAACCATAAACTAGAATTTGATGAATTGTGTTTTGCATTAGATGATAATAATCCAATTTTAAAATGTGAAATGAAGACTTTTTACATAGAACAAAATAGTATATTTTATACAAAAAATTAAACAGTAACAATTCGTCCCTCCTTTGGAGGGAGATAGAGGGAGGCTTTTAGATGCAACAATTCAACATCATAATTATAGGCGGTGGCGCAGCCGGTTTCTTCGCAGCAATAAATATTGCAGAAAAACATCCGCAACTTAGTGTAGCCATTCTCGAAAGAGGAAAAGAATGCTTAACTAAGGTTAAAATTTCTGGTGGTGGTCGTTGCAATGTCACACACGCGTGTTTCGTACCGAACGATTTAGTCAAATATTATCCACGTGGAGAAAGAGAATTAAAAGGACCGTTTTCGCAATTTTGTTCTGGAGATACAATTGATTGGTTCGAAAAAAGAGGTGTCGAATTAAAAATTGAAGAAGACGGCAGAATGTTCCCAATTACGGATGATTCTCAAACGATAATTGATTCTTTTGAAAAAGACGTAAAGAAATTAGGAATCAAAGTTTTTACCTCACAAAGTGTGCAATCTTTATATTTCAATAAGGACGAACAATGGAAAATGGAAACCCAACACGATGTTTTTGTTGCAGATAAAATTGTAGTCGCGACAGGAAGCAATCCTAAAATTTGGGAAATGATGCATCAAATGGGGCATCAAATTGTCGAACCCGTTCCTTCCTTATTTACATTTAATATTACCGATAAAAGAATTAAAGATCTAATGGGACTTTCGGCGCAAGCCAGCATTAAAATAAAAAACTCAAAATTAGCATCTTCGGGGCCATTATTGATAACACATTGGGGGCTTTCAGGACCCGGAATATTAAGACTTTCCGCTTGGGGCGCAAGAGAATTGTTTGATAAAAAATATTGTTTTGCCCTGCTTGTAAATTGGTTAGATGAGGTATCTTTTGATGAAGCCATCGAACAATTAAAAGAAATTAAAGAAGAAAACAATAAAAAACTAATTGGAAAATTTTGTCCGTTTGATTTTCCAAAACGATTGTGGGAAAATATCGTAACTGCTTCTGATATTGCTTTAGATTATAAATGGGCTGAGGTAACTAACAAACAAATAAATAGTTTAGCCAATCAGTTAACCCAAGCTGAATTTCAGGTTAACGGGAAAAGCACGTTTAAAGAAGAATTTGTAACCGCTGGCGGTATCGATTTAAAAGAAATTAATTTTAAAACGATGCAAAGTAAAATTTTACCAAAGGTCTATTTTGCTGGCGAAGTGGTAAATATTGATGCCATAACTGGTGGCTTCAATTTTCAAAATGCTTGGACAAGCGGCTATATAGTTGCCGAGAACATTTAATTTAAATAAAAAATACTAAAAGTCAATAATGTTGCAAAAGAAACCCAAGCAATATAAGGAATGAATAATTTTGCTGCAGTTGCGTTTATCGGCTTAAATAATTTATAACATTCTAACATAACCAATAGCAATAAAATAATTTCAATTGAGGCTAATAGTAGATTTTGTAATCCAAAAAATAAATAGGACCATAACGCATTTAATCCCAATTGAAAAATAAAATATTGTAACGCTATTTTAACTTCTTTTGGTTTCTTTTCAATTTCATTCCAAATTAATCCTGCTGCAATTCCCATAAAAATGTAAAGTAACGTCCAAACAGGTGCGAAAATCCAATTTGGTGGATTAAATACAGGTTTTATAAGAGTAGGATACCAAGTGGTTATAGACGATTGTGTAATTTTTCCTGAGAAAAAACCAACGGTCAAACAAATAATTATGCAATACGATATTCTTAAATACTTTTTCATTTTGATAATTTTATTCAAAGATATTCAAAACTTCTGATATCTAACCGCCAAGTTTTAACTTCCTTTTCTATCTTTGTAAAAAATATTTTTTATGTATTCTGATTTAGACTTCATTATTTCAAATTATAATTCAATAGAAGCGGCATCTTTTTCGTGGAGTGCGCCAAGTAATATTGCTTTGGTGAAATATTGGGGAAAAAAAGAAAATGGTGATCAAATCCCTGCCAATCCATCGATTAGTTTTACGTTGAAAAATTGTAAAACCATTACATCAGTTGCGATTTCTTCTAAAGCTGAAAAGGATACTTCGATAAACTCAGTACAGCGTGATTTTTCATTCGATTTGTTATTTGAAGGAAAACCAAAAGAAGATTTTAAACCTAAAATTCAAAAGTTTTTCGAAAGAATTTATAAATATTGCCCGTATTTAAAAGAATATCATTTTACAATTGATACCCAAAATACTTTTCCGCATAGTTCTGGGATTGCCTCTTCTGCTTCAGGAATGGCAGCACTTGCAATGAATATAATGAGTTTAGAAAAGGCGTTAAAACCTGAAATTTCCGATGATTATTTTTATTCAAAAGCTTCTTTTTTAGCACGATTAGGTTCAGGAAGTGCTTGCAGAAGTATTATTGGTAACGTTGTTGCGTGGGGAAAAAATGAAACCATAAAAAATAGTTCCGACTTATTTGGGGTAGCATTTGAAAATATGCATCCGAATTTTCATAATTTTCAAGATACGATTTTGTTAGTTGATAAAGGCGAAAAACAAGTTTCGAGTACTGTTGGACATAATTTAATGCACAACCATCCATTTGCTGAACAACGATTTGATCAAGCACATCATAATATTGCTAAAATTGTTACGTTATTAGAATCAGGAAACGTAACGGAATTTATGAGTTTGGTAGAAAGTGAAGCGTTGACATTACACGCAATGATGATGACGTCGATGCCTTATTTTATTTTAATGAAACCAAATACATTAGAAATTATTAATAAAATTTGGAAGTTCAGAAGTGAAACACAAACTCCGGTTTGTTTTACGTTAGATGCTGGTGCTAATGTACACGTATTGTATCCTGAGAATGTAAAAGAAAAAGTATTGCAATTTATTCAGCACGAATTAGTTGGCTATTGTCAAAATGGTCAGTACATTTGTGATGAAATTGGAAATGGGAGTCAATTGATAGTTAATAATTAACAATTGATAATGGAAAAGCAAAATGTTATAAAAGAAAAATCTTTCGAATTTGCAAAGGAAATTGTGTATCTTTACAAAAATCTTGCAGATAAAAAAGAGTTTGTGTTGTCAAGGCAATTATTAAAATCAGGAACATCAATAGGCGCTAATATTCGGGAAGCAGAACACGCACAAAGTAAAGCAGATTTTATAAATAAACTTTCAATTTCATTAAAAGAAGCAAATGAAACAGAATATTGGTTAGATTTGCTTTATGAAACAAATTACTTAAGTGATGAGTTGTTTCAGAATTTAAAAAATAAAAATATTGAATTATTAAAATTACTCATAAGTATAATTAATACTTCAAAGAAACAATAGTTATCAATTGTTAATTATTAATTGTCAATTAAAAATTATGAAAGGACCACTTTTTTACTCAAAAATATTACTTTTCGGAGAATATGGAATCATACAAGATTCTAAAGGACTTTCAATACCTTATAATTTTTACAAAGGCGCGTTAAAGTCCGATGAAAATACGACAGATGAAGCCAAAAAATCAAATCAAAGTTTAGTGAAGTTCGTTGCTTATTTAAAGCAATTGCAAACGGAACAACCAGATTTAGTAACGTTTAATATTGAGTTATTACAAAACGACGTTAACCACGGAATGTATTTTGATTCAAGTATCCCACAAGGTTATGGAGTAGGAAGTAGTGGCGCTTTAGTAGCTGCGATTTACGATAAATATGCTGCGAATAAAATTACCGTTTTAGAAAACTTAACCAGAGAAAAATTATTGCAATTAAAATCAATTTTTTCTAATATGGAATCCTTTTTCCATGGAAAAAGTTCTGGTTTAGATCCATTAAATAGTTACTTAAGTTTGCCAATTCTTATCAATTCAAAAGATAACATTGAAGCCGCTGGAATTCCAAGTCAATCAGCAACTGGAAAAGGCGCAGTTTTCTTATTAGATTCAGGAATTGTTGGCGAAACAGCTCCAATGGTAAATATCTTTATGGAAAATTTAAAAGACCAAGGTTTTAGAAAAATGCTAAAATCTCAGTTTATTAAATATACCGATTCTTGTGTGGAAAACTTCTTACAAGGCGATATGAAATCGTTATTTAAAAACACTAAAGAGTTATCTAAAGTAGTTTTAAGTAATTTCAAACCTATGATTCCGGAACAATTTCACCAAATTTGGCAAAACGGAATTGAAACCAACGATTATTATTTAAAATTGTGTGGTTCTGGTGGCGGTGGCTATATCTTAGGCTTCACACAAGATTTCGAAAAAGCTAAAAAATCTTTAAAAGATTATAAATTAGAAATGGTTTATCAGTTTTAAAACAGGTATGAGGAATAGGGTATAAGGTTTAAGAAAACCCCAAACCCCAAACCCCAAGCCCTTCACCACAAAAAAATGCTAAGTCGCAACTCTAAATTAGTACTTACTAAAATCTTCAGTTTCTTTTCTGTGGCTCGTGGGTACAACGTTTTTGTAATTGCATTGGCACAATATTTATCTGCTATTTTTATTTTAGCTTCAGAAAGAAGAGCGTTAGACATTATTTTAGATTGGAGATTATTTCTTTTAGTAATGGCGTCTACTTTTGCCATTGCTTCGGGGTATATTATTAATAATTTTTATGATGCTAAAAAAGACATTATCAATCGTCCTAAAAAATCGTATTTGGACAGATTAGTCAGTCAGAAAACCCAACTTCAAGTTTATTTTACTTTAAATTTTTTCTCTGCTTTATTTGGTTTTATTGTTTCTTGGCGAGCGGCTTTGTTTTTTTCGGTTTATATTTTTAGTATTTGGTTGTATTCGCACAAGCTAAAAAAAATACTTTTCATAGGAAATATTTCAGCTTCTCTGTTAGCTGTTTTACCCTTTTTCGGAATTTTATTATATTTCAAAAACTTTTATCAAGTAATTTTTGCGCACGCTACATTTTTATTTTTAATAATATTAATTCGTGAAATGATTAAAGATTTAGAAAACATTGAAGGCGATTTATCGAATAATTATCAAACCATTTCCGTCAATTTTGGTGAAAATTTTGCTAAAAAAATTATTTCATTATTGCTATTGTTTACAATCGTTCCTGTTTATTTTCTTATTAATGTGTTCGATGTAGGCTACATGGATATTTATTTTTATTCAAGTTATATTTTACTTCTAATTTTTGTTTTGAAATTATGGAAGTCGGAAGGAAAAGTAGATTATATTAAACTTCATTTTTTACTAAAGATAATTCTTTTAGCAGGAGTAATTTGTATCGTACTAATTAAACCAGATGTTATTGAAAACGGTCAAAAATTACTATTAATTCGATAGTGAGTCGGCTTCTAACTACCAATTTCTTACTTCTCACTTAAATTGACTATCTTTGCAAAAAAATAAAAGCATGAGAAAATCGTCAGGAGCCAAAAGAAGCGGTAAAGTTTCGGAAAGTAAAAAACCAGATTTTAAGAAAAACGAATCAGGAAAATCTTTTTCTTCAGAAAATAAACCTGCTCCAAAGTTCAATAGAACAGACAAGCCAAAACAACAAGTAGTTAAAATAAAATCTGATAAAGATGAAATCAGATTGAATAAATATGTAGCAAATTCAGGAGTTTGTAGTCGTAGAGATGCCGATATTTATATTCAAAGCGGAAACGTAAAAGTAAACGGCGAAGTGGTTACAGAAATGGGACACAAAGTAAAACTAACCGATGTGGTTAATTTTGATGGCGTGAACATTACGCCGGAGAAAAAAGAATACATTCTATTAAACAAACCTAAGAATTTTTCAACTGAGAAGAATGACCAAGGTGCAAACAACGTGTTGCAATTAATCAAATCGCCTTCAAATGTAAGATTAGAACCTGTTGGAAGAATGGATAAGACCACAACAGGCTTGTTGTTGTTTACAAATGATCCAGATATGGTTCGAAAATTTACAACACCAAATCAACGTTCGTCAAAAATCTATCAAGTTTCTTTAGATAAGAACTTAAAATACGAAGATTTAGAAAAAATTCAAAGTGGTATTACTATTGAAGGACATAAAGTGTATGTTGAAGAAGTAACTTATATAGACGGAGAAGCTAAAAGTGAAATTGGTGTAAAAATGAAAACATCAAATGTAAAAGTGGTTCGAAATATATTCGAACACTTAAAGTATAATGTAATTAAATTAGACCGAGTGGTTTTTGCTGGATTAACCAAAAAGAATTTACCAAGAGGCAATTGGAGAGTTTTAACAGAACAAGAAGTTGTTAATTTAAAAAATAATTAAAAAAATCCGTCTTTTTCAAGGCGGATTTTTTGTTTCATATATCAATAATATTAAAATAAAATATATATTTGTACTTCCTTATTTAATAAAAGTATAATGAAAAAAATAGTTCAAATTGTTGCCCTTGTCATACTGTTAGTGTCGTGTGAAAATGACATTAAAACTAATTTACCAGCATTTTTAGGTGAAAAAGATAATATTGCATGGCGTGCTTCAGATACAAAAATCACTGCAAATCCAGGCGGAACGATTACAATAAATGCATATAAAGATAATGAAATGGTTACTATAACAGTGCCAAATACAGTTGGCACACATTATTTAGGAACTACAAATCAAGGTGTAAATGCAACGTATTCATATAGCAATCAGCAATCATTATTATACTTTGAAACAGCATTAATTGAAGGTCCTGTTTTTAAATTAGAAGGCGTAACTATTCCTGGTACAGGATATGCAGCTTTAAACGGAAACAATGTAACTACAACAGGAGGTTCAGGAAACGGATTAACATTAAAAATTCAAACCAATAGTTCAGGTGCCGTTACAGGAGCTACTATTGTAAGTAGAGGAGTAGGATATGAGCCAGGAGATTTGATTACCATAAATGGTGGTAATGGCAATGCTAAAGTTACTGTTTTAAATGTATCAAAAAGTAATGGAGAAGTTGAAATTGAAAAAATTGAAGGAAACTTGTATTCAGGAACGTTTAAATTTAATGCAGTTGACGAACAAGGAACAGTTGTAAATTTTAATAAAGGGATTTTTTATAAAGTGCCAATTTTATAAAAATTTTAAACATATATTACTAATAACCACTTCATTCAGGAGTGGTTTTTTGTTTTTGTTAATAACTAAAATTGCCATAAAAAAAGATAAATTGTATTTTTGAAATCTTTCACTTTTTTAAAATGTAGTATAGTTTTGAGATTTGGAATTTATTAATTTGGAATTTATAATTTATGTATTTAATCTTCGATACCGAAACCACAGGATTACCTAAAAGTTGGTCTGCTCCAATAACAGACACTAACAATTGGCCTCGTTGTGTGCAAATTGCTTGGCAATTACATGACGATATGGGTAACCTAATCGAACATCAAGATTATTTAATTAAACCAGAAGGATATAACATTCCCTTTGATGCAGAAAGAATTCACGGAATTTCAACAGAATTAGCCAATCAAGAAGGTTTTGGTTTAAGTGAAATCCTTGAAAAATTTAATATTGCTTTATCTCAAGCCAAATATATTGTAGGGCAAAATGTAGGTTTTGATGTGAATATTATGGGTTGCGAATTTCATCGATTTGGAATAGCAACCGATTTAGCTAAAATGCCCATTTTAGATACGTGTACTGAAACTACGGCTTTATTATTAAAATTACCTGGTGGACGCGGTGGAAAATTTAAACTGCCTACATTAACAGAATTACACGAATATTTGTTTCAAGAAAAATTTGCAGAAGCTCATAATGCGACTGCCGATGTAGAAGCCACAACGCGTTGTTTTTTAGAATTAGTAAAACGTGGAAATTTTAATTCAAACGAATTACCTGTTTCTGAAGATTATTATGCAGCATTCAAAACTAATAATTCAGATGTAAAACCAATCGGATTAAAACACGTAAATTTAAAACTGGCTTCAGCCACTTTAAGAGAAAAAGTACAACAACAACTTCCGAAAGACATTGATATCTTACCAGAAGATTTAGAAGATATTTCAGATGTTGCCTTTGCGCATTTGCACAATCATTCGCAGTTTTCGGTTTTGCAATCTACCATTTCGATTCCTAATTTGATTGAAAACACAATAAAGCAGAAAATGCCAGCAGTTGCCCTTACAGATATAGGAAATATGATGGGTGCTTTTCAATTTGTAAGTGGAATTCTAAATCATAATAAATCGGCGGAAGCCAAAAACAAGGAATTAGTTGAAGTTGGCGAACAACCAACAGAAACCGTCATCAAACCAATTGTGGGATGCGAATTTTTTGTATGTAACAATCATAAAGACAAATCAAATAAAGACAACGGATATCAAGTTGTTTTCTTAGCTAAGAATAAAAAAGGATATCATAATTTAGCAAAACTGTCATCAAAAGCATACACGGATGGTTTTTACTACGTGCCTCGTATTGATAAAGAATTAATCAAACTATATAAAGAAGACCTTATTGTTTTAACGGGAAGTTTATATGGTGAAGTGCCAAATAAAATTCTGAATCTCGGAGAAAATCAAGCTGAAGAAGCCTTATTATGGTGGAAAGAGCAATTTGGCACCGATTTATATATCGAATTAATGAATCACAATCAGGAGGATGAAAAAGCAGTAAATACTACGCTAATTCAATTTTCTAAAAAACATAATGTAAAGCTAATTGCTACAAACAACACGTTTTACATCAATAAAGAAGATGCCAACGCACACGATATTTTATTATGTGTAAAAGAAGGTGAAAAACAAGCCACGCCAATTGGACGTGGTCGTGGATACCGTTTTGGATTGCCAAATCAGGAATATTATTTCAAATCGACAAATGAAATGAAAAAATTGTTTCCGCAATCACCAGAAGCTATTAGTAATGTTCAAGAAATTGTAGATAAAATTGAAATATATTCGCTTTCGCGAGATGTATTACTTCCAAAATTTGATATTCCAGAAGAATTTCAGGATCCTGAAGACATAATAGATAAAGGTGTTCGAGGCGAAAATGCTTATTTACGACATTTAACCTATGAAGGAGCCAAAAAACGTTATGGTGAAATCACAGATGAAATTAAAGAACGTATTGATTTCGAACTATTAACAATTAGTAATTCAGGTTATCCTGGCTATTTTTTAATTGTACAGGATTTTATCGCCGAAGCCCGAAAAATGGACGTTTCTGTCGGTCCAGGTCGTGGTTCTGCAGCGGGTTCAGTTGTTGCGTATTGTTTGTGGATTACGAATATTGATCCGTTATTATACAATTTGCTTTTTGAGCGTTTTTTAAATCCCGACCGTGTATCGATGCCCGATATTGATATCGATTTTGACGATGAAGGCAGAGGTCGAGTAATGGATTATGTAATTAAAAAATACGGTTCTAATCAAGTGGCGCAAATTATCACGTATGGAAAAATGGCCACTAAATCAGCTATTCGAGATACGGCACGAGTTTTAGATTTGCCTTTATTCGAAGCAGATAGAATTGCGAAATTAATTCCAGCAATGATGCCAGGAAAATGGAATTTAGCACGATTTCTATCGGAAAAAGAAGAAGAGGTTAAAAAAGCGGTTCGTTCAGATGAATTTGACCGCGTAAAAGAATTAATCGAAATTGCCAATCAAGGCGAACTTTCTGGAGAAACCATTCAACAAGCAAAAATATTAGAAGGGTCGCTTCGAAATACAGGAATTCACGCTTGCGGGGTAATTATTACGCCAGATGATATTACCAATTTCGTACCTGTAACCACAGCAAAAGATTCGGATTTATATGTTACGCAGTTTGATAATGCAGTAGCCGAAAGTGCAGGTTTGTTAAAAATGGACTTCTTAGGTTTAAAAACCTTAACACTAATAAAAGATACAGTTAAGCTCGTAAAATACAAACGAAATATCGATTTAGATCCCGATACCTTTCCAATTGACGATAAAAAAACATACGAATTATTCCAACGTGGTGAAACGGTAGGTATTTTTCAATACGAATCGCCAGGAATGCAAAAGTATTTAAAAGATTTAAAACCAACGGTTTTTGGAGATTTAATTGCGATGAATGCATTATATCGACCAGGTCCGTTAGAATATATTCCTTCTTTCGTTCGAAGAAAAAATGGTTTAGAACCTATTGCATATGATTTAGATGCTTGTGAAGAATATTTAGCAGAAACTTACGGAATTACCGTATATCAAGAGCAAGTAATGCTTTTATCTCAATCATTGGCTGGATTTACAAAAGGTGATGCCGACGTACTTCGTAAAGCAATGGGTAAAAAAGACAAACCGGTCTTGGATAAGATGAAGCCTAAATTCATCGCGCAAGCAGAAGAAAAAGGACACGATGCTAAAATATTAGAGAAAATTTGGAAAGACTGGGAAGCGTTTGCGAGTTATGCATTCAACAAATCGCACTCTACTTGTTATGCTTGGATTGCTTATCAAACAGCCTATTTAAAAGCTCATTATCCTGCAGAATATATGGCGGCGGTGCTTTCAAATAATATGAACGATATCAAATCGGTTTCCTTTTTTATGGAAGAATGCAAGCGAATGGGCTTAGAAGTTTTAGGTCCAGATGTTAATGAATCGTTTTACAAGTTTACGGTAAATGATAATAATGCTATTCGATTCGGAATGGGAGCAATTAAAGGTGTTGGAGAAAACGCAGTAAAAACAATAGTTGAAGTGCGAAAAGAAGGCCGTTTTAAGTCTATTTTCGATTTAGCAAAACGAATTGATTTGCGTGCAGCCAATAAAAAAGCATTCGAAAATTTAGCATTAGCAGGTGGTTTTGATGAGTTTGGCGATACGCATCGTGCTCAGTATTTTCATACCGATGGCGATAATAGTTCCTTTTTGGAGAAAGCAATGCGTTTTGGAGCGAAGTTTCAAGAAAACGAAAACTCTTCTCAAGTGAGTTTGTTTGGTGATGCATCCGATGTCCAAATTGCCGAACCAACTGTGCCGCCTTGTGAAGAATGGAATACCTTAGAAAAATTATCTCGTGAAAAAGAAGTTGTAGGAATTTATATTTCTGGTCATCCATTGGACGATTATAAATTTGAAATGAAATATTTCTGCAATACCAAGTTGCAAGCATTACATAATTTAGAGCCTTTAGTTGGTAAAAATTTATCATTTGGAGGAATTGTATCCAATGTGCAACATCGCACCACGCAACAAAATAAAGGTTGGGCAACGTTTAATATTGAAGGGTACGAAGAAAGTTTTGAATTCCGAATTTTTAATGAAGAATATTTGAAATTCCGCCATTATTTGGTTGCAAACCAATTTGTTTATATTAAAATTTTCGTGAAAGAAGGCTGGACAAATAAAGATACCGGAAAAAAATCAGAGCCAAGAATTAATTTTACACATCTTCAGAGTTTACAAGATGTTTTGCCAGATTTTGCAAAAAAATTAACCATTCAATTGCCAGTTGAAGAATTAAAAGAGCAACTTATTTCCAACTTAAAAGCTCTTTTTTCTAATTATCAAGGCAATTATAACGTTACTTTCGAAGTGTTAGAATTAGAGAAAGTGAAACGGTTTGTGAAACGAGAAATGGAGATAAATGATGAAATTTCAGACGAAATTATTATAGAATCAGACGATGAGGTAGAAAATTTGACGGAAACTATAGTAGAAAATCAGATGGAAGAAATTGAAGAAACGATTGTTAAGAATAAACTTGAAATGCCAAGTAGAAAATTAAAAATTAGTATTTCAAAAGAATTATTAGATGCTTTAGAAAAAATGCAAATTAATTTTAAATTGAATTAATGAATTCAATTCGTAAAAAACCTATAAATTGATTTTACTAATCTTTAAATAGGTAAAAGAAATCATAATTTTTTTCAAAGCTTAAATATATTTTCTACTTTCGCAGTATAATAATTACAGTATAAAAAAAATAAATATAAAAATATGGCATTAGCAATTACAGATGCTACTTTTGAAGAAGTAGTATTAAAATCAGACAAACCAGTAGTAGTAGATTTTTGGGCAGCTTGGTGTGGACCTTGTAGAATGGTTGGACCAGTTATTGATGAGGTAGCTACAGAATACGAAGGAAAAGCCGTTGTTGGTAAAGTAGATGTTGATGCAAATCAAGAATTTGCTGCAAAATATGGTGTACGAAACATTCCAACTGTATTAGTGTTTCAAAACGGAGAAGTAGTTGGAAGACAAGTAGGAGTAGCTCCTAAAAAAACCTATACTGATGCAATCGACGCATTACTATAATCAATTGAAAAACACATAATACAAAAGGTTCAACGGAAGTTGAGCCTTTTTTTTACAAATAACTTTCATACAGAATTTAAAATCTTTTCCTATATTTACGATATGAATTTAGAATCGCAACTCGAAAAAATATCCCAATTTAAAAATTTAGAACTTTTGGCTAATCAAATAGTTGAAGGTTTTATTTCGGGTATGCATAAAAGTCCATTTCACGGGTTTTCTGCCGAATTTGCCGAACATAAAATTTATAATCAAGGTGAAAGTACCAAACATATAGATTGGAAATTATTTGCCAAAACGGATAGGCTATATACTAAAAAATTTGAAGAAGAAACCAATTTACGATGTCATTTAATTATCGATAATTCATCATCTATGCATTATCCAAAATTAAAAAACAATCAAAATTTTTCTGAAAGTAAAATTGGATTTTCTGTTTTAGCCGCGGCTGTATTGATGAATTTATTAAAAAAACAACGCGATGCAGTCGGGGTCTCTATATATTCTGATACGTATGAATATTATGCTTCAGAAAAAGGTAGCGAACGCCATCATAGAATGATTTTAAATCAGTTTGAAAATCTACTAAACTTCCCAAAAGAATCCAAAAAAACCGATACCATCACATTTCTTCATCAAATTGCAGAAAAAGTCCATCGTCGTTCGATGATTATTTTATTTACAGATATGCTTATTGAAGGCGATAATGAAAAATTATTTAATGCCTTACAACATTTGAAGCACAACAAACATAAAGTAGTTTTGTTTCATATTTTTGATAAAAAAACAGAGTTGAATTTTAATTTTGACAACACTCCAAGGAAGTTTATTGATATGGAAACAGGTGAAGAAGTAAACGTATTTGCCGAAAACATGAAAGAAAGTTACGAAAAAGTAGTAAATACTTATTTTGAAAACATAGCAAATACTTGCGCTTCCTATAAAATTAAATATGTTCCAGTTTCAGTGGATGAAAATTTCGAAAAAATACTAACAACATATTTAGTTGAAAAACAGAAGTTTGGATAAGTAATGGATGTTATTTCGGATTTTTTTTATTAAAATATTTGCAAGTTACAAAAACTGTAGTATATTTGCACTCGCATTACAGCAACGGTTTGGTAGTTCAGTTGGTTAGAATACCTGCCTGTCACGCAGGGGGTCGCGGGTTCGAGTCCCGTCCAGACCGCAACATTTGGGAAGCATTCTAAGAAATTAGAATGCTTTTTTGCCCAATAATCTTGAGTCTTCAAGAGAAACGTAGTTGTGTTGTTTAGTCCGCCTTGGCGGACAAAGGTTTAGTAGTTAGACCGATGAAAAGCTTTCCACTTTTGTGGATGGCTTTTTTGATTTATACACGTTTCATTATTTCTTTTAAACTAATATTTAAAAGATCTATTTCATTATAGTTTTTTTCATTTTGTCTATTTTTTTCTACATAATTACTTTTTTATATATAATTTACTTATATTTAGCCACTTAAATAAATGAAAAAATAATTAAAATATATAAAATGAAGAAAAAATTACTTGTATTATTAGTTCTTTTGAGTGTAGCCATTAACTTTGTTAGCGCTCAATGTTTGCCGCCTACGAATGTTTTTGTGTCAAATATTACAAACAATTCTGCTACACTTTCTTGGGTGCCGAATACTACAACAACTACTTCAGATTACAACATTCAATTAAATATGAATGGAACTGTTGCTGGAAATTTTGCTGCACAAACGAGTCCATTTGTTTTAACAGGTTTACCTTGCGGAACAACTTGCACAGCTCAAATTGTTTCGGTCTGCTCACCTAATGTTATTAGTGGACCAAGTGTTACAATTACGTTTACCACTTTGCCTTGTCCGCCTCAGTTTGGTCAACCTCAAAGTATGACATCTTGTGTAACAAACGGATTTGGATGTTTCAATTTAGCAAGTAATACTCAAAATATTTTAGCCAATCAACCTGCAAATTTATATACAGTAACATATCATTCTTCTCAAGCAGATGCTGTTTCTGGTGCTAATCCTCTAGTAAGCCCACATTGTGTGAATTTAGGAAGTTACACTGTATTTTCAAGAGTTACAGAAATTTCTTCAGGTAATATGATGCAAGTTAGTGGATTTACAATAAATGCAGTTGACTATCAAGTTATGCCAGCGTTAAACCCTATGGTGCAATGTGATGACAATAACGACCAACAAGTGGTATTTGATTTAACTACATCTCAAGCAGTTATTAATACAAATAATACACTAGTTTATTATCCAACTTTAGTTGCAGCACAAAATCAAGTCAACCCATTAACACCGGCTACTAATTTTGTAGTTCCAGTTTCAGCTTCAAGTAGTACCATTTTTATAAGAGAAATTATTAGTGATGCATGTGACAAAATCTATCCAAGAACTGTTTTTGCACAATCTAATTGTAATTTAGCTTCTTCTTGTGCAAATGCTAATTTATTGTGTAATTCATTAGGTGTACCATTTACAAACACAATAAGCGTTGCAAGTACTGGTGCTTCTGGATGTTTAGGAACTACACCTAATCCAAATTGGTTCTATTTACCTATTAGCGCTTCTGGAAATATAAATTTAGTAATTACTCAAGGAAATAACGCGCCTAGTTATAACAATCAAGACGTTGATTATATCATTTATGGTCCTTTTACTAGCGGTACTTCAAGTTGTAACTTAGTAGGTCCAAATAACATTGTAAGTTGTAGTTATTCCGCTTCTCCTACAGAGTATCCTATTATTCAAAATGCACAGGCGGGACAATATTATTTAATGATGGTTACTAATTTCTCAAATCAAAATGGATTTGTAACTATTAATAATTTGTCAACTTCTACTGGTGTAATTAACTGTACTGGTTTTACATTTAATGCCTTTTTAGATTCAAACAATAACGGTACAAAAGATACTGGCGAAGTGAATTTCCCATTAGGAAAGTTTACATATGAGAAAAATGATAATGGCGTGGTTCATAATGTAATTGCACCAACAGGATCATTTAGTATTTATGATATGGTTACTACTAATTCATATGATGTTTCTTTTGTAGTAAATCCTGCATATGCAACAATGTATAATGTTAATCCATCTCAGTTTTTAAATTTAACTCCAACTGGAGCTGGAATGACAACGTATAATTTTCCAGTGACTTCGCTTCAAAATTATAACGATTTAGGAATTGCGGTTGTGCCATTTAATGCGCCAAGACCAGGATTTAATTATATTAATAGAATTGTCTACGCGAATTTAGGAAATCAAACTATTCCTTCTGGAACGCTATCATTTACTAAACCTAGTGCTGTTTCAATTGTTTCAACTACGCCAGCAACTACAAGTGCAGCAACTGGATTTACTTATAACTTCACTAACTTATTACCTTTTGAAGTTAGAACAATTAACGTTATTATGTTAGTGCCAACTATACCAACTGTAAATGCGAATGATTATTTGGTAAGTCAAGCTTCAATCGTCCCTGTAACTGGTGATGTAGTACTTGAAAACAACAGTAACACATTAACTCAATTGGTTGTAAATGCTTACGATCCAAATGATAAAATGGAAGCACGTGGCCCTCAAATATTACACTCTAGTTTCACTTCTAACGATTATTTATACTACACAATCCGTTTTGAAAATACAGGTAATGCTAGTGCTATTAATGTAAGAATCAATGATGTATTAAATAGTAAATTAGATGAAAGTACATTATCCATGATTAGTTCTAGTCATGCATATGAATTAGACCGAGTAGGTACAGAATTGAATTGGAAATTTAATAATATTCAATTGCCAGTTTCAGTTGCCAATTCTACCATTGGAAAAGGATATGTAACTTTCAAAATTAAACCAAAAGCGGGGTATGCTGTTGGCGATATTATTCCAAACGCGGCATCCATTTATTTTGACTATAACCCAGCAATTGTAACAAATACGTTTACAACTGAATTTGTGGCTCTTTTAGAATCAGAATCATTTAATACTAATGAGTTTATGGTATATCCAAACCCAACGAATTCAATATTGAATATTCAATCTAAAAATAATCAAACTATTTCTGAAGTAAATGTTTACGATTTATTAGGTAAAAAACTTACCAATAAAAAAGTAACGGTTTCTACTACAGAAATTGATTTAACAAATTATACTCCAGGATTATATGTATTAGAAGTTATTTCAGCAGATAATCAAAAAAGTATTCATAAGATTGTAAAAAGATAATCTTTATAAAATAAGAAAAAATCCCGATTTATTCGGGATTTTTTTATGTCTAAAAGTAAGGATTTGCAATACTTCGAATAAAAATATAAAAATCAATAAAAGATATTCTATAATATTGTATTTTTGAAAATCTAAATAGTTGAAAATCAAAATGAATAAAGTAATTGCTTTTTTTCTAATATTTTTATTACAATCGTGTCAGTTTTTCGATAAGAAAGTGCCAGATGAAAACGTATTATTAGAACAAGAACTCAAAAAAATAAATTGGAAACAAGTAGATGAATTTCCTTCATTTACAGCTTGCGATTCTTTATCTGATACGTACAGTAAACAAAGTTGTTTTTATGAAACGTTGTCATATCAATTACATTCTAAATTGAAAGATGATAGTATTGCTAAATTGTTTCCGCAATTAGATACCATTCAAGTAAAAGTAATTATTTCTTCAAATTCGGATGTCAATTTTGAAGCCATTATTTCGGATTCAATTGCTTATAATAAAGTGCAATTAGATAGTATTTTTCAATTGCGATTAACTGATTTTCCGAAAATTAATCCAGCTATAAAAAGAGGTGTTCCTGTAAAATCTGAATTTCAACTTCCCGTTATTTTAAATAAAGAA
The DNA here is from genome assembly GCF_040382755.1 of Flavobacterium sp. Lineage (GTDB taxonomy): Bacteria > Bacteroidota > Bacteroidia > Flavobacteriales > Flavobacteriaceae > Flavobacterium. The sequence goes on from NZ_JBEIET010000020.1 coordinate 19,561, forward strand.
GACTAATTTTTTATTTCAACTTTTTTCGGTTTAAAAATCAACACAAAATAACTCCCAATTAATACAGGTAAAACTACATTTGCCAGCCACATAAAAGTACTGATAAACAAAACTACGTAGTCATCAATGTGTAATTTATTGAAAAACCAAATCGCCACACTTCCTTTTACAACAAAATCTAAAAATTGAAAAGACGGCAACGAACTGGCAATAAAATATACCGCAGTTATTGTAGCCATTAACGTAAAATAGTCAATTTTCACACCAAACAACACAAACAAAAAATAATATTGATGCGAAAAGGTTATATATCTTGCAACAGCTAACACTATGTTTTTTCGATGTGTTCTTTTAGGTATTTCACCAATTTTTTCTAAAAATAATTTTATTGAATAGCCTTTTATATTTGCGTTTTTTGTCAAAAACATAAAAACACCAATGAAAAAAATACTGGTTATAAGTACAATAAAGTAAAGCGTATAACCCAAATATAAAAGCCCAATTAATCCGAATAAAACAGCAATAATTAATTGAATTCCATTACAAATTACGTTTAAAAATAAAATTCGTTTGGTTTCGTTTTTTGGAAAATAAAGCGCTTTTCCAGCATATTCACCAATTCCGTTTGGAGTAAATAGTCCTGCAGTTACACCAGCTAAAACTTGTTTTGTAGCCGTGTAAAGCGAAATTCTTTCAACTACTTCAACTAAATTTTTCCATTTCAAAATTTCTAAAAACCGATTTAGAACACTAAAAACTAACATAAAAATTAACCAAGAAAGAGTAAATTTATGTTGTAGTATCCCTGAAAATTGAGTCCAACTCAGTTTGTCATCGTGAGCTAATTTGTCATATATAAAATAAAAAGCACCAAAAACAATCGTAAGTTTTATTATAAGTGTGAGATATTGTTTAGTTTTGTTTGAAATCATTTTGCAAAGAAAAGAAAATTAAGAGTTATTTCGCAGAGTTACACAAAGTATCTCAGAGAGACACAAAATAATTTAGCGTTACTTTGCGACTGACTTTGTGAATATCTGTGTAAAAAATATGTCAAACGAACGCATCATTCTCGGTATCGATCCAGGAACTACAATTATGGGTTTCGGACTCATCCGTGTGGTAAATAAAAAAATGGAGTTTATTCAGTTAAACGAATTACAACTCAATAAAATGGACGATCATTATATGAAGTTGAAACGAATTTTTGAGCGAACTATCGAATTAATTGACACCTATCATCCTGATGAAATTGCCATTGAAGCACCCTTTTTTGGAAAGAATGTGCAATCGATGCTAAAATTAGGAAGAGCACAAGGCGTAGCAATGGCCGCAGGTTTATCAAGAGAAATACCAATTACGGAATACGAACCCAAGAAAATAAAAATGGCCATTACTGGAAATGGAAACGCCAGTAAAGAACAAGTAGCTAAAATGTTGCAACAACTATTAGGGCTAAAAACCTTACCAAAAAACCTCGATTCTACAGACGGTTTAGCTGCTGCGGTTTGTCATTTTTTCAATACAGGAAAAGTGGTGGGAACCACAAGTTATTCGGGTTGGGATGCTTTTGTGAAGAATAATGAAGATAAAATTAGAAAATAGTGCTCAGTGTTCAGTTTTTAGTGTTCAGACTTTGCCCGTTTTGCATTAGAAAATAAAATAAGTTTATATGAAGTTCCAAGATTTATTCGCCTATCAAAAAGCATTTTCATTAGCAATGGAAATATTCGAAACAACAAAAAAGTTTCCAAAAGAAGAAATGTATTCCTTAACGGATCAAATTAGAAGAAGTTCTAGAAGCGTGCCAATAACAATTGCTGAAGCTTATAGAAAAAGGGAATATCCAAAACATTTTCACAGTAAATTAACCGATTCTGATGCTGAAAATTCTGAAACTCAAGGTTGGTTAGAGTTTTCTTTTAAATGTGAATATATTTCTGAATTAGAATATAATAGTTTACTTTTAAAAAGTAATGAAATTGGTAAACTTATTAATTTTATGATTTTAAATCCAGAAAAATTTGGAGTGAAGAAATAGCATTATATCTAATTTAAACTGAACACTAAAAACTGAACACTAAAAACTGAACACTGAACACTTTTAAATGAGCGGCATCTACATTCACATACCTTTTTGCAAGCAAGCGTGTCATTATTGCGATTTTCATTTTTCCACCTCAATGAAGAAGAAAGAGGAAATGGTGTTGGCTTTGGCGAAAGAAATGGAACTTCGTAAAGATGAATTTCAAAATGAAGAAGTAGAAACCATTTATTTTGGTGGAGGAACACCAAGCGTTTTGTCAATTGACGATATACGATTTTTGATTCATTCCGTTTACAAAAATTATAATGTAATTGAGAATCCAGAAATTACTTTAGAAGCAAATCCAGACGATTTAGATGAAGAAACGATTCTTAAATATGCCAATTCGCCAATAAATCGTTTATCCATTGGTATTCAATCTTTTTTTGAAGATGATTTACAACTTATGAATCGTGCACACAACTCGGAAGAAGCTAAAAGATGTTTAGCAGTTGCTACACAATATTTTGATAATATTTCCATCGATTTAATTTACGGAATGCCAAATATGAGTAATGAGAAATGGCTTCAAAACATTAAAACGGCACTAAGTTTCAATATCCCACATATTTCCAGTTATGCCTTAACGGTGGAACCAAAAACGGCATTGTATAAAATGATAAAATCGGAAACTATTTCTACTTTAGATGACGATTTAGCACAACAACATTTTCATATTTTAATTGACAAATTGCAAGAAAATGGTTTTGTACATTATGAATTGTCAAATTTTGGTAAACCAGATTATTTTTCAAAAAATAACATCGCTTATTGGTTAGGTAAAAAATACATTGGAATCGGTCCGTCTGCACATAGTTTTAATGGGAAAAGTAGAAGTTGGAATGTGTCAAATAATTCATTGTATTTGAAAGCAATTGCAGAAAATAAAGTTCCATCAGAAACAGAAATTTTATCAAAAACAGATCAGTATAATGAGTATATTATGACGGGTTTACGAACCATTTGGGGCGTTTCTTTAGATAAAATTGAAACCGAATTTGGAAGCCGCTATTTGGAGTATTTGCACCAACAAGCAGAAAAATATATTTCAGATAATTTGTTAACAGTTGAAAATAATATTTTAAAGACCACTAAAAAAGGAAAATTTTTAAGTGATGGCATCGCAAGTGATTTGTTTTTATTAAATTTGGAATAGTTTAACCGCAAGGTTCGCAATGTGTTGCGCAAAGCTCGCAATTTTATATAAGCCAAAATGATAAATATGACAGAAAATGAATTATCAAGAATTGTTTTTGATGCAGCATTAAAAGTACATCAGAATTTAGGTCCAGGCCTTTTAGAAAGCGCCTATGAAGAATGTTTGTTTTATGAATTAAATAAAACGGGAATAAAAGTTGAGAAGCAAAAAGCGTTACCACTTATTTATGAAGAAATAAAATTAGATATTGGTTATAGATTAGATATTATTTTAGAAGACAAATTAATTATTGAAATTAAATCAGTTGAAAGTTTAAATGAAGTTCATTTTGCTCAATTATTAACCTATTTAAAATTAACAAATTGCAAATTAGGTATGCTAATTAACTTCAATGTGAAATTAGTAAAAGATGGAATAAAAAGAATAGCAAATAACCTTTAAAAATCTTTGCGAACCTTGCGTAATACTTTGCGAGCTTTGCGGTTAAAAAAACAATGAAAGCAATTATAAACAACTTCAACATCGACTTATCAAAACCCATTGATATTTCTTTACCTTTATCTAATACGGATGCCAATCCGATTGCTTGGTATATTGAAAAACCGGTAATTGAACCCGTGACTTTTGAAAATTGGACCGGAAAAGTATCGGAAGGAAGTTCAACCAATTTCAATAATATATTTTTCAATCCACACGGTCACGGGACGCATACCGAGTGTTTAGGACATATAACCCACGATTTTTATTCGATTAATCAGTGTTTGAAACAGTTTTTTTTTATGGCGGAATTGGTTTCTATTTCGCCAGAAGTAAGAAATGACGATTTTGTAATCACGAAAAGTCAAATTGAAAATTCTTTAAATGGAAAAACGCCTGAGGCAATAATCATTCGCACCCTTTCAAATAATTCCGATAAAAAATCTAAAAACTATTCGCATACCAATCCGCCGTATTTGTTAGAAGAAGCCGCAACTTACATTCGAGAAATCGGAATTAAACATCTGCTAATTGATTTACCAAGTGTAGATAGAGAAGAAGACGAAGGCAAATTATTGGCACACAAAGCGTTTTGGAATGTAAAAAACACGACAATTTTAAACGATGATGCCCGTTTAGATTGCACAATTACAGAACTAATTTATGTAGACGATTCCGTTTCTGACGGCACTTATTTATTGAATTTGCAAATTGCCTCTTTTGAAAATGATGCAAGTCCGAGCAAACCAGTTTTATATGCCATTCATTAATTTTCAATTACTTTTGAAATACATCTAAAATTTAAAAAATAAACTTCGTAGATAAAAAGTTTGACTCTCCTTCAGTTACAATTTTATTAATAATAGCTTTGTTGTCCTTGTTTTCTTTAGTGGCTACAACTGTTCGTATCGAAAAAGAACGGAGTGCATCATAAACCGAAAGCGTTCCTTCAGCAGAATCTTTTCGACCTGTAAATGGGAACGTATCAGGACCACGTTGACACTGAACATTAAGGTTTACACGTGAAACTTGATTGACCAACCCATCAATTAAATGTGAAATTTCGTGAGTGTCCGTTCCAAAAATACTCACTTGTTGTCCAAAATTTGATGTAATCATATAATCAATCGGTTCTTGTAATTCTTTAAATGAAACAATAGGTACAATTGGTCCAAATTGTTCTTCGCGATACAATTTCATCCCATCAATAACAGGATATAGTACCGCTGGGAAAAACAAAGTACCATTTTGGATAGCGCCATTTTCATTCATAATTTTCGCACCTTTACTTTCGGCATCGGCTATGCAATCATTTAAATACTTGAATTTTTCTTCCTCTGGCAAAGGCGTAATTTGCACTTTTTCGTCCCAAGGCATTCCAAATTTTAAAGCATCTACTTTTTCGCAGAATTTTTTTATAAATTCATCTTTGATATTTTCGTGAACAAATAATATTTTTAAGGCTGTACAGCGTTGTCCATTAAAAGACAAACTTCCTAAAAGACATTCTTCTATAGCATTTTCTATATTGGCATTTTCTAAAACTATCGCTGGATTTTTAGCATCCAATCCTAAAATTGCTCGTAATCGGTTTACTTTTGGATGTGCTTTTTTAATGTCAGAGGCAACTTTACTTGAACCTATTAAGGTTAAAACATTAATTTTGCCTGTATTCATTAACGGTTCAACAATTTCACTTCCTTTTCCGTAAAGATAATTTACAACTCCTTTCGGAAAACTTTTTTCTATGGCTTTTGATAAACAGTAATGCAACAAACATCCGTGTTTTGGCGGTTTAAACAAAATTACATTACCCATAATTAAGGCTGGAATTAACAAAGTATATGTTTCATTCAAAGGGTAATTATAAGGCCCAATACACAAAGTTATTCCTAAAGGCGAACGACGAATTTGACCAATAACGCCTTCTTCAATAGTAAAAGCAGCCGATTTTCGTTCTAATTTTTTTAATGATTCAATGGTGTCGTAAATGTATTTTATGGTTCTGTCAAATTCCTTTTCAGAATCTTTTTCAGATTTCCCAATTTCCCACATCAATAAATTTACAACTTCTGTTCTCAATTTAAGCATTTCGCCTACAAAATGTTCCACATGAGAAATCCTTTTTTCAACAGAAAACATAGGCCATTCTCCAAAACCATTATCATATGCTTTTTCGGCACTTTCTAAACATTCAAATGCTTCTGGTAAGCCCGTTTTCGGAATCTTTCCAATTAAAATACGTTCTAAATTTTCATCAGAAGTTGGTTTGCAAATCGCAGCATGTATTTCATTGAATGGTCCATCCCAAGATTTGAATGCTCCGTTAACCAAATATTCATCTTGATTAATAAATGGAATTTCTTTAGAATTCACTGAAGAAAAAACAGTAAAAAGCTGATTTTTAGTGATATAGTTTTGCATTTTTTTTGTGAAAAAAAGTGAATAATAATTAAAATTAACCTTTTTAAAATTAATAAAGGTTCAACAACTCATAAATTTTATTTATTTTTGAAAACATGAACATTCAACAACTATACGAATTTTGCCTATCGAAAAAAGGAGTAACCGAACATTTTCCGTTCGATGAAGATACTTTGGTTTTTAAGGTAGGTGGAAAAATGTTTTGTTTAACTTCCTTAAAACAATGGGAAAGTAATGAGCCAAGTTTAAATTTAAAATGCGAACCAGATAAAGCAGAAGTACTTCGAGCGGAATATGAAGCCATTCAACCAGGCTATCATATGAGTAAAAAACATTGGAATACGATTGAATTTCATTCTGATGTGAATGATAAAATGATGTGCCAGTTAATTAATGACTCGTATGATTTGGTTTTTAATAGTTTAACTAAAAAAATCCAATCTGAAATTCAAGAATCTGAAAATTAGGCATTACTTTTGATATCAACAATCCATCAACTAAAAAACTAAACAGAAAATGATTGACAATTTAAAAAAAATATTAAACGAAGACCAAGATCCTAAAGCGATTGAAAAAATTACCTCTAAATTGGAAAATTTATTAATGTCTAATGAAGAAGTAGGTTATATAGCGGTTCAGAAAAAACCCGCAATTACCGTTTTACCTGATAGTATTGTGGTAACTAATAAACGCATTATTTTATGCAAACCTAAAAATTTAGGGTTATCTATGGAATTTATGGATTACGATTGGGATGATATTGCCGGAACATTTGTAAAAGAAGGTTTTTTAGGTGCCGATTTTTCTTTTTCAACGAAAACCGATTTAACACATACGGTAGAATATTTACCA
>NZ_JBEIET010000021.1:0-26471 GCF_040382755.1 Flavobacterium sp.
TGATTTAGGCGAACCGCAATTGAAAAAATCTACAGCAATTGAAAAAAGTGAATTGTCTAAAATTATTGGTGAAAGTTATTTTAATTTAAAACAATACGATAATGCATTACCTTATTTACAAGCTTATAAAGGCAAAAAAGGAAAATGGAATAATACCGATTATTACCAATTAGGGTATGCTTTTTACCAACAAAAAAATTATGAAAGTGCCATTTTGCAATTCAATAAAATTATTGATGGAAATGACTTTTTAGCACAAAATGCGTACTATCATTTGGCGGAAAGTTATTTAAATACGGATAAAAAACAACAAGCGTTAAATGCATTTAAAACGGCTTCAGAAATGACTTTTGATGCTAAAATTCAAGAAGATGCCGCTTTAAATTATGCAAAATTAAGTTACGAAATAGGAAATCCGTATGTTTCAACACCTGAAATATTAAAATCTTTCATTGATAAATATCCAGACAATCTTAATAATCAAGAATTAAAAAGTTTACTTATTAATTCCTACATAACTTCTAAAAATTATACAGAAGCTTTAATTTTATTAGAGAAAAATAAAACACCTGAAAATAAATTGGCATATCAAAAAGTTACCTTTTACAGAGGTCTAGAAGTATATACAGATGGTAAATATCAAGAAGCGTATGGGCTTTTCAAAAAATCGTTAACGGAAAACAAAGACCCTAAGATTTCAGCTCGAGCATTATTCTGGAAAGGGGAATGCGAGTACAGTTTAGAACAGTTTTCTGAAGCCGTTTTAACGTATAAACAATTTTTAAATGCTTACGCAGCTGCTGAAACTCCTGAAATCAAAACGGCTAATTATAATTTGGCATACGCATATTTTAAAATTAAAGAATACGAAAATGCGATTCCACAGTTTAATGCATTTATAGTAAAAGGTAAAGACGATAAAGTTCGCCTTACGGATGCCTATTTACGTATGGCTGATTGTAATTACATTTCATCAAAGTATTGGCCAGCGATGGATGCTTATAATAAAGCAATTGAGTTAAAATGCGTAGATGCTGATTATGCCGCTTTTCAAAAAGGCATGAGTTACGGATTTGTAAATAAAAACGAAAAGAAAATTGAAGATTTAAACAAATTTGTTTCTACCTACAAAACGTCACAATATATGGATGATGCTTTATATGAATTAGCCAATACATATACTGTTGAAGAACAAAATGATAAAGCAATTGCCACGTTTGATAATTTAATTAATCAACATAAAAACAGTGCTTATATTGCAAAATCGATTTTAAAGCAAGGCTTAATTTTCTATAATACAGATAAAGATGATGCAGCGCTTACAAAATTTAAAAAGGTGGTAGCTGAATTTCCAAATTCGCCAGAATCATTTGAAGCCGTATCTACTGCAAAAAGTATATACAAAGCAAACGGAAATATTACTGAATATGCGGCTTGGGTAAAAACGCTTTCTTTTATTGAAGTGAATGATGCGGAATTAGATAATGATATGTATGAATCAGCTGAAAAACAGTATTTAACAAATAATGCCAAACAAGCTATTTCCAGATTTACGAGTTATTTGGTGCAGTTCCCGAATGGATTACACGCGTTAAAAGTACATTTTTACTTAGCTCAATTGTATTTTGCCGATACTTTAGAAAAAAATGCAATCCCACATTATGAATTTGTAATTGCTCAAGCTCGAAATGAATTTACAGAGCAAGCTTTGGTTCGATTGTCTGAGATTTATTTGAAAGAGAAAAATTGTGATAGCGCGATTCCAGTATTAAAACGATTAGAAACAGATGCTGAGTATCCGCAAAACACCACGTTTGCACAATCAAATTTAATGAAATGTTATTACGAGAAACAAGATTATGACAATTCTGAAATCTATTCTGATAAAGTATTGAAAAATCCGAAAATGGATGATAACATTAAAAGCGACGCTCAAATTATTATTGCACGTTCGGCTATAAAAACCAATAATGAAGCCAATGCCAAAGAAGCCTACGCTAAATTACAGAAAATTGCAAAAGGCGAATTGGCTGCAGAAGCATTGTATTACGACGCTTATTTTAAAAACAAAGAAGGAAAATTTGATGCTTCAAATAAAGCCGTTGAAAAATATTCAAGTACGTATTCGGGTTATAAATATTTTGGTGCGAAAAGTTTACTGGTAATGGCAAAAAACTATTACGGACTTAAAGATAGTTTTCAAGCTACTGAAATTTTACAAAGTATCATCGATAATTTTGCAGAATTTACTGATGTAGTCACAGAATGTCAAACCGAATTAGAAACCATAAAAGCCGAAGAAGCGAAGACGAATTCGTCAGTTACGGAGTAAGTGTCAAGTAAAAAGGCAAAAGTAAAAAGTAAAAGAAATTGCGAACCTTGCGAAAACCTTAGTGTCTTTGCGGTTAAAATAAAAAAATATATGAAGAAGTTAATTTTAAGTATCATCGTCCTTTCAGCCTTTCAAGTTGGTTTTTCTCAAAAGAAAGATGAAAACATTGGAAGTGAAGTAGTAAATATTGTTAAACCCTACACGCCAACCATTTCTGATGCGTTTAAAGTGAAACAAACCCCTGCCGTGGAAGAAGAAGTGATAGAACCAAAAATTCCAATCAAATTTCAGATATTTTCATTCCCAGTAGCTTCTACATTTTTACCATCTAAAGGAAAAGCCGCCGACGTAGATAAAGAAATTTTAGAAAAAGGATTTTCAAATTATGTTTCCTTAGGTGCTGGAACGTATGGAACGGCAAATGCCGAACTTTTTTTAACACATCAAATAAGTAAAACCGATTATGTCGGAGGAATGTTACAGCATCTATCCTCTCAAGGTGGAATAGGAGGTTTACTTTTAGATGATAGTTTTTATACAAATGCTTTAGACGCGACTTACGGAAGCAGAAATAAAAAATTTAGCTGGAATGCCGACTTAGGAATTAAAAACCAAGGAATCAATTGGTATGGTTTACCAAATTATTCGTTTTTTGATACTTCTGTAGTCAATAACATTGATGAAAAACAACAATACAATACAATTGCTATTGGTGGAAAAATGAGCTTGAAAGACAGTTTTTTTAAACAAGCTTCATTGCAGTTCAAACATTTTTCAGATGCTTTTGGTTCAGCAGAAAATAGATTTTTTATCAAACCAAATTTTGATTTTAACGTAGTAAATCAGAAAGTGAAAACTGATTTTGTTTTGGATTATGTAGGCGGAAGTTTTGATAGAAGGTTAATGCAAATGAATTCAGCGTATAATTATTCATCCTTAAATTTAGGTTTTAGCCCGAGTATCTTATACCAACAAGATGACTTGTCAGTTGAAATTGGTGCAAAAGTTTTTTATGCCAAGTCTGCAATAGATCAAGAAAATAACAAGAAAATATTCTTTTATCCAAAAGTAAAAGCATCCTACAAATTAGTAGGAGATATTTTATTGGCTTATGCAGGAGCAGAAGGAAATTTACAACAAAATTCGTATGCGGATTTCGTAGATAATAATCCGTTTGTTTCTCCAACGTTATTTATTGCTCCAACCAATACAAAATACGATTTATATTTTGGTTTGAAAGGAAAATTAGCCAATGCAGTTGCTTTTAATGTTAAAACCTCATATTTAAACCAAGATGATAGAGCACTTTTTGCAGCAAATTATTATGATGTTTTGTCAACTAATCCAAATGGATATGCTTTTGGAAATTCTTTTAATGTAGTTTACGACGATTTAAAAACTTGGTCTGTTTTTGGTGAATTGAAAGCAGATTTTACGAAAAACATTGCTTTTGGAATTAATGGAACATTTAATACTTTCACTACAAATACGCAAAATGAAGCTTGGAATTTACCAAAACTTCAAGTCGCAAGTTTTGTGGATGTTGAAATTAATGAAAAATGGAGCGCTGGTGCTAAATTGTTTTTTGTTGGAGAACGACAAGATATTGATAGTATCCAAAATGAATCTATGTTTTCTTCTTTTAATTCAGGTATAAAAACAGTAACTTTAGATAGTTATTTTGATTTGAATGCGCACGTGGGTTATAAGTTCAGTAAAAGATTAAATTTCTTTTTAAAAGGAAATAATTTAGCCAATCAACAATACAAACGTTGGGCTGGATTCCCGGTGCAAAGCATTCAAATTTTAGGGGGAGCTACTTATAAATTCGATTTCTAATAAATAGGTACACAGATTATTCAGATTGAACGGATTTACACAAATTTTTCGTAATTTTTGTCTTCCTTAAAGCATCTAAATATTCTTAAGAAATAGAAATCATTGAAAAAATAATTATTTAAGTGAGTAAAATTTTAATCATAATACTGTTTCCGTTATTTGTTTTTTCGCAAAACATTAAAGGAAAAATTACCGATTCCAATAAGCAACCAATTGCTGGTGCCTCTGTATATTTAGACGGAACAACCATCGGAACAGTTTCGGATGCTGATGGTTTGTTTGAAATTACTTCAAAAAGTAAATTCAATACCTTATTAATTGTCAAATTTATGGGTTATGAAGATATTTATGTTTCAAATCCATATGAAAAACCATTTTTTACCTTCGTTTTAGTTCCAAAACAAAATGAAATTGAAACGGTTTTGGTTGTTAAAGATGGCTTTACAAGAAAGCAAAAATTACAACTTTTCAGAGAACAATTTTTAGGTGTAACAAAATATGGAAAGGCCTGTAAAATACTAAATGAAGATGCCATTGATTTAAATTACGATTTAGAAACTTTTACTTTCACGGCTTCTTGCCCAGAACCTATAAAAGTAGAAAATCCATTGTTAGGTTATGTTATTGATTTTGATTTACAAGATTTTTATGTGAAATTTAATTTTAAAACCATTAAATCGGCAAATGTTATTCAAAGTTTATTTTTAGGGACTGTAAAATATACAGAAACTAAGATTGACGAAAAAATAATTAAAAACAGAAACGATGTTTATTTTGGTTCAGCAGTTGACTTTTTTAAGGGTATAATTGATAATTCTTGGTCTGAAAAAAAATTCATTTTGTATGAAGGTAGGTTTCCTGTGCTTGCTAATGATTATTTTAAAGTGTTGAAAAAAGACGATTTATATGAAGTTACGGTTACTTCAACAAATAAAGTTTCTTTTTCAATTGGTGGTATTAAAAAAACTAATTTTTATGCCGATTTTAATCTTTTGTATCGCAAAAAAAGACAATCACGCGTAATATTTAAAACCGAAACTTTTTTTGTAGATAGCTCTGGAAATAACTCACATAAAGATCAAATTGTTTTTGGGGGCGATATCGGACAACAAAAAGCTGGAAATACCTTACCTTTAGATTTTGAACCGGAAATTCTTGAGAAAGAAGTCGAAAAAAAATAAATAAAATCAAATCTACTTTTAATTCAGAATATTCGAAAATGCCAAACTTCAAGCAAAAAATACTTTCTCATTATCAAATACTACTTCAAGATAAAATAGATATTTATCAAGATTTAATTCAATCTTTAACTGAAGATGCGCAAAATGATGCTAAATCTTCGGCAGGTGATAAACACGAAACTACATTGTCAAAATTACATATCGAACAAGAAAAAATTGCAAATAAGTTAAAAGAAGCATTAGAACAACAAGCCATTTTATCAAAATTAGATATCGAACAGATTTCAAATAAAGCCATTTTAGGAAGTGTTGTTGTTACAAATCATTTAACCGTTTTCATCAGTACCGCATTGCCAAAAATCACAATTGATAATCGTGCTGTTTTTGCCATTTCTCCGCAATCGCCATTAGGAATGCAGATGATGCATCAAGCTGTGAATTCTGAATTTTTGGTAAATCAAGTTCAGTATAAAATTTTAGAAATTTTGTAAAAAATTACGGTTTTCTTATTCAAATTTTACAAAACACATAAATTTCTTGATTTTTAAAACCCCATTATTTTGCGTTTTAAGACATTTTCTTATTTTTAACTATTTTTTTTGGGTATAAAAAAACACCAAAACGGCATTTTTGATACTTTTTAGCCCTTTTCAGGAAAGATTTTAGAAATTAACAAATGTTGATAACTTAAGGCGCTTTGCTGTTGTTATTTCTTGGCTTTTTTTAATCCATTCGTTATATTTGTTTGTTATAAAAATGTTTATTTAGCACAATTATTATGAGTGAAGAAAATAAAAAAGGGAGTTATTCAGCCGATAGTATTCAGGCATTAGAAGGAATGGAGCACGTAAGAATGCGTCCATCAATGTATATTGGAGATACTGGAGTTAGAGGTTTACACCATTTAGTATATGAAGTTGTAGATAACTCAATTGATGAAGCATTAGCGGGTCATTGTGACACTATTTATGTAGCAATTAATGAAGATAATTCTATATCTGTAGAAGATAATGGTCGTGGTATTCCTGTTGACATTCACAAAAAAGAAGGAATTTCTGCTTTAGAGGTAGTTATGACTAAAATTGGAGCAGGAGGAAAGTTCGATAAAGATTCGTATAAAGTATCTGGAGGACTTCACGGAGTGGGTGTATCGTGTGTAAATGCACTTTCTGACCACTTACGCGCTACTGTTCACAGAGATGGAAAAATTTACGAACAAGAATACGAAAAAGGAAAAAGTTTATATCCAGTAAAACAAATTGGTACAACTGACAAAAGAGGAACTATCGTAACCTTCAAACCAGATGCTACCATTTTTACACAAACTTTAGAATATTCATACGATACTTTAGCGGCTCGTTTACGTGAGTTGTCTTTCTTAAATAAAGGAATTACAATTACCTTAACCGATAAAAGACATTTGGCTGAAGATGGAAGTCAACCAGTTGAAACATTTCATTCTAAAGAAGGTTTAAAAGAATTTATTAAGTTTTTAGACGGAAACAGAGAACCTATTATTTCTCATGTAATTAGCATGGAAAATGAAAAAGGTGAAATTCCTGTCGAAGTAGCCTTAATTTACAATACTTCTTATACAGAAAATATTTTTTCATACGTAAATAACATTAATACTCACGAAGGTGGAACGCATTTACAAGGTTTCCGTATGGGATTAACGCGTACGTTAAAAAAATATGCTGATGCTTCTGGTTTATTAGAAAAATTAAAATTTGAAATTGCTGGTGATGATTTCCGTGAAGGGTTAACAGCGATTATTTCTGTGAAAATTCAAGAACCACAATTTGAAGGACAAACCAAAACAAAATTAGGAAATAGAGAAGTAGTTTCTCCCGTTTCGCAAGCTGTTGCAGAAATGTTAGAAAACTATTTAGAAGAAAATCCTAATGATGCTAAAACCATTGTACAGAAAGTAATTTTAGCAGCTCAAGCCCGACACGCAGCGAAAAAAGCCCGTGAAATGGTACAACGTAAAACCGTTATGGGTGGCGGTGGATTGCCAGGAAAATTATCAGATTGTTCGGAACAAGATCCAGAAAAATGTGAAATTTACTTAGTAGAGGGAGATTCTGCAGGTGGAACAGCAAAACAAGGTCGAAATAGATATTTTCAAGCAATTTTACCATTAAGAGGTAAGATTTTGAATGTGGAAAAAGCGATGCAACATAAGGTTTTTGAAAACGAGGAGATTAGAAACATCTTCACGGCTTTAGGTGTTACAGTAGGTACTGAAGAAGACAGTAAAGCATTGAATTTATCTAAATTACGTTACCATAAAGTAATTATTATGTGTGATGCCGATGTCGATGGTTCTCACATTTCTACGTTAATTCTTACGTTTTTCTTTAGATATATGAAAGAATTAATTGAAGGTGGGCACGTGTATATTGCAGCGCCACCGTTATATCAGGTTAAAAAAGGAAACAAAAAACAATACGCTTGGAACGATGACCAACGTGATAGAATTTCTATGGAAATGGGAGGAAGTACGAGTATTCAACGTTATAAAGGTCTTGGAGAGATGAATGCAGAACAATTGTGGGAAACTACAATGAATCCAGATTTCAGAACTTTCCGTCAAGTAACAATTGATAATTTAGGAGAAGCAGATCGCGTTTTCTCTATGTTAATGGGTGATGAAGTACCACCTCGTAGAGAATTTATTGAGAAAAATGCTGCTTACGCTAAAATTGATGCGTAATTGAAAAAGTTAAGTATTTTAACAAGTCTGTTTGTTTTTGTTTTTTCAAATTTTGGATCAGCACAAACCACAGCACAATTTGAACAAATAGGGTATCTTTTAGAAGATGCCCTTTTGTATTCCAAGCAATATTTAATTCCTGCTACCGATGCAGCAGTTTATCAAGCTTCTTCTGCATGGATGAATTCGGCAAAGAAGAAAGAAAACTGGGAAATAAATGTAGGAATTCATGGGAATATGTTTTTTGTGCCAAAATCGGATAGAAGTTTTACTATTTCGAATTCGGATTTTCAATTTTTACAATTAGAAGGAACAGAAACTACAGCAGTTGTACCAACGGCAATTGGAAATGATGACACCTATTATTTAGTAGGTGATTTAGATGGGCAACAAGTCCGTTTAAAAACCCCAAAAGGAGTGAATCAAGAAACTATAAACTATCCGTATTTAGATGTATCTCTCGCTTTGCCAAGTGGAACAGAACTTATTGGTCGTTTTTCAACTAAAACCAATTTAAAACGTGGTTATTATCAAGTGTATGGTGTTGGTTTAAAACACAATATTAGTCAATATTTTCCGAGTTTAGAACCTAAAAAAATTCATATTTCTGCGATGTCTTTTTATTCTAATGAAGACATTAGTTTTGATTTTTTAGATGTAAATACTTCGTATGGAAATTTAGGTATTAATAATTTAAACGGAATTGTTGATACATTTCATTATCAATTAGCGGTATCTAAAGAAATCAATAAATTTGAAATTTTAGGAAGTTTTATTGTCAATAGCAGTATGTTTAATTATGTAGTAAGTGGTGAAAAAGGCGCTATAGAAGATATAATTCCGGCTCAACAAATAATAAATCAATTGCTTGATACCATTGAAAAAAGAAAAACCAATTATATTGGCGAAATTGCCGTAAATTATAGTTTAAATAAATTTAATTTTCTGAGTGCTTTTGCTTTCGGTAAGTTTTTTAATTATAACTTAGGTGTTTCTTATAAGATAAATTAAAAAAAGTCCCGCCTTTTATAAAGACGGGACTTTTTATATAACAATTTATCGCTAAGGCTTTCAAAACATGTAGCTGATTTTCTCGATGCTAAAAGTTAGGAGACAATTCGTATTTTTTATAGAAATTATCTAAAGCTTCCACCACCTCATCTTCGTTATCTACAATTTTAAATAATTTTAAATCTTCAGGTGAAGCATTTTTAAATTTGTCTATCATTACAGATTGAATCCAATCCATTAAACCCGACCAAAACTCAGTTCCCACTAAGATAATTGGAAATTTAGCTATTTTTTTAGTTTGTATTAATGTAATTGCTTCAAACATTTCGTCTAAGGTTCCAAAACCTCCAGGCATTACTACAAAACCTTGAGAATATTTCACAAACATTACTTTTCGAACAAAAAAGTAATCGAAATTTAAGTTTTTATCTCGGTCAATGTAGGGATTAAAATGTTGCTCAAAAGGCAATTCAATATTTAATCCTACGGATGTTCCACCGCCGTGATGTGCGCCTTTGTTTCCGGCTTCCATAATTCCAGGTCCACCGCCAGTAATGACTCCGTAGCCCGCTTTCGAAATTTTATAAGCTATTTTTTCAGCAAGTAAATAATATTTATCTTCTGGTTTTGTTCTTGCTGAACCAAAAATAGATACACAAGGGCCAATACGTCCCATAGTTTCGTATCCATTTACAAATTCCGACATAATTTTAAAAATAGCCCAAGAATCGTTTGCTCGTACTTCATTCCAAGTTTTTTGTTTTAATTTGTCTTGGATTCTTTCCTCTTCATTTTGATATATTCCGCTCATATTTTTCTTTTTTATTTTAAATAACTAATCTAAGATAATTCTTTTTTCAAAAACTGTGCCGTATAACTTTTTTTATTTTTAATAATTTCTTCTGGTGTGCCTTTGCATAATACTTCTCCGCCGCCTTTTCCGCCTTCTAAACCAATGTCAATTATATAATCGGCCAATTTAATGACATCTAAATTATGTTCAATAATTAAAACCGTATTTCCTTTGTCTACTAATTTGTTAATCACATCCATTAAAATACGAATGTCTTCAAAATGCAAGCCAGTAGTAGGTTCATCTAAAATATAAAAGGTGTTTCCTGTATCTTTTTTAGATAATTCTCCGGCTAATTTAATTCGTTGTGCTTCACCACCAGAAAGAGTGGTACTTTGCTGTCCTAAAGTAATATATCCCAAACCAACATCTTGAATGGTTTTTACTTTTCGATAAATTTTTGGAATCATTTCAAAGAATTCAACGGCTTCATCAACTGTCATATTTAACACGTCTGAAATGGATTTTCCTTTATAACGTATTTCTAAAGTTTCTCTATTAAAACGTTTACCTTGACAGGTTTCGCATTCTACATATACATCGGGTAAAAAACTCATCTCAATTGTTCTTACTCCTGAACCTTCACAAGTTTCACATCTTCCTCCTTTTACGTTAAAGCTAAATCGACCTGGTTTATAGCCGCGAATTTGTGCTTCGGATGTCATTGTAAACAAACTTCTTATTTCTGAAAAAACATCGGTGTATGTGGCTGGATTGCTTCGAGGTGTTCTACCAATCGGACTTTGGTCGATATCAATCACTTTATCCAAATATTCTAAACCTTCAATTTTTTTATAAGGTTGAGGTTTTTTAACTGCGTTATAAAAATGAGTATTTAAAATAGGGTAGAGCGTTTCGTTAATTAAGGTGGATTTCCCACTTCCAGAAACCCCTGAAACACAAATTAATTGCCCTAACGGAATTTCTATAGAAACATTTTTTAGGTTGTTTCCTGTCGCACCAGTTAGTTTTAAAAACTTTCCATTTCCTTTTCTGCGCGTTTTTGGTACTTCAATTTTCATTTTACCATTCAAATATTGAGCAGTAATTGTATTTTCTTTTAATAGTTCAGCAGGAGTGCCTTGGCTAATAATTTGTCCGCCATATTTTCCTGCTTTCGGGCCTATATCAATCACGTGGTCGGCACGTAAAATCATATCTTTATCGTGTTCCACCACTAAAACCGAGTTGCCAATATCGCGCAAACTTTCTAATGATTTTATCAATCGTTCATTATCGCGTTGATGCAATCCGATACTTGGTTCGTCTAAAATATATAAAACACCCACCAATTGCGAACCAATTTGTGTGGCCAATCGAATACGTTGTGCTTCTCCACCAGAAAGGGTTTTCGAACTTCTATTCAAACATAAATAATCTAAGCCTACATCCAGTAAAAAATTAATTCTAGCGTTGATTTCTTTTAAAATTTCAAATGAAATAGTAATTTGTTTGTCGGAAAGATGATTTGGTAAATCGGAAAACCACTGTTGTAATTCTACAATGTCCATTTGAACCAAATCGCCTATGCTTTTCTCATTAATTTTAAAATATAAAACTTCTTTTCGTAAACGCGTTCCAGAACATTCAGAACACGTGTTTTCATCCATAAATTCTTTTGCCCAACGTTTAATACTTGCCGATTCGGATTGTTCAAACTGATTTTTAATGAAATTGGATATGCCTTCAAAATCAATTTTATAATCTTTGGTAATGCCCATCACTTTCGATACGACTGAAAATTTTTCATTTCCTCCATATAAAATCATATCCATTGCTTCTGCAGGAATGGTATCGATAGTATCTGTTATTTTAAATCCGTATTTTTCACCAATAAATTCTAATTGTTTAAAAATCCAAGTGCTTTTATATTCACCTAATGGTGCAAAACCACCCGATTTTATAGATAATTTTGGGTTTGGAATAATTTTTTGCAGATTTATTTCGTTTACAATTCCTAAACCATTACAGTTAGAACAAGCCCCTTTTGGTGAATTGAAGGAAAAATTATTAGGTTCTGGATTGGGATACGAAATACCAGAGGTAGGACACATTAAACTTCTACTGTAAAACCGAACTTCTTGAGAATCTTGTTCAATTACCATCATAATATCATCACCGTGATGCATAGCTACTTTGATACTTTCGGTTAATCGTTTGTCGGTGTCTTCGTCTTTTTTTACAGCCACTCTATCAATTACAATTTCAATATCGTGTGTTTTGTAGCGATCCACTTTCATACCATATTCCAAATCTTTTATCACTCCGTTTACACGAACTTTTAAAAAACCTTGTTTGGCAATTTGTTCAAATAATTCTCTGTAATGTCCTTTTCGTGAACGAATTACGGGAGATAAGATATTAATTCTTTTCCCATCAAATTCATCATAAATTAATTCTTTAATTTGATCGTCCGAATAGGAAACCATTTTTTCGCCCGTGTTGTAACTGTATGCATCCGCGGCACGTGCAAATAATAATCTAAGAAAATCGTATATTTCTGTAATCGTTCCCACGGTTGAACGTGGACTTTTATTGGTAGTTTTTTGCTCAATGGCAATCACTGGTGAAAGTCCGTCTATTTTATCTACATCTGGACGTTCTAATCCACCTAAAAACTGACGTGCATAAGCAGAAAACGTTTCGATGTATCTACGTTGCCCTTCAGCATAAATCGTATCAAAGGCTAAGGACGACTTTCCTGAACCAGATAAACCAGTAATAACGACTAATTTTTCGCGAGGAATGGTAACGTCAATATTTTTTAAATTATGAGTACGAGCCCCAATAATTTCAATAGAATTTTCTGTGTGTTGCATACAATTTTTATCAAAACGCAAAATTACAATTTTTTAGTTCAATTGTAAGACAGAAATAGGTTTTGTTTTTATTAAGTTTTTATTTTTTCAGGATTTTTTCATCCACAAAATTTGCAATGAAACCTAATTTCATTCTATTCAACATTTTCTTTTCAAAATTCCAAAAGAAAGTAAATTGTCCAAATAGAAAACCAATAAAAACAAGTAATACTTGATAAAAAGGAAAAATTAATACCAAACGTAAAACGCGATACAACCAATGTGGCTGAAAGGTTTCGGGAATTCCAATAAGTATTAGGAAAGGTTTTGCTACTTGTAAAGCGCTGAAACCTGTAATGGCAAAAACAATTAAAATGCTCGCTAATTGCCAGTTACTTGAAATATTCCAACGTTTTTTTAACCTATTCATTTTTTAAAATTTATCGGTATAAAGATAAAAAAAAGTCCCGAAAAATCAGGACTAAATTTTATTTTTGAATACGGTAAGTGCTTTTTGAATTATTTGTTTTTCAATAAACTAATAATTTGTTCCGCTAATTCGGTACCAATTCTGTCTTGCGCTTCTAAAGTAGCTGCACCAATATGTGGTGTTAATGAAATTTTTGGTTGCATTAATATTTGAATTTCTGGAGTAGGTTCATTTTCAAATACATCTAATCCGGCAAATAAAACTTTTCCGTTTTCGATAGCTTCAATTAAAGCCACTTCATTAATTACCCCACCACGAGCACAGTTTACAATTCCCACTTCGTTTTTCATCATTTCAAACTCGGCTTTGTCTAAAACATAACCGTCTTGTGCAGGTACGTGAAGGGTAATAAAATCAGCTTGTTTTAAAACGTCTTCTAAAGGTTCAGTACTAATATCTACATTAATAAATTGACCATTATAAAAATCTACTCTAATTACAGCTTCATTAATATATTTATCGGCAGCAATGACTTTCATTCCAATTCCTAAAGCTAATTTCGCCACCGCTTGACCAATTCTTCCGAATCCAATAATACCTATTGTTTTTCCTCTTAGCTCAAGTCCGTCAGCGTAGGCTTTTTTCAACCCATTAAAATTGGTATCACCTTCTAAAGGCATATTTCTGTTGGCATCGTGTAAAAAACGAACGCCAGAAAATAAATGCGCAAAAACCAATTCGGCTACACTTTCAGATGAAGAAGCCGGTGTGTTAATTACATGAATTCCTTTTGAACGGGCATATTCTACATCAATATTATCCATTCCAACACCGCCACGACCAATAATTTTTAATCCAGGACAGGCATCAATAATGTCTTGTTTTACTTTTGTAGCACTTCTTACCAAAATAACTTGTACATTATTAGTATTGATATAATTGGCTACTTGTTCTTGTGCTACTTTTGTAGTGATGACTTCAAAACCAGCTTGTTCTAAAGTAGTAATTCCGCTTTTTGAAATTCCGTCGTTTGCTAATACTTTCATTTTTGAGTTTATATGTTTAAAAGTTTATGAGTTTAAAAGTGAAACTCAACTATAATTTATATTCTATTTTTCTGAATACTAAATACTGATTACTGAACACTAACTTCCAATTCTTTCATTACGTCTACCAATACTTGAACGCTTTCTAATGGTAATGCATTGTACATAGAAGCACGATAGCCTCCAACAGAGCGGTGCCCAGTTAAACCAGATATTCCTGCTGCTTTCCACATTGCATCAAACTTTTCTGCTAAACTTTCGTCAGTTAAAACAAATGTAGCGTTCATGATACTTCTGTCTTCCGTAGCAGCTGTTCCTTTAAATAATGGATTTCTGTCAATTTCTGAATATAATAAGGCTGCTTTTTCATTATTTATTTTTTCAATAGCTGCAATTCCGCCTAAATTTTTTAACCATTGTAAGGTTAATAAGGAAGCATAAACAGGAAATACCGGCGGCGTATTGTACATACTTTCTGCCTTAATATGTTTTTCATAATCCAACATACTTGGTATATAACGACCTGTTCTTCCTAAGATTTCTTCTTTTATTACTACCAATGTAGTTCCAGCTGGTCCCATATTTTTTTGTGCACCAGCATAAATGATATCAAATTGTGAAAAATCTAATGTTCTTGAAAAAATATCCGAACTCATATCGCAAACCAAAGGCACATTTGTTTTTGGAAATGATTTCATTTGTGTTCCAAAAATGGTATTGTTACTAGTGCAGTGAAAATAACTTGCATCAGTTGGAATTTCAATGTTTTTTGGGATATAATTATAATTGGCTTCTTTTGAAGAACCAACAACTAAGGTTTCCCCGAAATGTTTGGCTTCTTTAATAGCGTTGTTTGCCCACGTTCCTGTATCTAAATAAGCTGCTTTTCCATCAACTTTCATTAAGTTGTAAGGCACCATTAAGAATTCTAAACTTGCACCACCAGCTAAAAATAACGCTTGATAACCTTTGTTTTCTAATCCTAAAAGTTCTAAAACTAAAGCTCGTGCATCATCCATAACAGCTACAAAGTCTTTACTTCTGTGCGAAATTTCTAATAATGATAAATCGGAATTATTAAAATTTAAAATGGCTTGAGCTGATTTTTCAAATACTTCCTGTGGCAAAATACAAGGTCCTGCGCTATAATTGTGTTTTTTCATAATGTGGTTGTAGTTTGGTGCAAATTTCAGGTTTTTAGAAAAACTGCCCAAAATTAAATAATTGAAATCGTACCGACTTATTAACAATATCGATTTCGAAAAATATTATTTTTCTTTTTTTGATGCCTTTCGATTGGAGTTTACTTTTGCTTCTAAATTGAATTTAGGTTGGTGTTTGTGTACGTCTTTTTCTTTTTGTGTTTTAATTATCGTACTAATTTTAGAAACTGTCATTTTATAAATTAATTAGAAACTGCATTGTGTCTACATTATCTGCATAATCCCATAAATTTGGTTTTTGAGTTTTTCCAAAATAGACTGAATTTTCAATACTTCCATTTGAAACAACACATTGAATCATTTCTGCATCTTTTTGTAAACGTAATTTTACTTCGTTTATATCTTCATAAAATTCATAAAATACCGAAGAAATAGGTGAGGCGTGACTGATATCTTCTTTAATAGTTAAAAATTCGTTATCTAATAATTGAAAATTACTCATTAAAAAAACCGCTTTGTTATAATCGTAATTATTGGCATATTTTTCATAATATATTACATCTTTTTGAGCATACATTCCATTAAAAAACGCATCGAAATTATAGTTTTTTGGCACAAAAATTTTAGAAACATTTCGGCAACCTAAGCCAAAATATCGAAATACATCTTCACTTAATAAAGTCATTTCTTCTGGCGTTTCCTCTCCGGTTAAAACTGCAATGGAATTTCTACTTTTTCTAATAATCGATGGTTTATCTTTAAAATAATATTCAAAGTATCTTGCTGTATTGTTACTTCCAGTAGCAATAACGGCATCGTAATTTTCTAATTTATCTTCAACAAACGTTATTTTTTCATTAAATCGATTATCCAATGCAATTAAATATTTAGCTAAAAATTTAATTAAATAATCGTCTTTACTTGATGTTTTAACTAAAACATTATTCCCAGAAATTAAAACCGTTAAAAAATCGTGAAAACCTACTAATGGAATATTTCCTGCTAATATTAAACCTACATTTTTTGGTGATTTTTCAATAAAAGTATATTCGGAAAGCCATTGATTTATGTTGTTTTCAGTTAAAGCTTCTGCCCAACTTGAAATGCTAAAATGAACATTGTCTGGTGTGAACCAATTGTTGTGAGATTGGGATAACGCAATTAAATCTACAAATGAATTATAAAAAACGTCATTATGTTTTACGTGCTCATTTTGTTGATTATTGTCTAAAGAAAACTGATTTAAAAATTTTCCTAATTCAACAAAATTATTTTTTATTTCAATTTGTAACATATGTAACTTGTTTATATTTAGTTTACGTTGTATTTTTGCACAAAATTAATATAATATGTCGAAAGTCTAACGTCTTAAAGTAAAAAGATTTACGACATTTGACATTATGACTTTTCAACATTAAGACAAAATAAAATGGCAATTATAATAACAGACGAATGTATTAATTGTGGGGCTTGTGAACCAGAATGTCCAAATACTGCAATATATGAAGGTGCGGATGATTGGCGTTGGAAAGACGGTACCAAACTTTCAGGAAAAATAATTTTACCAGACGGAACAGAAATCGATGCAGATGCGGCACAAACGCCTGTTTCAGATGATTTATACTACATCGTTCCAGGAAAGTGTACCGAATGTAAAGGGTTTCACGACGAACCTCAATGTGCGGCTGTTTGTCCTGTTGATTGTTGCGTACCAGATGACAATCACGTAGAAAGTGAAGAAACACTTTTAAACAGACAAGCATTTTTGCATAACGAATAAAACCTCCAACCCCAAAGCGGAGTTGTGATAGAAAATAATAATAAATTGAACCGATGTGAAGTCCCCTTCGGGGATTTAGGGGCTTTAAAATATGAAAGCAGGAATTGTAGGCTTACCAAACGTAGGAAAATCAACATTATTTAATTGTTTATCAAATGCAAAAGCGCAAAGTGCTAACTTTCCGTTTTGTACTATCGAGCCAAATATTGGTGTAGTAAACGTACCCGATCCAAGAATCAATCGTTTAGAAGAATTGGTAAATCCAGAACGTGTACAAATGGCAACCGTTGATATTGTTGATATTGCTGGTTTAGTTAAAGGGGCGAGTAAAGGAGAAGGATTAGGAAATCAGTTTTTAGGAAATATTAGAGAATGTAATGCCATTATTCACGTATTACGTTGTTTTGACAACGACAATATTGTTCACGTAGATGGAAATGTAAACCCAATCCGTGATAAAGAAACCATCGATATCGAATTGCAATTAAAAGATTTAGAAACGGTTGAAAAACGTTTAGAAAAAGCGAATAAAGGCGCTAAAACAGGAAATGCAGAAGCAAAAATTGAAAAAGGAATTTTAGATAGAATTAAAGAAGCTTTATTACAAGGAAAATCGGCAAGAACGGTTGTGCCAAATGGTAATGAAGAAGAAGTTTTATACGAAGCGTTTCAATTAATTACAGCTAAACCTGTTTTGTACGTTTGTAATGTAGATGAAGCGTCCGCTGTAAATGGCAACAAATATGTAGACCAAGTTCGTGAATTAGTGAAAGACGAACAAGCAGAAGTAATTATCCTTTCAGTAGGAGCAGAAGCAGATATTACAGAATTAGAAAGCTACGAAGAACGTCAGGTTTTCTTGGAAGATATGGGATTGTCGGAACCAGGTTCTGCAGTTTTAATTCGTGCAGCATATAAATTATTGAATTTACAAACCTATTTCACAGCCGGTGTAAAAGAAGTTAGAGCTTGGACCATTCAAGTTGGCGATACGGCACCACAAGCAGCAGGAGTAATTCACTCTGATTTTGAAAAAGGATTTATTCGTGCAGAAGTTATCGCTTTTGAAGATTATTCAAATTTCGGTACAGAAGCAAAATGTAAAGAAGCTGGAAAACTTAGAGTAGAAGGAAAAGAATACATTGTGAAAGATGGAGATGTAATGCATTTCCGTTTTAACGTGTAAATTTAGAGTATAAATTATAGAATATAGAATATAGAAAAAACCGTTGCAGAAATGTAACGGTTTTTTTTTGCTTGTATTTAATAAATCAAGTTTAATTGCAGTTTCAAGTCTGTTTTCAGTGTTCTATTCTCTATATTCTAAAACTGAAAACTTCTTAATAACTTCTTTAAAAACCATTTTTATTTTTTAATGAAATCCTTTATCTTGCAAAAAATACAAATTCCGATTTATGCAAGAGCAACAAGATCAATATAACGAAGATAATATACGTTCACTCGACTGGAAAGAGCATATTCGTATGCGTCCTGGTATGTATATTGGTAAGTTAGGAGATGGTTCATCACCAGATGATGGTATTTATATTTTATTAAAAGAAGTACTCGATAACTGTATCGACGAATTTGTAATGGGTGCTGGTAAAGTAATTGAAGTCACCTTAAAAGACAAAATGGTTACCGTGCGCGATTATGGTCGTGGTATTCCTTTAGGAAAAGTCGTTGATGTTGTTTCCAAAATGAACACCGGAGGAAAATACGATTCTAAAGCATTCAAAAAATCAGTAGGACTTAATGGAGTAGGAACCAAGGCAGTAAATGCGTTGTCAAATTACTTCCGAGTAGAATCTGTTCGTGATAACCAGCAAAAAGCAGCTGAATTTTCTGCAGGAAATTTAACTCTTGAAGAAGATGTTATAGAATCTACCAAACGAAAAGGTACAAAAGTGTCTTTCGTTGCTGATGAAGTTATTTTTAAAAACTACAAGTATCGTAATGAATATATCATTAAAATGCTTAAAAATTATTGTTACCTAAATACAGGTTTAACAATTTATTTTAATGGCGAAAAATATTATTCTGATAACGGTTTAAAAGATTTATTAGAAGAAAATATTGCCGAAGAAGATATGGTGTATCCAATTATTCATCTTTTAGGTGATGATATTGAAGTCGCCATAACGCATAGTAAAACCCAATATTCAGAAGAATATTATTCTTTCGTAAACGGACAAAACACTACGCAAGGTGGAACGCATTTAGGTGCATTCAGAGAAGCATTAGTAAAAACCATAAAAGAGTTTTATAACAAACCTTTTGAAGCATCAGACATTCGTAAATCAATTGTTTCGGCAATTGTGGTTCGTGTAGAAGAACCTGTTTTTGAAAGTCAAACCAAAACCAAATTAGGTTCTACCGATATGGGACCTGATGCGCCATCGGTTCGTACGTTTGTTAACGATTTTATGAAAACGAAGTTAGATAACTTCTTACATAAAAATCCAGAAGTTGCCGATGCATTACTTCGTAAAATTTTACAAGCAGAACGCGAGCGTAAAGAATTATCTGGAATTAGAAAGTTAGCCAAAGACAGAGCTAAGAAAGCCAACTTACACAATAAGAAATTACGCGATTGTAGAGTGCATTTAACGGATTCTAAAAACCCAAGAAGTTTAGAAAGCACCCTTTTTATTACTGAGGGAGATTCAGCTTCGGGTTCGATTACTAAAAGTCGTGATGTGAATACACAAGCCGTATTTAGTTTACGTGGTAAGCCATTAAACTCATACGGTATGAGTAAGAAAATTGTGTACGAAAACGAGGAATTCAATTTATTGCAAGCGGCATTAAATATTGAAGAAAGTATGGAAGATTTGCGTTATAATAATATCGTAATTGCTACCGATGCCGATGTCGATGGAATGCACATTCGCTTGTTGTTAATTACCTTTTTCTTACAATTTTTTCCTGAAATGATTAAAGAAGGGCATTTGTATATTTTGCAAACGCCATTATTCAGAATTCGAAATAAAAGAGAAACCATTTATTGCTATTCGGAAGAAGAACGAAAAGCGGCGATGGAAAAACTAAAGCCAAAACCAGAAATCACCCGATTTAAAGGATTAGGAGAAATTTCTCCAGATGAGTTTAAAAATTTCATTGGAGAAACCATTCGTCTCGATCCTGTGATGTTAGATAAAGCTACGTCTATTGAGAAATTATTAGAATTCTATATGGGTAAAAATACACCCGACCGTCAAGAGTTTATCATTAACAACTTGAAGGTAGAATTAGATGTGGTGGAAGAGGAAGTTTAAAGATGTATAAAATGATGAGATTTTTAATAGCTATTTTGTTTTTAGGTTTTTTTTCTTGTTCAAAATTAAATCAATTAGAATATGAATCTTTTGATAAATATGATAAAATAAGATTAGTTTCTTATTCAGAACACAGAAAAGAAGCTGAAAAAACGGATATAATTAAATTAGTAAATGATTCTATAGAAATTCCTAAAGTACAAATTATTGATAATGTAGTATTAGACAATTTGTTTAGTGATAAAATATTGAAAATTCTATCATCTAAAGATTATAATGACTGTAGTTATGCTGATTGTTATCAGCCAAGACATATTTTATTGTTTTATAAAAACAATTCAATCATTGATTTTTATGAGTTTTGTGCATCGTGTGGAGGTAGCAGACAATCAAAAGGAATTAAAGTTTCTGATATATGCTCAGAACAAGGAAGACAGTTAATTAAAGTGTTTAAAGAAATGAAGCTTAAAAATAACGGTGAAGAAGGTGACGGCTTTAAATATTTTTAAAGTAAAATAATATTTAAATAAGGGAATTGATATTGAAGCAATATTAAAATAAAACACTGAAATAAATTCAGCATAATGAAAGACGAAGAAGAAAACATTCATCCAGAAGAAGAAAATACGGAACATACTGAAAATAATTCAGAGGATAATTCAATTGATGACAATCAAGAGGAAGCTTCTTCAGAAGAAATTATTGAAGTAGACGCCAAACACTTCGAAGGACAACATTTTTACGAAAACGACGAAAATCCAGAAGATACCATTACCAAAGTGACAGGAATGTACAAAGATTGGTTTTTGGATTATGCTTCGTATGTAATTTTAGAACGTGCTGTTCCTGCTATTGAAGATGGTTTTAAACCCGTGCAACGTCGTATTATGCACTCTTTGAAGGAGTTGGATGATGGTCGTTATAATAAAGTGGCCAATGTTGTTGGGCACACGATGCAGTATCATCCTCACGGAGATGCCAGTATTGGCGATGCAATGGTGCAAATCGGGCAACGTGAATTACTTATTGATTGTCAAGGAAACTGGGGAAATATTTTAACTGGCGATAGTGCGGCAGCTTCTCGTTATATTGAAGCCCGTTTGTCAAAATTTGCTTTGGAAGTTTTGTACTCTCCAAAAATTACCGATTGGGGTGTTTCTTACGATGGTCGTCGTGCTGAACCAAACAATTTACCTGTAAAATTCCCATTATTATTAGCTTCAGGAGCCGAAGGAATTGCGGTGGGATTATCAACAAAAGTCTTACCTCACAATTTTAATGAATTAATTGATGCTTCGATAAAAATTTTAAAAGGAAAACCATTTACCATTTATCCTGATTTCCAAACGGCTGGTATTGCAGACGTTTCGAATTATAATGATGGAATGCGAGGCGGTCGAGTTCGAGTTCGTGCTAAAATTTCGCAATTAGACAAGCAAACGTTAGTGATTACTCAAATTCCGTTTTCAACGAATACGTCAACATTGATTGATAGTATTCTGAAAGCCAATGAAAAAGGAAAAATAAAAATTAAAAAGATTGAAGATAATACCGCTGCTGAGGTAGAAATATTAATTCATCTTTTCCCTGGTGTTTCGCCAGATAAATCTATTGATGCCTTGTATGCATTCACGGCTTGTGAAACTTCGGTAGCGCCTTTAGGTTGTGTGATTCAAGACAACAAACCGCTTTTTGTTGGCGTGTCTCATATGTTGAAAATTTCGACAGAAAGAACGGTTGTTTTACTTCGAAAAGAATTAGAAATTCAATTAGAGGAATTAAAAACAAAATGGCATTTTTCAACATTAGAAAAAATCTTCATTCGTGAAGAAATGTATATCGATTTCAAATTGTATTCGGACAGAGAAACACTTTACGAGTATTTATACAAACAATTTGAACCGTTTAAAAAGTCGTTTGTTCGTGAAATTGTAGATGAAGATTTACAGAAATTAACGCAAATTCCAATGATTCGTATTACGCGATTTGATTCGGATAAAGCGGACGATTTTATTGCGAAGTTAGAAGATGAAATGAAAGAAGTGCAACATCATTTAGACAATCTAATTGATTTTGCTATTGATTATTTTACTAAACTAAAAGAAAAATACGGAAAAGGAAGAGAACGCCAAACCGAATTGAGAAGCTTTGATACGATTGAAGCTACGAAAGTGGTGTTGCGTAACACAAAATTATACGTAAACAAAGAAGAAGGTTTCTTTGGAACAGGTTTAAAGAAAGACGAATATGTGGCCGACTGTTCGGATATTGATGATGTAATTGTTTTCCTTAGAGATGGTAGAATGATGATTGCTAAAGTGGATGATAAAAAGTTCGTAGGCAAAGATATTATTCATATCGCTGTTTTCGATAAAAACGATAAACGTACCATTTATAATATGATTTATCGTGATGGTAAAAACGGTTCCACATTTATTAAACGTTTTAATGTTTCTGGAGTGACTCGTGATAAATTTTACGATTTAACACAAGAAAAGCCAGGTTCGCAAGTCTTATATTTCTCTGCCAATCCAAATGGAGAAGCTGAGGTGGTGACTATTTTATTACGCCAAGTAGGAAGTATTAAGAAACTGAAATGGGATCAAGATTTTTCAGATATCGCCATTAAAGGTCGTGCAAGTAAAGGAAATACGGTTACAAAATATCCAATCAAGAAAATTGAGTTAAAAGAAAAAGGAATTTCTACTCTTCGACCAAGAAAAATTTGGTTTGACGATACAGTTCATCGTTTAAATGTTGATGGAAGAGGTGAGTTGTTGGGCGAATTTAAGCCTAATGATAGATTGCTTATTGCGAATCAAGCTGGAAAAATTAAAACCATTATTCCTGAATTGACCACACATTTTGATGAAGATATGATTGTAATGGAAAAATGGAATCCGAAAAAACCGATTTCAGCTATTTATTACGATGGAGAAAAAGAGCGTTATTTTGTAAAACGTTTCTTAATTGAAAATGAAAATAAAGAGGAAATTTTTATTACAGAGCACGAAAAATCACAATTAGAAATTATTTCAACAGATTGGTTACCAATGGCTGAGGTGGTTTATGCAAAAGTAAAAGGTGTGCAAAAAGACAATCAGATTGTAAATTTAGACGAGTTTATTGCTGTGAAAGGAATTAAAGCATTAGGAAATCAATTAACTACTGATAAAATCAAACAAGTAAATATACTTGAATCGTTACCTTATGAAGAGGAATTAGACGAACCAGAAGTACTGGTTTCTGAAGAAAATACTTCTGATAACCAAGATTTCAATATCGAATTAGACGATGACGGACAAATAACGTTGAGTTTAGAATAAATTCCAAATACAAACCTGATAGTTTTCCTATCAGGTTTTTTTATGGCTTAATTCGTAATATCAGTATCTTCTAATTTTTGATCCATAATTTTACTATTATGTAAAACAACAGGTTTCTTGCTGTTTTTCTTCATTTTTAGATTTAAAAATTCTACAAATAAAGAGAAGAAAATAGAGAAATATAAATATCCTTTTGGAATGCTATGCACGGTTTCGCCCCCAAAGAATTTAAAGTTGGCTAAGTGTGAACCTTCTGCTAAAAGCATCACACCAATTAATATTAAGAACGATAATCCTAAAATTTGTATGGTTGGGTGATTGTTTACGAATTTACTTACAGGTCCTGCAAAAATCATCATAATAATTATTGAAATAATAATTGCCATAATCATAATTTCAATTGCACCAGCTGCACCAAATCCAACTGGTGGTTCGGCAGCACTTACTAAACCTATTGCTGTTAAAATACTGTCAAAAGAAAACACAATATTTAACAAAGCAATTTGTAAAATAGCAGCGCCTAAAGTATTACTGGCTTTACCGCTTGCTGTTTCGTCTTCGCCTTCAAGTTTATGATGTATTTCTGAAACGGATTTGTACAATAAAAATAAACCTCCACCAAAAATAATTAAACTTTGACCCGAAATTCCTCCTGAGAAAAAGCCCAAATCAAAATCAAAAAACGATTTTTTTAAACTCATTACCCAAGTGATTCCAAAAAGCAAAACAATTCGAAATGCCATTGCTAATAATAATCCGATTCTTCTGGCTTTTGGTTGGTCTTCCGTTCTTAATTTTCCAGAAACAATGGATAAAAATACAATATTATCAATTCCGAGAATGATTTCTAAAAAAGTTAAGGTTAATAGGGCAATCCAAGCGTCTGGGTTGGTTAATATTTCCATTTGGTTAGGTATATTTTGTTTTTAGAATTTAGTCTGTTTAAAGACATACTGTTATTTTACGTTGAAAACTATAATTTAGTTACAGAACCAAATTGTTTTTTTGCATCGCCAACAAATGAATATTCAAAATTATATTTTAATTCTTTGGTATTTAGTATTTTAACGTGAATTGCTTTTTTTTCTGCTCTGTTTTTTGGCTTCACATTTTCTAAAATATATTCACAGTCATTTATCCAACGAATTGTAAAAGTATCAATAACTTGATTATAGTTTTCAATTTGAATAGAATCATTTCTTTCAAATGAACTCGTTAGTTTTTTACCATCAAAAGTGGTTTCTGAAGTAAATTTTCCGGTTTTAAAATCGGTACACTTTCTTTCTTGATTGTAACAAGAAACAAGTGTTAATGCGAATAATAATATGATTTTTTTCATTTTATGTTTTATAACAATTCTGATAATTATCGAGTTAAATCCTTTTCACTTTTATTAAACACATAGGAAAATAGGAAATATTATGTTAATTTGAGTAGCTTCGTTATCCATAGAAAACATAGATTAACTATTTTTTTACTCTGCTACTTTTTACTTTGCAACTTAGAAACTTAGAAACTTTTTACTTAGCAACTTTTTACTTTTACTTCTCAAACATACTTTTCATTATCGTATTTATGCCCTTAAACATCAAATAAACAGAAAAGCAACAAACTAACACACCTAAAATCGCCACATAAATAAATAAAGGATGTTTTTGATTTTTAAAGCTACTATTTAAAATAAATACACCTACAAAAAGTGTGGGCAATGAACCTAATAATATGCGAAGTCCTTTGTTTAGTATTATTTTATTTACAGACATACTATTTTTATTTTTGGCTAATATAGAAATTGACAGCTTTTCTTACACTGCCATACTCTTGTAATAATTTGGCACCTATTTCATACGTTACTGGAATTTCTTCCATTATCATTCGTATGCCTCTGTCAATTAGTTTGTCGTTACTTAATTGCATATCTACCATTTTATTGCCCTTTACTTTGCCTAAAGCAATCATAGTAGACGTAGAAATCATATTTAAAACTAATTTCTGTGCTGTTCCTGCTTTCATTCTGCTGCTACCAGTAACAAATTCAGGTCCAACAATTACATCAATAGGATATTTTGCTGTTTGCGAAAGCGGACTTTGCGCATTACAACTGATACTTCCGGTAACAATATTATTGTCATTGCATTTTTGCAATCCGCCAATCACATACGGAGTCGTTCCAGAAGCTGCAATACCAATTACAACATCATTTTCATTAATTTCCCACGTTTGTAAGTCTTTCCAAGCTTGTTCTTTATCATCTTCAGCAAATTCAACGGCTTTTCTAATAGCGGTATCGCCACCTGCAATGATTCCTATAACGGTATCAAAATCAACACCAAATGTTGGTGGACATTCACTTGCATCAACTACGCCTAATCTACCAGAAGTTCCAGCGCCAATATAGAATAATCGTCCACCTACTTTCATTTTAGTAATAATTTGTTCAATTAACACTTCAATATTTGGTAGCGCTTTTTCAACTGCTAATGGAACTGTTTTGTCTTCTGTATTGATGTGTGTAAGCAATTCGTTTACAGACATTTTTTCTAAATGTTCGTATTTTGATGCCTGCTCTGTAGTTTTAATAAATGTCATATATTTAGGCCTATTATTGTTGTTCAAATATACAAAGTATTTATAAATTTAAAGAATGACAACCATAGTTTATTGAATATTTTTATATTTGTTAAAAACTATAACTTTTGAGTCAAAAATCTCACA
>NZ_JBEIET010000022.1:0-25689 GCF_040382755.1 Flavobacterium sp.
AAAAATAGAAAACGAAATTCAAAAAACCATCACTTTTCATACCACAAAACAGTATGAAGGCGATGGTTTATTAGTTTTCGAACAAGAATAAGAAGACCAAATTCGGTTTTCAATACCCGCCAGTTAGCCCAATTATGGGACTGACCAGGCGAAGCCGTGGAGTTAATGAGTCAGTTAGTCAATGTGCCAATAAGCCTAGAGCCGTAAATCCAAAATCGTAATTCGTAAATTTAAAAAACCTTTACCCAAAACCTTATACCTTATACCCTTTAATAAATTTGAAACCCGAAAATAACATCATACTATCCGTAACAGGACTTGGCTACGTAGGATTGCCCTTAGCATTAGAATTTGCTAAGCAATTCAAAGTTATTGGTTTTGACATCAACGAATCACGAGTGGCACTCATGAAGCAAGGCATCGACCCTTCCAATGAGTTAGGCGCCGAAGCGTTTGCCAACACAAACATTATTTTTACCTCTGATAGTGAAGTAGCTCGAGAAGCTAATTTTCATATTATCGGAGTACCAACCGACATCGATAAAAACAAAGTACCTAATCTTAATCCTTTATTAAGTGCTTCAAAAAGCATTGGAAAAATATTAAAAAAAGGAGATACAGTTGTCTATGAATCTACGGTATATCCAGGGTGTACAGAAGAAGATTGCGTTCCTGTTTTAGAAAAACATAGCGGTTTAAAAGCAGGTATCGATTTTCATTTTGGCTACAGTCCAGAACGCATAGTTCCGGGCGATAAAGTAAAAACAGTTACTAAAATATTGAAAATTGTTTCAGGAAACAGCCCTGAAGCACTTGAAAAAATTGCGGCAGTTTACGGTTCCATTATCGAAGCTGGGCTGCACCAAGCACCTACTATTAAAGTAGCAGAAGCCGCCAAAGTAATAGAAAACACGCAACGTGACATCAACATATCATTAATGAACGAATTGGCCATCATATTCGATAAAATGAATATAGATACCCAAGCCGTTATTGAAGCCGCAGG
Source organism: Flavobacterium sp. (assembly GCF_040382755.1). Taxonomy (GTDB): domain Bacteria; phylum Bacteroidota; class Bacteroidia; order Flavobacteriales; family Flavobacteriaceae; genus Flavobacterium. The sequence continues at coordinate 1,007 of NZ_JBEIET010000022.1, forward strand.
CACAAAATGGAATTTTCACAAATACCAACCCGGTTTAGTAGGCGGACATTGTATTAGTGTCGATCCATTTTATTTAATGCATAAAGCGAAGAAAATCGGAATCGACCCTCAAGTCATCGCTGCTGGAAGACGCGTAAATGATTTTATACCGACTTTTATCGCAAAAAAAGTAGTTCAAACACTTATTGAACAAGATAAAAATCCAGGAAAATCTCGCGTGTTGGTGATGGGAATAACCTTTAAAGAAGAAGTATCCGACATTCGTAATTCTAAAGTAATCGATTTAATCAAAGAATTAAAAGATTATTCTGTTGCAGTAGATGTTATCGACCCTAACGCAGACCCATTAGAATTGAAACAACATTATAATGTAAGTCTACAACCTAGTCCAACAGGAAAATACGACAGCATTGTAGTAGCAGTAGGACACCAAGCCTACCGCAACATGACACTATCAGATTTCGAAAAACTATCAAACGGACCTGTTTATATATTCGACATCAAAGGTGTTCTAAATAAAAAGGATTTTAAAAATTATTGGAGATTGTAGAGAATGTGCGAATTTGAAGATTTGAAAATTCAATATTCGTTATTCAACATTCAATATTACAAATATAATTGTTGCCTTCGAGCGCCTCAGTCAACAACGAGAGCCTCAGTCAACTGACTGCTGACTGAGGCACTCGAAGTCAACAGAGATTACAACCAACCATTCACTGCGACCTATGCGAAACCCTTGTGAACCTTGCGTTTAAAATAAAAAAATAAGTAAAAAAGCAGAATGAAAAAGTGAAAATTCATAATTATCAATTGTCAACTATCAATTTTCAATTAAATAAACCTTTCACCCAATACCTAAAAAAATGGAAAACGACGAAATCACCTTAAAAGAACTCCTTCTTAAAGCTAAAGAAAGGTACACCTACCTACTTTCTCAATGGAAAATGATTGTTTTAGCAGGAAGTATTGGAGCCCTTATTGGCTTAGGCTACTCGTTTACTAAAAAACCCATCTACACCGCCACACTAACTTATGCCTTAGAAGACGGAAAAGCCTCAGGTGGTGGATTAGGAAGTTTGGCCAGTTCGTTTGGATTCGATATTGGCGGAGGAGGAAATAGCGGTGCCTTTTCTGGTTCCAATTTAATGGAATTATTTAAATCTCGCGCTATGGTAGAGCAAACCTTATTGGCATCTGTAGCCCAAAACAACAAAACCATTTCATTAGCCGAAATGTATATCCAAGACAAAAAATGGCGCGACAACTGGAATGAAAAACCTGCTTTAAAAACAATTACTTTTTTACCTAATTCCGATAGAGCCAAATTCACCCGAGTACAAGACAGTATTTTTGGAGTAATTTATAACGATTTATCTACAAGCGCCTTAACCGTAGATCAAAAAGACAAAAAAGTAGCTATTGGTACCATCACTTTAAAAGGCACTAACGAATACTTTGCCCAACAATTTACTTTAGCATTAACCAACACCGTTACCGATTTTTACATCGAAACCAAGAGCAAACGTGCCAAAGAAAACATGGACATCTTGGTACGCCAAACGGATTCCATTCGTGGGGAGCTAAATGGCGCCATTACTGGAGTAGCCGTAGCCAACGACAATACGTTCGGGCTGAACCCTGCTCTAAATGTAAAACGCGTACCATCAGCCAGACGCCAAGTAGACGTGCAAGCTAATACCGCCATCTTAACTGAATTAGTAAAACAAGCCGAGTTAGCTAAAGTAACCTTACGCAAAGAAACCCCACTAATACAAGTTATCGACCAACCCATTTTACCTTTACCAAAGGAAAAATTCGGAAAAGTAAAAGGAATTCTATTAGGAGGTATCTTAGCTGGGTTTTTAACTGTTTTAGGATTGATTGTAAGAAGGATTTTTAAAGAAATTGCGCGTAGTTAATTTGAATATTAGTTATTATACACTAAAAAGCAATTGTTGACTTCGAGAGCCTCAGCCAACAACGAGTACCTCAGTCAACAACGAGTAACTCAGTCAACAGACAATTTTAGACTTATACTCACTTATATGCCTTATATGGTTTAAAATAAACAATGTGCCGATTTGAAAATTTGTTTTTCTACTTTAAAAAAGCAATTGTTGCCTTCGAGACCCTCAGTCAACAACGAGAACCTCAGTCAAAAGAAACATAAAATTAATATATATAATATTTCAAAATAAAAACCGTTCTCTGAGCTTGTCGAAGAGAAAACCCTTTACCCAACACCTCAAACCCAATACCCAATTCATGAAAAAAGCCATCATAGTCTCCGGATATTTCAACCCCATCCACAAAGGACACATTGAATATTTCAATAATGCTAAAGCCTTGGGCGATTTTCTGATTGTGATAGTAAATAACGACAAACAACGTATTTTAAAAGGCAGTAAAGAATTTCAAAAAGAAGACGAACGTGTATTTATTGTGTCTAACATCAAAAGTGTAGACCAGGTATTTCTCTCCATTGACGAAGACCGCACCGTTTGCGCTACCATACAACACATACACAAACAATTACATAACGAGTACCAGCTAGCTTTTGCTAATGGTGGTGATCAAAATAACAACTCCATACCTGAAGCTCCTATTTGTGAAAAATTGGGAATCGTATTATTAGACGGGTTGGGGGATAAAATTCAATCGTCAAGTTGGTTGTTGAAAAAATAAATACAAATGAACATTCTTAAATTAATCGGACGAGATAAAGAAATATTTGTAAATGATATTTCAACAAAAGAACAAGAACTTTCCAAAATTGTTAACGGATCTACTTTTCTTGTGATTGGTGGCGCAGGCTCAATTGGTCAAGCAGTTACAAAGGAAATTTTTAAACGTAATCCATTAAAATTGCATGTTGTTGATATCAGTGAAAACAATATGGTGGAATTGGTTCGTGATTTAAGAAGTTCATTTGGCTATATAGATGGAGATTTTCAAACCTTCGCTTTAGATATTGGCTCAATTGAATATGATGCTTTTATTGAATCAGATGGGAAGTACGATTATGTCTTAAATCTTTCTGCATTAAAACATGTAAGAAGCGAGAAAGACCCATTTACATTGATGCGAATGATTGATGTAAATGTTTTCAATACGGAGAAAACAGTTAAACAAGCAATTGAAAAAGGTTCAAAAAAATATTTTTGCGTTTCAACGGATAAAGCAGCAAATCCTGTAAACATGATGGGCGCTTCTAAACGGATTATGGAGATGTATTTAATGAGTTTAAGTCATAAAATCACAATATCTACTGCTCGTTTTGCAAATGTTGCTTTTTCGGATGGTTCATTATTACACGGTTTTAATCAACGGATTCAAAAAAGACAGCCTATTGTAGCTCCAAATGATATTAAAAGATATTTTGTTACACCCAAAGAATCAGGAGAATTGTGTTTGATGTCGTGTATATTTGGTGAAAACAGAGATGTTTTTTTTCCAAAATTAAATCAAGATCTTCACTTAATTACTTTTGCGGATATTGCAGTTAAATATTTAAAGGAGTTGGGTTATGAACCTTATCTGTGTCAAACAGAAGATGAAGCGAGAGACTTGATGGCTACTTTACCACAACAAAAAAAATGGCCGTGTTTGTTTACTAACAGCGATACCACAGGTGAAAAAGACTTTGAAGAGTTTTTTACAAATAAAGAAGTGTTGGATATGAAACGTTTTGAAAATTTCGGAATCATCAAAAATGAAGGTAATTTTTCAACTGATAAAATAGATTTGTTTTCAAATTCAATAACCGAATTCAAAAAATCAAAAAAATGGAATAAAGAACAACTAGTAGATTTGTTTTTTAAAATGATACCTGATTTTGGACACAAAGAAACGGGTAAATATTTGGATTCAAAAATGTAATGATGAAGCATATAAAAGATACCATTTCATTTATTCAACAAAGTTTTAAATCAAAAGAGTTTATTCCATTACATGCGCCAACTTTTGGAGGTAATGAAAAAAACTATTTAATTGAAACGATTGACTCGACTTTTGTTTCTTCGGTAGGTGCTTATGTTGACCAATTTGAAGAAATTATGTCGTCTATTACCAATACAAAAAAATCGGTCGCTGTTGTTAATGGAACCGCTGGAATACAAGTTGCTTTGAGACTAGTTGGAGTAAGTACCGGTGATGAGGTTATTACACAAGCACTAACATTTATTGCCACTGCTAATGCAATTGCATACAATGGAGCATCTCCCATTTTTTTAGATGTTGATATAGATACGATGGGCTTGTCTCCAAAAGCGGTTAATCAATTTTTAGATGAATTTGGTGAATTGCGTGAAGAAGGTTGTTTTAATAAAAAAACAGGTAAAAAGATAAGTGCTTGCTTACCCATGCATACATTTGGATTTCCTGTGCATTTAGGTGAACTAAAAGCAATATGTGACGCTTGGAAAATTCCAATTGTAGAGGATGCAGCGGAATCATTAGGAAGTGAATATAAAAACAAACCTACAGGAAGTATCGGTGAAATTGGCGTATTTTCGTTTAATGGCAATAAAATTGTTACTTGTGGTGGTGGTGGTGCGATTGTTACCAACAATGAAAATTTAGGAATTAAAGGAAAGTATTTGACAACTACAGCAAAAGTTCCACATCCGTTTGAATTTTATCACGATGAATTAGGATATAATTTTAGAATGCCTAATTTAAATGCGGCACTTGCTTGTGCTCAGTTGGAACAATTAAATTCTTTTTTAGAAAATAAACGCACATTAGCATTAGAATATAAATCTTTTTTTGACACTTCAGAAATTAAATTTAGAACGGAAACACCTAATACCAAAGCTAATTATTGGTTGATGTGTGTTGAATTAGAAAATTTAAAAGAAAGAGATTTGTTTTTAGCAGAAACCAATACAGCTAAAGTGATGACAAGACCTATTTGGCAATTAATGTATCGTTTACCAATGTACCAACATTGCCAAAAAGATCAACAATTAAATGCACAATTTTTGGAAGAGCGTATTGTAAATATTCCAAGCAGTGTTAGATAAGAAATTTATTTTAATTGGATATTCAGGGCATGCCTATGTAGTAGCAGATATTGCTATAGAGAACCAATTTAAAATTATTGGTTATACAGAAAAAAGTAGGGTTCAAAACAATCCTTTTAATTTGAGCTACGCTGGTTATGAAAAGGAAACAGATTTTTTTGAAAATAAAAAAGATGTAGGATTCATTATTGGAATTGGAGACAATAGGATTAGAGAAAGAATTTATAATTTAATTACTTCAAAAAATTTAGTTGTTACGACTCTTATAAGTAATACTGCATCCATATCACATTCTGCAAGGATAGCTAGTGGAACGTTTATAAACAGAAATGTAACAATTAATGCATTAGCCAAAATTGGTCAAAATGTTATTCTAAATACAGCTTGTGTAATCGAGCATGAATGTGAGATTTCAGATAGTGTACACATTGCACCAGGTGCAGTATTAGCAGGAAATGTTTTTGTAGGAGAACGTACTTTTATTGGGGCGAATAGTGTTATAAAACAAGGGGTTAAAATAGGAAAAGACGTAGTCGTAGGGGCTGGTACTGTAGTTTTATCTGATATTCCAGATGGTAAAAAAATAGTTGGAAATCCTAATAGATATATTTAAATGGATAAAGTAATAATCATTGCCGAAGCAGGAGTAAATCACAATGGAGATATTAATTTAGCCAAAAAGTTAATTGATGTGGCTGTAGATGCAGGTGTAGATTATGTAAAATTTCAAACGTTTAAAGCAGAAAGTTTGGTTTCAAAATCAGCCAAAAAAGCAGACTATCAAATTGAAAATACGCAGAATGCAACTGAAAATCAATTGCAAATGCTAAAAAAACTAGAACTTTCACACGAACAACATATCGAATTAATGGCATATTGTCGTCAAAAGAATATTTCTTTTTTCTCAACTGCATTTGATTTAGATTCGTTGATTTATTTGAAGGAGTTAGGATTAACAATGGTAAAAATACCTTCAGGAGAAATAACCAACTTACCTTATTTAAGAAAAGCAGCTGAATTATTTTCAAAAGTGATTATTTCAACAGGAATGTCAACGCTAGAAGATATTGAAAAGGCATTAAATGTTTTTTTGTCTGCTGGAATTAAAAGAGAAGCTATCTATATTTTACATTGCAATACAGAATATCCTACACCGATGAAGGATGTGAATCTGTTGGCAATGTTAGCTATTAAAAATAAATTTAATGTAGAAATCGGATATTCAGACCATACATTAGGTATTGAAGTGCCTATAGCAGCAGTAGCATTAGGAGCTAAAATGATTGAAAAACATTTCACTTTAGATCGAAGTTTACCTGGCCCGGATCAACTAGCTTCTCTAGAAGCTTTAGAATTAAAAGCAATGGTGGCAAGCATTCGAAATATAGAACTAGCTATTTCGGGAAATGGTATGAAGGAACCAAGTAGTTCAGAATTAAAAAATATGGAAATCGCCAGAAAAAGTATTGTCGCTAAAACAGCAATTAATAAAGGAGATATTTTTTCTGAATCAAATATTACAACTAAGAGACCAGGAAATGGAATTTCTCCCATGCATTGGGATGAGGTGATTGGACAAGTTGCAGAAGCTAATTTTAATGCCGATGATTTAATAAAATTAGTTCAATGAAAATAGGTGTTTTAACAAGTTCAAGAGCAGATTATGGTATTTATTTACCATTATTAAAAAAAATCAAAAAGGATAATTACTTTGAGCTTGAAATAATTGCTTTTGGAACCCATGTATCCATAAGTCACGGTTTTACTTTATCAGAAATTCAAAAGAATAATTATAAAAAAATACATACCATTTCTTCTTTAATTTCAACTGATGATGAACAAGCAATAGCTACTTCTTACGCATTAACAGCATTGAAATTTGCGGACTTTTGGCAACACAATAAATTTGATTTAGTATTCTGTTTAGGAGACCGTTTTGAAATGAGTGCAGCCCTACAAGCGGGTATTCCTTTTAATGTGAAATTCGCACATTTACATGGTGGAGAAACAACACTCGGTGCAATTGATAATATATATAGACATCAAATTACCTTGGCATCAAATTTACATTTTACTGCAGGTGAACTATTTTCAGATCGTGTAATCGAGTTAATAGGAAATAATAAAAATGTTTATACTGTTGGTTCTTTAAGTTTAAATGATATAGAAAAATTTCAACCAATTAACAAAACGGAATTTTTCGAAAAATTCAAACTTCCAAATAAAGATTTTGCATTAATTACCTTTCATCCTGAAACGGTAAATACCGAAATGAACAAACATTTTGCAAGTGAAATGAGAAAAGCACTTGCTAAGGTTACTTCAAAATTGTATTTAGTCATTACAATGCCCAATGCAGATACTATGGGGTCTGTTTTTAGAATGGAAATTGAGCAATTAAAAAATGAATTTTCAACACAAGTTATGTGTATAGAAAATTTTGGAAAGAAAAACTATTTTAGCGCGATGTATTATGCTAAATTGTTAATTGGTAATACTTCTAGTGGAATTATTGAGGCTGCCTCTTTTGGTAAATATGTAGTGAATGTAGGCGACAGGCAAAAAGGTCGTATGCAAAGCGATAATATTATAAACACACCATTTAATAATCAAAATATAATTGAAGCAGTTGACAAAGCAATAGTTAACAAAACATTTACAGGAATAAATAAGTATTATAATCAACATGCAGCAGATTTAATTATCAATCATATTAAACAATTCAATGAGGTCCTATAAAGAACATTTAATTTTAAGTGGAAGTTCTATTAAAAAAGCACTTTCAATCCTAAATGAATTATCTCAAGATGCTATTTTATTTGTGGTTGATAAACAAGAAAAATTAATAGGTTCCCTAACTGATGGTGATATTAGACGCGGCTTATTAAATAATTTTACTATTGAAAGTGTAATTGATAAAATTATTCAGCCAAACCCAAGATTCATTAGAAAAGGAAATTATGATATTCAGAAAATAATTGAATATAGAGAACAAGATTACAGAGTAATTCCTGTTTTAGATGATAATGATGTTGTTATTAATGTCATTAATTTTAGATTTATCAAGTCCTACTTGCCTATCGACGCTGTGATTATGGCGGGTGGTAGAGGTCAGCGCTTGCAGCCATTAACGGATACTACACCAAAACCTTTATTAAAAGTAGGAGATAAGCCCATAATGGAACATAATTTGAACCGATTGGCTATGTTTGGTATCGATGATTTTTGGGTATCTGTAAAATATTTGGGAGAACAAATTGAAGAATATTTTGGTACAGGAAAACAAAAAAATATCAACATTGAATATGTTTGGGAAAATAATCCAATGGGAACAATAGGAGCTGTTGCTAAAATAAACAATTTCAAGCATGATTATGTTTTGGTAACGAATTCTGATCTCTTAACAAACATAGATTACGAACAATTCTTTATAGAATTTATTAAGCAAGGTGCAGATTTGGCGGTGTTAACTATTCCGTATCAGGTAGCTATTCCTTATGCAGTTTTAGAAACTGAAAAAGGAGAAGTAAAAAGTTTTAAAGAAAAACCTACCTATACGTATTATTCCAATGGTGGCATATATTTAATGAAGAGAGATATGTTAGAATATATTCCACAAAATACATTTTTTAATGCTACTGATTTAATGGAAGAATTGATTACTAAAAATAAAAAAATTATTTCGTTTCCTTTTTCTGGCTATTGGCTCGATGTTGGTAAACACGAAGACTTTGAAAAAGCACAAAACGATATAAATAATATTAAATTTTAAAATGAACATTTTAATTACAATTTGTGCTAGAGGCGGTTCAAAAGGAATCCCTGGTAAAAACATTAAAGTAATTAATGGAGTTCCATTAATTGCTTATACAATTGAATTAGCCAAAAAATTTCAAAAAAAGTATAATGCTACAATTACATTATCTACAGATGATATTGAAATTAAAAAAGTCGCAGAAGATTTCGGTCTAACAACAAATTACGAAAGGCCTAGTTTCTTAGCCACAGATACAGCGGGTAAAATTGATACTATTAAGGATGTATTATTGTTTGAAGAATCATTATTAAAGGATAAAATGAATTTTATTTTGGACTTAGATGTTACATCTCCTTTAAGAACATTTGAAGATATAGAACAAGCACTTCATTTATTAAACAATAATCCAGAAGCACAAAATTTATTTTCAGTAAATCCAGCAGCAAGAAATCCATATTTCAATATGGTAGAAGAAAACAGTAATGGATTTTATTCTTTGGTAAAAACGAATCCTGATGGTTCGGTTATGACTAGGCAGTCTGCTCCAAAAGTTTTTGAATTAAATGCATCTTTTTATTGGTATAGACGTTCTTTTTTTGAATCAAATCAAAAATCTGCGATTATAGATAAGTCTATCATTTTTGAAATGAAACATATTTGTTTTGATTTAGATCATCCTGTAGATTTTTTATTTATGGAGTATTTACTTCAAAATGATAAATTAGATTTCAATTTATGAACATATTAATTGTAGGTCTTGGTTCTATTGCTAGAAAACATATTGAAGCAATACAATTTCTAAACTTTAATGCTACAATTTATGCCCTTCGTTCAACAAATAATGTTGTTAAAGAAAAAGGAATAATAAATGTTTTTAGTATAGATAATCTTGATATTACATTCGATTTTGCAATTATTTCTAATCCAACACATCTTCACTTTGAATATATTCAAATATTAGCAGAGAAAAACATACCGCTATTTATAGAAAAACCTGCAGTACATTCATTAGATAATTGTGCTGATTTAATTAGTCTTATTGATGCAAAAAAATTAATAACGTATGTTGCTTGTAATTTAAGATTTCATCCTTGTGTTTTATTTATAAATAAATACATTAAAACGGTTCCCATTAGAATTAATGAAGTCAATGTGTATTGTGGTTCTTATTTGCCTGATTGGCGACCTGGTAAAGACTTTAGAAAAATATATAGTGCAAATGAAAATATGGGGGGGGGTGTTCATTTAGATTTATTTCATGAATTGGATTACACAACATGGATTTTTGGACATCCAATAAAAAGCAGTTCAATTAAAAGAAGTGTTTCTAGTCTGACTATAAATGCAGTTGATTATGCAAACTATTGTTTAGAATACAGTAATTTTACTGCAAATATTGTACTTAATTATTACAGAAAAAAAGTTAAAAGAACAATTGAAATTCTATTAGATAATCAAATTATTAATGTTGATTTAGTTAATAATATTGTGTCTGATGAGAATGATCAAACACTATTTCAAATATCAAATTTTGAAATGCGAAACACTTACATTGATCAAATGGAATATTTTATTAATTGTATAAAGCAAAATGAAAAGCCAATGAATTCTCTCAAAGAGTCGATAGCAGTATTAAAAATTGTATTACAAAATGATTAATAGATTAAAAGATAAAATAATTATTATTACAGGTGGTAATGGATTACTTGGCAAATCTATAATTGAAAGATTGACATTGGAAGGTGCGTTTTGCATTAATTTTGAAATCAATATAGAATGTAATGATGACTTATCAAATGTGTATTGTGATATTACAGATAGTGATTCAATTGATAAAGCATTAGCATTAGTCTTTTCTAAATACCCTAAAGTTGATGGATTAGTAAATAATGCCTATCCTAGAACTAAGGATTGGGGTACTAAATTTGAAGAAATTGAATTAAACTCATGGAAACAAAATGTTGATTGGCAATTGAATAGCTATTTTTACATTACTCAAAAGGTGGCAATTCAAATGGCAGAACAAAAATCTGGCAGTATTATCAATATGACCTCAATTTATGGTGTAGTAGGGCCCGATTTTTCTGTTTACAATGGTACATCGATGACAATGCCAGCTGCTTATTCGGCAATAAAAGGAGCTTTAGTAAATTTCACAAGATATGTAGCTTCTTATTTTGGACCTCAGCAAATTAGAATCAACGCGGTTTCACCTGGTGGGATTTTTGATAACCAAAATGAAGTTTTTATTGAGAATTATTGTAATAAAGTTCCATTGAGAAGATTAGGAACTCCTGAGGATATTTCACCAACAGTAGCTTTTTTGTTGTCTGACGACTCAAAATATATTACTGGGCAAAACTTAATAGTAGATGGAGGATGGACAATCATATAAATAATTGTTTAATAATAGGTGCGGGTCAATTAGGTAGTAGGCATCTACAAGGTTTACTTAAATATTTAGGGCAATTAGAAATCTATGTTTTAGATACATCTATAGATTCTTTAAAAATCGCGCAAGAGAGAGAGAAAGAAATTACTCACAATCATAAAATAATTTATACGCAATCTTGGCAAATATTACCGAATTTTTTTGATATTGTAATTGTTGCAACTAACGCCAATATAAGAGAATCGGTTATCAATAAATTATTAGATAATCATAAGGTTCGTTTTTTGATTTTAGAAAAGATTCTTTTTCAAGAATTGAATGCTTATCAAAGAGTTCGGGATTTATTGGTTCAGCATAATGTGATTACTTATGTTAATCATCCTCGTAGAATGTTTGAATCTTACATAAATATTAAAGCAAATTTAGTTTCAAATAGTCAAAGTATTTATAGCGTTGTTGGGGGTAACTGGGGAATTGGGTGTAATGCTTTACATTTTTTAGATCTTTTCGTTTTCCTATCAGAAAAAAAACTTCAATATATAAATGTAAATTTAATTGAAGATGAATTACTCGAAAGTTCCAGAAAAGGTTTTACTGAATTTACAGGAACATTAACTGGATATTTAACAGATGGTTCATTTTTTAATATAACTTCATTAAAAGGAGAGTCGAGTGCTATATCAGTAACAATCTTTAATAATGAACAAAGATTGATTATTCAAGAAGGATCAACTCCTCAAATATATGAGTTAGAAAAAAAGAATTCGTTTAATTGTAAAAAAGACATTTTCAAAGTTCAATATCAGAGTGAATTGACAACAAACATTGTAGCAGGATTATTAGATAATAATTCTTGTTTATTGCCATCATACGATGAAGCAAGACATACACATGAAATATTTATAAAAGCAATGTTAGGGAAATACAATAAAATAACGGGATTAAAATCAAATATTTTACCTATTACATAATGAAAAAACAAGTATTTCTAATCGGGACAGGACAAATGGCAGTAGATTATTTAGCTGTTTTAAAAAATCAAAATTGTGATACAACGGTTATAGGACGTGGTAAAGAATCTGCAATAAAATTCGAATCTCAAACGGGAGTTAAACCATTTGTTGGAGGGCTTCAAGAATATATAAACAACAATAGTTTGTCCACAAATGCGTATGTAATAATAGCAACAGGAACAGAGGCTTTAATGCCTTCACTTCTCTTAGTTTTAAAAGCAGGTGCATACAAAGTATTAATAGAAAAGCCAGCAGCAATTAGTATCGAAGAGCTAATTGAGAACGAAGAAAAGCTAAAACCCTATTCGGATAAGGTCTTTGTCGCCTACAACCGACGATTTTATGCTTCTGTTATTGAAGCGCAAAAAATGATTGAAGAAGATGGCGGCTTGAAAACCATACATTTTGAATTCACTGAATGGGCACATACGATTGAACCTTTACATAAAGCTCCTGGTGTTAAAGAAAATTGGTTTTTTGCAAACTCTACACATGTGGTTGATCTTGCCTTTTATTTAGCTGGAAGGGCTGACGATTGGAAAGCTTTTTCAAAGGCAGGAAAGTTAAAATGGCATTCAAAAACTAATTTTACAGGAGCGGGGTTCACAGAAAAAGGAGTGTTATTTAGTTATTTGTCTAATTGGGAAAGTGCGGGTAGGTGGGCAGTAGAGTTGTTAACTGAAAAGAGAAGGATTTATTTAAAGCCAATGGAAAATATTTTTGTGCAGGAAAAAGGAACAGTAGCAGTTGTAGAACATAAATTTGATGATTCTTTAGATTTGCAATTTAAACCAGGTTTGTATAGACAAACATTAGCTTTTTTAAACGAAGTCAATAATGGAATTCTAAAAATTGATGAACATATAAAAAACTCAAAACAAATTTATTCTAAAATTATTGGATTTTAAGATGAATAACGAGTTAAAATATATTTTTAAAACTTATTAAATTATTTATATTATATGAAAATAGTATCATTTGATATTGATGGTGTGTTAAATAACTACCCAGAATGCTGGTTATTATATCTAAACAACCGACTAAATTTTGACTTTAGAAGTATTGAAGATGCTAAAAATGTACTTAAAAAAGACTTGTATGATAGTATTAAAAAAGAATATAGACTAATGGGTGAAAATTCTGAATTCACTTTAGCAAATCATGATATGATAAAAGTAGTAAATAGTTTTTATGATGCGGGCTTCCATGTTATTATTAGTACATCAAGACCTATTAGTTCTCCTATTTACCCTATGTTGTTTAATTTAACATCTCAGTGGTTGATTGATTGTGGTGTTCAATTTTCTCAGCTCGTTCATAAAGATGATACGCTAACCAATCACCGTCATTTATTTTCTAAAATTCTATTTCATATAGATGATGAGATGAAGTATATTAAAGCGTTTAGAGATTTTGGTGTTTCGGCATATTTATTTAATTTTTTCGATGAACATTATTCTGAAATATCATACGAAGAATTGGTTAAATTAATAAAAAGAAAAGTATGAGTCCTTTTTTTAGTGTATGTATTCCAGCGACAGGGCGTTCTAGAACTATATTACGAGCTCTAGAATCCTTAATTAATCAAGAATTTGATGATTTTGAAATTATTGTTTCGACAAGAAATGATAATTACGTAAATAATATTGTAGATAATTTTATAAAAAACAGTGATAGTAAAAAAATAAAAATTGTTAGTATATGTGAAAGTCGAATAAAATGTAATGATTGGAACGACTCAATTAAGCATGCACAAGGAAGATTTATTGCTGTACTTGAGGGTGATGATTATTATTACAAGGATTATTTAAAAAATGCATTTATAACCATACAGAAATTTAATTATGATGTATGCCTTTTTGCAACAACAAATAGACATAATACTCCCAAAGATTTTGTTCTTAACAGCAATAGTTTTTTTAAATTTATTTATGGCTTAAGGGATGTGCCAGCACCTAGCGAGTCAATTTTTCCAAGGTTATGTAACAATAATTTAGTTGAGTACAATATTCAAGATTTTATTTATGCTCCAGAGATTGACCTATACTTAAGACTAACTAAATGTGTGAAAAATTTTGTTAGAATAGAAAATACTGGCGTTTTTCGAGAAATTTCTTCAGATCCTTATAATAGAATAAGTTTTTTGTTTTACAGAGATCATTTATTTATTTTGTTTAAATTTTTCAAAATAAAAAATGTCTTTTTATTTTTTAGATCTGCCATCAGGATATTTTTTATTTATAATAAATCGTTAATAATATATATATTATGGAGAATAAAGAAATAATTTGCAAAATATGTAATAATTCAATAAAATCATTAAGATTTCAAAGAGTTAGAGATATCAATTTCAAGATGACTACACGCTTATATGATTGGTTTAGTTGTGAAAATTGCGGAATATTACAAATTACTGCAAATGATGATTTTAAGGAAGATCTTTCGGAGTATTATAAAAAATATGATCCACATTCCCATGGTGTTAAGCTTGTAAGCAGGTTTTCTATTTCTCCAATTAGCTTAATACAGAAAAAATTAAAATTATCAATGAATTCAAGTGAAAATTTTTCAGTTTTAGATGTAGGTTGTGGAGATGGAAACTTATTATTTAACATTAGAAGCAGTTTTCCAAACTCAGTTTTAAGTGGAATAGATTTTAATATAGAGTCGGCTAAATATAACTTAAGAAATTGTGATGTTACTTTATGGGAACTAAGTTTGATTGATTTTTCTCAAAGTGAAAAGTTTGATTTTATTTGTTGCTCACAATTATTAGAGCATCTTGATGATCCTTCAGATTTATTCAATCTTATAAAGCGAAATTTGAATAAAGATGGTCTAGCTTGCATAGATATACCAAATATTAACAGTCGTTCGTTTAAAATTTTTGGTTCAAATTGGATACATTTAGATACACCAAGACATCGCATTTTATTTTCTCCAAAATCTTTAAAGTCGATTTTAATTAAAAACGGTTTTGATGTTTTAGAAATAAAAACATTTGGTACCGGTTTTGCATATTTGAGTTCGTTTTTAAATTTTTTGAATGTTAGATTTGGATTTAATTTAAAACTTCCTTTTAAGATCAAATGGGTTTTATCTAAGATAATTCAAATAATAATTAAATCGGATGATAAAATCTTTGTAAGCTTCAAATTAAAATAAATAAGTAATGTTAAATAAATTATTGAAACATGCTACAATTATTGTTTTTAGCAAACTTTCGTCAATTTTTGGGTCATTGTTTTTCGTTTACTTTATGTCTCCCGAGATTTATGGAAACTATGTTATTTATATTTCATTAATAAGTTATTTAAGTGTATTTAGTGGATTAAATTTTAATCAAGCTTATGGTCGATATTTATACGAAAAAGAAAAGTTTTTGCCTGAAAATAAATTTGGAGGAAATATATATCTTGTTATTTTATTTTTTTTTGTAATAACAAGTTTTATTAGTCTGCCAGTATTTAAACATTTTTTGGGTTCAAATTTAAGTTTAAATCTATATATTATTCTCACAGTGATATCATTTACTATGATTGTTGAAACTTTACTTTTACAGTATTGTATTAAAGAGGATAAATTATCAATTGGATTGATTTATTTTTTTTTTAGATCTTTTTTGTTATTTATTGTTTTATTCACTTTAGTAATATTTAGATTTAGTTTAGAGTTTATTTTTTTTATAGAGGCTGTTGCTTCCATCATAGGAATGGTTTTTATATTAATTTACTTGAGATTTATTTTTGATTTAAATGGTTTTTTGTTTTCGTTTAAGTATTGTTTTAAGTATTCTTTTCCACTATTACCTTACTCATTTTCTTTGATAGTTTTGGCTCAATTTGATAGATTACTAATAAATAATTTATTTGGAAGCATAATTACGGGGATTTATTCATACATATATAATTTTGGTATTGTTTTATCTTTTCTTTTTGGAGCATTTATGAATTTTGCAAACAATGAATTTTATGAGGTGTGTAGCGATTTTCAAAAGCAGTCTATATTTGAAATTCATCAAAGAAAACTATATTATAAATTTATTTTCATATCTATTTTTTGTGTCATATTTTTTTATTTCTTTTCAGTTTTTTTTCTTCCTGATGATAAGAAGAGTGTTTTGGCTTTTCTACCAATTGTTATTGCTGCTATTTTGATTCTTTCAGTTTGGCAAATTTGGGTTAGAATTTTAGGTTATTTTAAAAAAACGTACTTAATTGGGATAATTTCATTTATCGCAGCTGCTTTTTGCATAATTTTTTTGTTTGTAGGATTTAATTTTGGTTTGAATTTTAAATTTGCTTATTGGGTAACTTTAACTTCGTATTTGGTTATGACAGTGTTAGGTGTTGTTTTCGTTGAGAAATTGGATATCAGATTTGTAAAACCTTTTTTTTGGGATTATTTATGGATTATATTTTTTTTAATTATTAGTATTATTTCAGTATTCTATTTGAAGGTTGGTATTTTGCTTTTTTCAGTTTTGTTTTTATTTTTATTGAAATTTAAATTCCGGTATTTGAAAATATAATTCCTATTATTAATTTATTTATTTCATTCTTTAGCAAAATAATTTCTAATAATGAATAATTTTATTCTAATATTAGTTAAAAGTAAAATTTATGTTTTTTACAATAAAAAAGATTGATGTTTTAACTCAGGTTATTTATAATGCTTTCATAAATGAGATTGAATTAGAAAAACATATAATTGAAAAATTTTCAAAACCGCTTAGATTTATTCCTTATAAAGTTCTTCAATTTTCTTCAATTTTTTTAAAGCCAAATTTTTTTTATTTTGCATTGTTATATGCTCTTTGTTTTTTTGTGGTTTTATTACAATTTGTTATAGGTATTTTATTTTTTGGTTTTATTCTAATCAGGTTAATTTCTTTACCTAAAGGTCAAAAAAACTTAATTATTACATCTAAATCTCATATGGATATAGTAAGAGATTCGATTAGTCAACTTAATCTATCTCAAAATCTTTTTATTAATGCGAGTAATATTAATTTAATTTTTTTAGTTAAAAAAAATCGTTTAATTAAATATTTTTTTTTCTTAACAGGATTTACTAAGTACATCATATTAAATTCAGAAAGTGTCTTTGTACTTTTTTTAAATTATACAGATATATTAAAATTATATCTAATTTCTGTTTATATAATAGACAATCCTAAAGTTATAGTTGTAACCGAAGATCATTACCAACGATTTGCTTTTATTGTATCTAATTTGGAATGTTCAAATTTTGTGATTGTTCAACATGGTTATATTGATAATTCAATTAAATTCCCGTCAAAATTTGGTAAAATAGATAATTTAATGCTTAGAGATGTGCAGTTTATAAAATCTTTTGAAGTTTATTATAAAGTGAATAATTATAGTATACTTGCGAGAAATACTTCTTCTATATTTTCTTCTGAAAATTTAAGAGCTTCTTGTTTTCTAGCTTCTTCTTCACCATTTATTGATTCCGAAATTAAGTTTGCTCAATTTTTTAAAAATAAATTTAATATAAAATTAATAGTAAAACAACATCCTAGGCATGTTTATAATCATGAAAAACTTAAAATTTTACTTAGTTTTGCTGATGAAAAATGGGTTGATGACGTTCATTTTCCTAATTCGTGTTTGTTTATTAGTCATGGTTCTTTTCTAGAGTTTGAATATAAATCAGCTGCATCATTTACTTTTAAATTATCAGATTATTTTTGTGTCGAGGAGCTTTTTGAAGATCCATTGTTTAATGATGCCATGATTTTAGTAAAAAATGAACAAAATCGTAATATCTAGAAAATTTTAATTTTATATGGTTGTTTTTTTTATTATTCTTTTTTCACTTTTAATGCTTTTTGTAAGAAAAGACAACGTAACATATATAATATTAATTTTACTTACTTTTATTACTTTTTTCACCCAATTTTTAGTAGGTAGGACTTTTGAATACAAATCATATAAAACAATTTTTAATGTTTCTTTTATTTGTATTAATATTTATTTAATAATTAAACCTTGGAGTTATGCAAACATATTAAGAGTTGAAGATTTAAATGTTAACTTTTTTGTCTTTTTTAAAAAGATTCTGTATAAATTTTTATTTATTAATTTATTTCTCAACCTTTTAATTTTGATTTTGGTTTTGATTTTTTTGCCTGATATCTCAGCATTTAAGGCTGAGTCAGCTTATCTAAACCTGTACGATCAAATACCATATTTTGCAAATATTTTCAGATATGCATATACAACTCAGAGTTTAGGTTATTTGGCTATTCCAATTTTTTATTATTATTTAGGTAATTTAGAGAAAAAAGAGGCTCTGTATGCATTTTTATTTTCAAGTTCATCACTTTTATCTGGTTTTGCTTTTTATTCAAGGGCGCAAATATTTACTTATACACTTTTATTCATAATTTATTTTTTTTTAATTAAAAAATCGCTTCCAAAATTCATTCAAGTTAAAGTTTTAAAACTTATAAGATATTCGTCCGTATGTATAGTTATTTTATTTTTATTCATAACATATATTAGATTTTCAGCTATGGATTATTATGGAGATCGTATTCCTCAAGATTCTATAGTTAAAGATCCTATCATTTATAGTTTGTTTGATTATGCTTCCCAGAGTTATTCAAATGGATTGTATCAACTTGAAGTTTATAATGATGAAAAAAGTTTGAATGGTGAGCAATTTTTTCGCGACGTTTATCAAGTTTTAAATTTTTTTGGGATTCTTAATTGGGATGCTAAAGATTCGCAAGATCATATAGATAGAGCATATAATTATGACGGAGGAGCTTTTAATGGATATACAGCTCCTCTCGTTTTTAATTTCGGATATATAACCACTCTATTGATTAGTCTTATTTATTTCATTTCAATAAAATTAAGAATCAAGAATAAAAAAGTAAAATCTTTGAAATCAATGTATTTTTTAATTCTTATGCTGGTTATTCCAATTGTTTCAATTTTCTATACAGGTTATGCATTATTACTTTTTCCAATTGTATTTTTAGTATTTAGTAGATTTATGTTTGCAATTAAGAGATTAATTTAAAAAAGCATTATTTTTTTTCAAAATGATTATTTTGCAATTATAAGTTTTAATCAATTTAAAATAAATATTTTTATGAATTATAAAATTTGTTCTCATACCATAATGGACACAACAGATCCAAATATCGTTTTTAACGAAAAAGGGGAGAGTGATTATTATACCAATTTCATCGAGACCATCTTGCCACATTGGAATACAGATGAAAAAGGATATCAAGAATTAATGCAAACAGCAGAAAAAATAAAAGCTGATGGCAAGAGTAGAGATTTTGATTGTATCATTGGTTTGAGTGGAGGATTAGACAGCTCTTATGTGGCTTATGTTGCGAAAGAAGTTATGGGTTTACGTCCTTTATTATTTCATGTAGATGCAGGCTGGAATACGGATAGAGCTGTAGGTAACATTGAAAAACTATGTAATGGTTTAGGGTTAGATCTATATACCGATGTAATTAATTGGGAAGAAATGAAAGATTTACAAGTTGCATTTTTAAAATCACAAATTGCAGACCAAGACCTTCCTCAAGATTATGCTTTTTTTTCAGGCTTGTACAAATTTGCAAGAAAAAATAAGATAAAATATGTACTTACTGGAGGAAATTTCTCAACAGAGTGTTGTCGTGAACCTCAAGAATGGGGAGGATTTCCTGGTATAGACACACTATTAGTCAAAGATATTCATTCTAAATTTGGAAAACGTCCGCTTAAATCATTTCCATTAGTAGATATTTTATCATATAAAATATTTTATAGATATATTTTAGGAATGCAGGTTTTTAAGCCGTTAAATTTTATTCCTTACATAAAAAAAGATGCAGAGCAGTTATTGCAAAATAAATTTGGTTGGGAACCGTTTCAACACAAACACCATGAGTCACGTTTTACCCGTTTCTATGAAGATTTTTGGTTACCAAGAAAATTTGGTTTTGAGAAACGAAGAGCCCATTTTTCAAGTTTGATATTAACAGGTCAAATGACAAGAGAAGAAGCCTTAGAGCGCATTGCAAAACCAGAACTTTCAGAAGAGTTTTTGCAAAAAGAGTTTGATTATGTTGCGGATAAGTTAGACTTAACCAGACCAGAGTTACAAGCTATTTTCGATGGAAAGAATAAAACATTTCATGATTATAAAACCAAAATTAAATTATTGAATTTTGGAGCTGATGTTATGCAAAAAATAGGATTAGAAAAAAGATTATTTAGATGATTACATTAATTGACTACGGAGTAGGGAATATTTTTGCTTTTCAGAATGTGTATAAACGATTGAATATTCCCACAAAAATTGCTAAAACGGCGGCTGATTTAGACGATGCTCAAAAGTTAATTTTGCCAGGCGTAGGTGCTTTTGATTATGCTATGGGACAACTCAATGCTTCAGGTATGCGGCAAAAATTAGACGAGTTGGTATTGGAAAAAAATATCCCAATAATCGGGATTTGTGTGGGGATGCAAATGATGGGCAATAGAAGTGATGAAGGGAACTCTGAAGGCTTAAAATGGATTGATGCAGATATTCTTAAATTTGACGAAAGTCTTATTCAGCAACGTACCAAATTACCCCATATGGGATGGAATGATGTGAGTCCGATTACAGGACATCCTTTGTTTAAAGAATTAGAAAAAGATGCTATATTCTATTTTTTACATTCCTATTTTTTCAAATGTAATATTCCTGCTAATAGTATTGCCATTTCAGATTATGGAATTTCATTTACTTCGGCAGTAAATTCAAATAATATATATGGAATCCAATTTCACCCAGAAAAAAGCCATCAATACGGTGAAAAATTATTACACAATTTTGCTCAATTATAAGTATGCTACGACCTAGAATTATTCCAAGTTTACTATATCATGACAAAGGATTGGTAAAAACAGTTAACTTTAAATCTCCTAAATATGTTGGAGATCCTATTAATGCTGTTCGCATATTTAACGAAAAAGAGGTAGATGAATTGGCTTTTTTTGACATTGATGCAACGGTATTAAACCAAGAACCCGATTACGTATTAATAGAAAAACTAGCAAATCAATCTCGTATGCCCTTGTGTTATGGAGGCGGAGTGAAAACAGTGGAGCAAGCCCAAAAGATATTTGGTTTGGGAATAGAGAAAATAGCCTTGAGTAGTGCTGTTATTCAAAATCCTCAACTGGTTATTCAAATTGCAGAACGTGTCGGATCACAAAGTGTTATCATAGTATTAGATGTTAAAAAAAAACTCTTTGGGGGGTATGAAGTATATACCCATAACGGTAAAAAAGCAACAGGTATTAATCCAGTTAAATTTGCACAAGAATTAGAAAAACTAGGAGCAGGAGAAATAATTATCAATTCAATAGATCAAGATGGTGTAATGAAAGGATATGACTTAAATCTCATTGATAAAATTGCAGAAACGATTTCTATTCCCTTAACGGTTTTAGGAGGCGCTGGTTCACTTTCAGATATTGAAAAAGTAATTGACAAACACGGTGTAATTGGAGTGGCTGCAGGCAGTCTTTTTGTTTTTAAAGGTCCTTATAAAGCAGTATTGATTAATTATCCTAATCAAACTGAAAAAAACACGATTTTTAAAATTAATCCATAATGAAGATAGAAAATAAAACATTACTCATAACAGGTGGTACAGGTTCATTCGGGAACGCAGTATTAAACCGCTTTTTAAATACCAACCATTTCAGCGAAATCCGCATTTTTTCTCGTGATGAGAAAAAACAAGACGATATGCGCAACCAATTAAAAAATGATAAACTCAAATTTTATATTGGTGATGTTCGAGATTATAATAGCGTGGAACGCGCCATGCGCGGGGTAGATTATGTTTTTCATGCCGCTGCATTAAAACAAGTACCTTCTTGTGAGTTTTTCCCATTAGAAGCTACCAAAACAAATGTTTTTGGGACACAAAATGTTATAGATGCAGCAGGGGCAAATAAAGTAAAAAAAGTAATTTGTTTAAGTACGGATAAAGCAGCTTACCCAATTAATGCAATGGGAATTTCTAAGGCATTAATGGAAAAAGTGGCAGTAGCAGCATCCAGAAATTTAACAGATACTACGGTTTGCTTGACGCGTTATGGTAATGTAATGGCATCACGAGGCTCAGTAATTCCATTGTTTTTGAAACAAATTAAAGAAGGAAATCCAATTACAATTACAGATCCAAAAATGACACGCTTTTTGATGTCTTTGGACGAAGCAGTAGAGTTGGTTTTGTTTGCTTTTGAACATGGTAATCCTGGAGATTTATTTGTAAATAAAGCACCTGCTGGAACCATTGGAGACTTGGCACAAGCATTGAAAGAATTATGCCAAGCGGATACTGAAATCAAAATTATCGGGACCCGTCACGGAGAAAAATTATACGAAACCTTGTGTACACGAGAAGAAATGGTAAAAGCAGAAGACATGGGTGATTTTTATAGAATTCCTGCAGATAACCGAGATTTGAATTATGCACAATATTTTTCAGAAGGAGAGCAGGATGTTTCCTTAATTGAGGATTATCATTCGCACAATACAACACAACAGGATGTGGAAGGGATGAAGCAATTGTTATCAAAATTACCATTAATTCGTAAAGAAATATTTGGCGAAGAGGTAGCTCAAATGCCAGGATAAAAGTCGATGAAACCATGTTTAATTTCAGGAAATTGTCACAAAGACCCACGCGGTCTTTTGTTTTACAATAATGATTTTGATTTGACTAACATTAAAAGAATGTATGTTATTGAAAATTCAAGTAAAAATGTTATCCGTGCTTGGCAAGGACATGCAATAGAGCAACGTTGGTTTAGTGCTACACAAGGGAGTTTTAAAATTCAATTGATAGCAGTTGATAATTGGGATACCCCAAGTTTGACTTTGTCTAAAATAGAATTTACTTTACATTCAGAGACATTGGATATACTTCATATTCCAGCGGGTTACATAAGTAGTATACAAGCGTTAGAAGAAAGATCAAAATTAGTAGTTATGGCGGATTATTATTTAGGAGAACTAAATGATGAGTTCCGATATCCTACTGATTATTTTATAAAATAAATAGATGATAAAAATAGGAATAACAGGACAAGCAGGATTTGTAGGAACGCATTTATTCAATACCCTTGGATTATACCCAGACGAGTTTGAAAGGGTAACGTTTCACAAAGACTATTTTTCAAATGCCACATTGCTTAATGAGTTTGTTACACAATGTGATGTGATTGTTCATTTAGCCGCCATGAATAGACATAATGATCCTCAAGTAATTTATGACACTAATATTGAATTGGCTAAAAAGTTAGTAAATGCTTTGGAATATACACAAAGTAAGGCGCATATAGTTTTTTCTTCGTCAACCCAAGAAGAAAGAGATAATGAATACGGAAAATCAAAAAAAGCAGGTCGAGAATTGTTGTACAATTGGTCACAACAATCCGGCGGGAAATTTACAGGGTTGATTATTCCTAATGTTTTTGGCCCTTTCGGACATCCAAATTACAATTCGGTTATAGCAACATTTTGCCATAAATTAACTCATCACGAAACACCAACTATAGCAGTTGATGGGGAGTTGAAATTAATTTATATTGGTGAACTCGTTGAAGTAATACTATCTGAGATTAGGAGTGCAAATAGTCAAGCAGAAGTTAAAGTGCCATTTTCCGCTACGGCAAAGGTTTCTGAAATTTTGAGTTTATTAGAAAAATACAAATCAGAATATCAAGAAAAGGGAATTATACCTAAAATAGATTCCTCTTTTGAATTGAATTTGTTCAATACCTTTCGTTGTTATATGAACATTGCCAATCATTTTCCGGTATCCTTTGTAAAACATACAGATGATAGAGGCTCTTTTGTTGAAATCATTCGTTTAGGAGTGGGAGGACAGGTTTCTTTTTCGACAACCGTTCCAGGAATAACTAGAGGAAATCATTATCATACTAGAAAAATTGAACGTTTTGCGGTAATCAAAGGAAAAGCCTTGATTCAATTACGTCGCATTGGTACCGATGAAGTGTTAGATTTCTATTTGGATGGAGACGCTCCTTCATATGTAGATATGCCAATTTGGTACACCCATAATATAAAAAACATAGGGGATGAGGTATTGTATACCAATTTTTGGATTAATGAATTTTATGACCCAAACGATCCAGATACGTATTTTGAAAATGTATAATTAAAATTCTTCTAAGAATTAATAATATAGAAATGAAAGAAAAATTAAAAGTAATGACAGTGGTAGGCACCCGCCCCGAGATAATTCGCCTGTCAAGAGTAATGGCAGCTTTAGATCAGTCGGAGGCTATTGAACATATAATAGTCCATACTGGTCAAAACTACGATTACGAATTGAATCAAATATTTTTTGACGATTTAGGCATTCGTAAACCGGATTTCTTTTTGGATGCTGCAGGTGCTACAGCTACAGAAACGGTAGGTCAAATATT
>NZ_JBEIET010000023.1:0-24920 GCF_040382755.1 Flavobacterium sp.
CTTTATTTCCTTGATGTACTTCAATATTAATTTTTGTGTTATCCGTTTCCAATAAAACCAATGGGATTTCAACAAATAAAGTTCCTGTTGCAGCATTTGCTTTTTCAACATGCAACGTTGCATTCCCAACTAATTTTAATGTTCCTTGTTTGGGATGAATCAACTTAAAAGTAATGTTTTTTAAATTATCATTCGTTTTATTGATGATTCTGTACGTATATACATTACTAATGTTTTTTCCTTTTTCTTCGTACAACTGACCTGATAATCTTAAAATTTTCGTATCAACTTCTGTTCGCAATAAAATCATTGACACCATCACGGTCGTTAATATTACTAAAACAGCAATATATCCTTTCATCCTTGTGGTTAATTGGAATTTTTCTTTTTTTGAAATTTCCACTTCACTTGCATAACGAATTAATCCTTTAGGCAAATTCACTTTCTCCATCATCAAATCACATTCGTCCATACAAGCCGTACAATTGGTACATTCTAATTGTGTACCATGACGAATATCAATTCCAGTAGGACAAACATTTACACATTGATGACAATCAATACAATCACCAATTTTTTGTTCTTTTCGGTCTTCATTTTTCTTAAATTTGGCTCTTCCATTTTCACTTTCACCACGAACATAATCGTAAGCTACAACAATGGATTTATTGTCTAATAAAACACCCTGCAACCTTCCGTAAGGACAAGCAATAATACAAACTTGTTCTCTAAACCAAGTAAAAACAAAATAAAAAATTCCAGTAAAGATGGATAACACAACTAAGGTTTTTACATTACTTAGTGGCCCTTCAATAATCATCGCTTCAAGTGTATCACTTCCAACTAAATAAGCTAAAAACACATTGGCAATACCAAAAGAAATAATCAAAAACACAAACCATTTAAATACACGTTTTCTAATTTTTTCTGCGTTCCATTCTTGATTTTCTAATTTTATTTGAGCACCTCTGTCGCCATCTATCCAATATTCGATTCGTCTGAAAACCATTTCCATAAAAATAGTTTGCGGACAAAACCAACCACAAAATATTCGACCAAAAGCAACTGTAAACAACGTTAATCCAACTACACCTGTAATCATTAAAATTACGACCAAGTAAAAATCTTGAGGCCAAAAAGGCATTCCAAAAATATTGAATCGGCGGTCTAATACATTAAATAACAAGAACTGATTGCCATTTATTTTAATAAACGGACTTGAAAGTAAAAACGTTAATAATACATAACTTAATACCTTTCTTCTATCGTAATATTTTCCTTGTGGTTTCTTTGGAAAAATAAATTTTCTCTTTCCTTTTTCGTTTATAGTTCCAATGGAATCTCGGAAACTATCCTCTTCAATATTTGACATATTTATTTATTTAGCATTACTGCTGAAACAAATTTGGGTATACTATTGTATACCCAAACTGTTATTATTTTTTTGCAATAGTATCGGTCACAATCAACTCAGTAGTGGTTGGTTTTAAGGCTCCATCTTCATTCCACACGTCACCTTCTGGTGCTTTTCCAGCTTCTGGTTTAGTACCTTGAAGTGATAAAACGTAACTTGCTACTTTTTGAATTTCTGTTGGTTTTAAACTTTCTTTCCAAGCTACCATTCCTTTTCCAGGTCGTCCACCTTCAGTAATGGTGTTGAATAAGTTTTTAATTCCACCTCCTAAAATCCAGTTTTTATCTGTTAAATTTGGACCAATGGCACCACCACCATCTGCTTTATGACAAAGCACACAATTGGTTGTAAAAATGGCTTTTCCTTCGGCTAATGCAGCAGGTTCAGTAAGTAAAGTAACTTTTTCTTTATTCATTAAATCTGGAGCGGTTTTATTATATTCTTCTACTTGCTTTTCAGCTAAAGCATTGTCCATTACATATTCTTGGTCTTGTGTGTAATCTCCAACTATATGAAAACGAACTAAATATACCAACGCAAACACAATTGTAGCATAAAACAAACCCGTAAACCAGGGCGGCAAACCGTTATCTAATTCTTTAATTCCATCATAATCGTGATCTAATTGAATGTCTTTCTCATCTTCAATTGGTTTTAAAGCCGAAATTTTAAACATCCATTTTTTATACAACTCGGATTGAGTAAATGGTTTTGCTTTATCAATATCAAATTGCACTTTGGCTTCATCTGATAATAATTGATATGACACATTGTCAACGGCATTCAGTATCACTTCTATTACAATAAAAATGAAAATTAATAATACGTGCATTAATGGCACTATTGGATATTTTACAAAAGCTGGACGGTCTCCAGAATCGATAAAATATTCTGATAAGGCAAAAACAATTAGGTAAAAAAACGGAAACCTAATGTAAACTGGAATATATTTTCTCATAATCTTGTTGTTTTATTTCTCGTTAAAAGGTAATTCACTCATAATTTTCACTTGTTCTTTGCTATAAGACAAAGCGTACACTAAGTAGGAAATAAATATGATAAAGAAAATTACTAACGATATTATTGGATAAATTTCTACTCCATTAATTCCTTCTAAGTTGTGTTTTACAAATTTCAACATAGTCCCTTATTTTTTTACTTTAATATCTGTTCCTAAACGTTGTAAATAAGCAATTAAAGCTACAATTTCTCTATCTTTCATTTGTACGAAAGTTTCACCTGTAATTTTTGCTTTTTCTTTACTTGCGGCATACGATTTAGAGAAATTTGGATCGGTTTCTAACCCTTTTTCAATTTCAGTAGCTTGTTTTTCAATACTTATAAATGCATTAGCAATTTCGGCATCTGTATACGGTACGCCTAACGTTTTCATAACACTCATTTTTTTCTGAATGTCGTCATGTTTCATTTTCTTATTATCAAACATCCATTTATACGCTGGCATTATAGAGCCTGTTGTGGTAGCTTGTGGATTCCACATATGGCTAAAGTGCCAACTGTGTGGGTATTTTCCACCTACTCGCATTAAATCTGGACCTGTTCGTTTTGAACCCCATAAAAAGGGATGATCATAAACATATTCTCCTGATTTAGAATATTCACCGTAACGTTTTACTTCGCTTCTAAATGGGCGAACAAGTTGAGAGTGACAATTGTTACAACCTTCTCTGATATATAAATCTCTACCTTCTAATTCTAATGGTGTGTATGGTTTTACACTTGTAATAGTAGCAATGTTAGATTTTACAATTAACATCGGTACAATTTGAATTAATCCTCCAATTGAAACGGCAAGAACTGTAAGAATTGTAAATTGAACTGGTTTACGTTCTAACCAAGCGTGTAATTTTTCATTTCTTAATCGGCTTGATGCGATTACTGGCAATGCAACTGCTTCTGCTTCTTCATCTGTAACTGCAGAACCAGCTTTTACTGTTTTAATCACATTGTACACTCCAACTAAAACACCTGCTAAGTATAAAACGCCTCCAACTGCACGCATCGCATACATTGGCATAATTTCAACGACGGTATCCATAAACTGACCGTACATTAACGTTCCATCTTCATTAAATTGTTTCCACATTAATGATTGAACAAATCCTGCAACATACATTGGTAATGCATATAAAATGATACCTAATGTTCCAATCCAAAAATGAAAATTGGCTAATTTTTCTGAATATAGTTTTGTTTTAGTAATTCTTGGAATTATCCAATAAATCATACCAAATGTCATAAAACCATTCCAAGCTAATGCGCCAACGTGAACGTGTGCAACAATCCAATCTGTAAAGTGTGCAATCGCATTTACATTTTTAAGCGACAACATTGGTCCTTCAAAAGTGGCCATTCCGTAACCTGTAACGCCTACTACGAAGAATTTTAAAACGGCATCAGTTCTAACTTTATCCCAAGCACCTCTTAATGTAAGTAACCCATTAATCATACCTCCCCAAGATGGAGCAATCAGCATAATTGAAAACACCACACCTAAATTTTGAGCCCAATCTGGTAAGGTAGAATATAATAAATGATGGGGACCTGCCCAGATGTATAAGAAAATTAAAGACCAAAAGTGGATAATTGATAATCTGTATGAATATACCGGCCTATTAGCAGCTTTAGGTAAATAATAATACATTAATCCTAAAAACGGTGTGGTTAAGAAAAACGCTACCGCATTATGACCATACCACCATTGCACCAAAGCGTCTTGAACTCCCGCATACACTGAATAACTTTTTGTTAATGAAACAGGAATTGCAATACTATTTACAATATGTAATAAGGCAACTGCAACAAAAGTGGCGATGTAAAACCAAATAGCAACATAAATATGACGTTCTCTACGCTTAACAATAGTTCCAATCATATTGATACCAAATGCAACCCATACCAAAGCAATAGCAATATCAAAAGGCCATTCTAATTCGGCATATTCTTTTGATGTAGTAATTCCCATCGGTAATGTAATAGCCGCACCTAAAATAATAAGTTGCCAACCCCAAAAGTTAACCTGACTCAAAAAGTCGCTATACATTCGGGCTTTTAGTAAACGTTGTAAAGAGTAATAAACTCCTGCAAAAACGGCATTACCAACAAACGCAAAAATTACTGCATTGGTATGTAAAGGTCTTAATCTTCCATAACTTAACCACGGAATACCGTCTGTTAAATTTGGAAAAAGATAAAATAAAGCCACAAGTAGTCCTACTGACATTCCGACTACTCCAAAAAGTAGCGATGCATAAATAAAATTACGAACGATTTTATTATCATAACGAAATTGTTGCATTTCCATAATTAATGTTTATTTAGTTTTAGTTTTTTTTAATTCATCGTCAAAAAGCATACGAACCGATGGCGTGTAATCATCATCAAACTGACCGTTTTTTACGGCTAATATGAATGTGATTAAAAACACAATGGCTATTAAGATGCTAATGGTTATAAGAAAATATATGATACTCATACCTCTATAAGTTTTAAACAAATTTAGATTAGCGAGATGTAACTAAATATGATATTTATCATATATTGAATTTATTTTAATTTACGAATTACGATTTGATTTTTTTACCGTAAAATTTACTCAATATGGTTACAAAACTCACAATAGTAATGGCACTCATAGGCATAATAATAGCCGCAAACAATGGCGATAATTTACCTGTTAAAGCAAAAGCTAATCCTACTGAATTATATAATAATGATAACCCAAAACTCATATAAATAGTTTTCATAGCGTTTTTAGAATACTGTATATAATGAAACAATTTTTGAAATTGCGAAGCGTCCATAATACCATCGCAAGCAGGTGAAAAAACATTAACATTTTCTGAAAGTGCGATTCCAATATTACTTTGAGCTAAAGCGCCTGCATCATTTAATCCATCTCCAACCATCATAACATTTTTACCTTCATTTTGAAGTTTCTGAATATATTCTAATTTTTGCTCGGGTTTTTGATGGAATACCAAAGTGGTATTTTGTGGCAAAACGGATTGCAAATACTCTTGTTCACCATTGTTATCACCAGATAAAACGACAGTTTTGAAGTTGTTTTTATCCAACTGATTGAATAAAGTATTTAACCCTTCTCTATATTGATGGTTGAAAGCAAAATAGCCTTTATATTCTGAATCAATTTCAATATGCACTTTAGTATTTTTATCTTTTTCAATTTCTAATTCTAAATTTATTAAATGAAGAGAACCTATTTTGTACGAAACATTTTCAACTGAAGCTAACATTCCTTTTCCTACAATTTCTTCGTATGAATTAATTGCTACTATTTCAGATTGAGGTAAAAACGCATATAGTTTTCTGCTTAAAGGATGATTTGAGTTTCTGACAATACTTTTAATGTTTGCAAGTTCCTTATTGGATAAATCTGTACCTGTATATTCTATATTTGATTTTAAAGACGACGTAATAGTTCCTGTTTTATCAAAAACAATCGTATCTACTTTTGCCATTTGTTCAATCACTTGTGCATTTTTTAAATACAATTTATGATTTCCCATAATTCGTAACACATTCCCTAAAGTAAAAGGTGCTGTTAAAGCCAATGCACACGGACACGCAACAATTAGCACTGCGGTGAAAACATTAAACGCTAAATACGCGTTTATAAATAGCCAAAATACCAAGGAACCAAAAGCCAACAAAAGCAAAGCAGGTGTAAAAAACTGACTTACTTTGTCTGTAATCGATTTGTGTTTTTGGTCTATTTTTTTTTGAAAAACATCATTACTCCACAATTGCGTTAAATAACTTTGCGAAACGGAAAATAACACTTCCATTTCAATAATACCGCCCATTTGTTTACCACCTGCAAAAACTTTATCGCCCGATTTTTTTTCAATTGGAATGGCTTCACCAGTAACAAAACTATAATCTAAAGCAGTTTTTGGTGAAATTAATATGCCATCAACGGGAATTAATTCTTGATTTCTGATAATTAA
Organism: Flavobacterium sp.; assembly: GCF_040382755.1. Classification (GTDB taxonomy): domain Bacteria; phylum Bacteroidota; class Bacteroidia; order Flavobacteriales; family Flavobacteriaceae; genus Flavobacterium. Next base: position 6,406 of record NZ_JBEIET010000023.1, read on the forward strand.
TCTGTCACCTTTTTCTACATCATAAATTTGGCAAGGTTCTTCTTCACCATTCTGATTGATTTTCGTCACGGCAATTGGAAAGTAAGATTTAAAATCTCGTTCAAATGATAAAAAATCATATGTTTTTTGTTGAAATAATTTTCCTAACAACATAAAGAAAACCAATCCTGTTAAACTATCGAAAAAACCTTGTCCGTAATCGAACGTAATGTCAATTACACTTCGCACAAACATGACAATTATTCCTAAAGCAATAGGAATATCAATATTTAACATTTTAGATTTAATACTTTTATATGCAGAAATGTAATAGCCACTTGCCGAATATAAAAAAGAAGGTAAGGATAAAAAGAAAATTAGCGTTCTGAAGAAATTTCGATATTTATTTATCCAAAATTCATCCACTTCAAAATATTCTGGAAACGATAAAAGCATAATGTTTCCAAAACAGAAAAAAGCAATTCCTAATTTATAAATTAAACTTCTATCAATTTGATTGGTACCTGTTTCGTAATTTTCTAAACTAATATACGGTTCATAACCAATGGATGACAACAAATAAACGATGTCTTTTAAATTGGTTTGTTCTGAATTATAGGTAATTCGAACCTTTTTTTGTGTAAAATTAACCTGAGAAGTACTTATTCCCTTTTGAAGTTTTTGTAAATTTTCCAAAATCCAAATACATGAACTACAGTGAATATGTGGTATGTATAAGGAAACAATATGAATTGTATTTTCTTGAAATTCCAATAATTTGGATTGAATTTTTTCATCATCTAAAAAATCATATTTACCATTAATTTCTATTGGTGTGGCTCCAGGAGCCGATTGAAAATCGTAATAACATGTTAAATCATTTTGACTAAATATTTCATATACTGTTTTGCATCCCACACAACAGAATGATTTTTCGTCAAATTGTATTTCTTCTTTTGTAGTATATTCCTTACCACAATGAAAACAATTTTTATTGTCCATAATAATGCTCATTTTACCTGATACAAAGGTGAAATATTGTTCATAAGTAAAATATGATATTTGTCATACAATTTGTAAATTTGTACCGACTTCAATTAATTGTGATTTTATGGGGAAATGTGAACAATGCATTGTTAGAGAATTTAGTGCTATTAAGGCATTAAATAAAGATGAGTTATTGAAAATTGCCGATTGTAAAACGTCGTACACCGTAAAAAAAGGAGAAACAGTTTTTGACGAAGGAGATGCCTTAAATGGTATTTATTGTATAAAAGACGGTATTTGTAAATTATCAAAACTTAGCGATAACGGAAAAGATCAAATTGTGAAACTCGTAAAAAAAGGGGAACTTTTAGGACAACGTTCGTTAATTAGTGAAGAATCTACAAATTTAAGTGCTGTTGCTGTGGAAGATATGCAAGTTTGTTTTATTCCTAAACAAGAAATATTACAGTTTTTTAACGAAAATAATCAGTTTTCATTAAATATGATGAAATCGGTTTGTGGCGATTTAAAAGATGCCGATGATAATATGGTGAATTTGGCTCAAAAAACAGTAAAACAACGTTTGGCAGAAACCTTACTTAAATTAGAAACCGACTTTGGTATTCACGAAGATGGAAGTTTAAAAATTCAATTATCTCGTGAAGAAATTGCTGGAATGATTGGTACAGCTACTGAAAGTTGTATTCGATTATTATCTGAATTTAACAAAGAAGGTTGGATTTCTTTACAAGGCAAAAAAATTACCCTTTCCAATAAAAAAGAATTACAAAGACTAATTTAAATAGATAAAAGATTATAGACTTTTAATCTGCTGTTTATTTTACATATCCCAATATGAACGATAATTTTATAAACGAATTTTTTGGAATAGGCATACAAAACGGAAAAACACCTGAAAACTTAGGAATGCTTTGGCGTTCGGCTCAGAATTTTGGTGCGAGTTTTATTTTCACCATTGGAAAACGATATGCAAAACAAGCTTGCGACACACACAACGCAGTAAAAGCGATTCCTTATTTTCATTATGATACTTTTGAAGCATTTTACGAAAACTTGCCTAAAGGCGCAAGATTAGTTGGCGTTGAACTTGATGATGCTGCCGAAGATTTAGAAACCTTTCATCATCCACAACGATGTGTATACTTATTAGGCGCAGAAGATCACGGAATGACTAAAAAAGCTATGGAAAAATGTCATCATTTAGTAAAATTTAAATCTGAAAAAAGTTTAAATGTTTCTGTAGCTGGTAGTATTATTTTATATGACAGAGGTCTGAATAAACCCAGAATTTAATACTTATTCTAAAATTTCAATTCGGATAGCGCGTAAAAAATCTTCACCAGCTGGTAAATGATTCATTCCTTCTTTTTCTTCTAATTTTCCGTTATGATTTATGCCATCTGCTAAACCACACCAAGGCTCAATACATAAAAATGGAGCATTTTGTTTGGTCCAAATTCCTAAATATGGAAAATGATCGTAATTTACTTTTAAAATCGCTTTGTCATTATTTTTTAAAGTAACTTCATTTGAATTTAATTGTTTAAAAACCAAAGCATCTTTTTCGAATAAAGTATAATTTAAAGCAATAGCATTGTTTTTTGTATCAACCAAAGTTGTTTTTCCATTAAAACTTTCATTTTCTAAATGGTGCGTTTCGAAAGTATCTGCTGCATTAAATTCTAATGAATAATTTTCAAGTTTATCTGATATTGCAAAAGCAGGATGTGCTCCAATAGAAAAAGGAAGTACTTCATCCGATTGATTTCGTACAAAGTATTCAATAACTAATTCGTTTTCCATTAATGTGTATGCCATTAATAACTTAAAACTAAAAGGATAAATTGCTTTTGTTTCTTCGGTTTCATTAAGTTCAAAAATAACTTGAGAATCACTTTTTTTATCGAATGAAAATTCCATGTTTCTGGCAAATCCGTGTCGCGGTAATAGATACGTTTTTTCATTAAATGAATAACTATCATTTTTCAAACGACCAACAATGGGAAACAATACCGGTGAGGTTTTATTCCAATACGTTTCGTCTATATTCCAGATGTAATTTTTATTATTTTTAAGTAATGAAATTAATTCGGCACCCAGTGTATTTATGGTTGCTGTTAAAGTTGCGTTTGTAATTGTAATTATCATTTTATATTTTTTAAAAACACAGATTGTAAAAATTTTAAAAATTAATATAATTTCCTTAATCTGTGTTGTAACTTTTGATTTGTTTTTAACCGCAAAGTTCGCAAAGATTTTAGCAAAGTTCGCAGGGTTTTATTGATTTCTAAAATTTTAATAATTTCTATAATCTGTGTTGTAACTATTTATTTTTGGGTTTAATTAATAATTCTACTTCTTTTTCTCTTCGAATATCCTCTAAAATCCAATTCAATTCTGGATCGATGTTGTTTTTTCTATCTTCTAAAGTAGGCAAAATTTCTTTATCAGGAAAAATTCCTCTTCCTTCAATATTTGTTTTACCCGCGGCACTTACCAAAGCTAAACCTATTCGTAAATTCACTTTACTATTTGGCAATTGCACCAAAGGCATTTGTGCAGCAACCGTTCCATTATAAGCACCTCCAGTTTCTTCACCAACAAAGAAAGCACGTTGATTTGACTTTAAATTTGAAGAAATAATACTTGATGCAGAAAAACTACCACCGTTAATTAACACGTAAATTTTTCCTTTAAAATTATTTTGTTTTGGGTTACTTTGTTTAGAATGACGATTACTTAAATAGGTACCACTTGCTTGTTTTCTTGTTTTCAAATAAAATAAAGGATAAAAAATAGGCGCACCTAAAATCTTAAAAAACTTAGTAACATAACCACTTCCTTTAAAATAATTCATATGCAAAAAACTGGTTTTTGATACCACTTCGTAATCATCAATAAAGACAAATGGTTGAGAAACTAAATAACTATATAAATCAGCAATTTCATTCAATCTTCCGCCAGGATTGTTTCTTAAATCGATAATCAAATTTTTAGTATTTGCTACAGATAAAATATTAAAAACATCTTCGTAAAAATCGTGTGAATTACCATTTGAAAACCCTTTTATTGACATCATTGCTGTGATACTATCTTTATCCATAAATTTTAATTCTCTTGTAAATGTTTTAGTATCGCTATTAAAACCGTATTTACTATTAAATTTGGCTTTTTCTTTTCTTTCTTTTTTTGATAATTTCGGCTTCTTTTGATTTGAATTTGAACCGAATGTGTCTCGTTTCACAACAAAAAGAGAATCCTTTCCTTCAAGTTTTAAGAGTAGATGTAAACTATCGTGTACTTTTCCTTTATCTAAATTAAAAAACGCACCAAAATATTTTCCTAAATATCTATTAATAAAAGTTGTATTATAACCATCCGAAGCTATTCTTTTAGAAAATAATGAAATTAAATCGGATGGTTTTTCAGAATTTATGGAAACAACTTCAGTATTCGCATTTATATTATGCCTTGAGCGATTTTTTAAAATTATTAATTTGTTGTCGATATATTCAAAATCGAATTGTGAAAAAGGTGATTTTCCTTTTTTATTAATCGCTTGTGCTTCTTTTTTGGTGAATTTTGGTAAACTTGGTGAAACGCTTAAATGCCCTTGTCCAACATTCTTAATCACTTGGCTTAATTCTTTGTAGAAAGCCAAACCCGTCATAGGTTGTTGAATAGATTTTTTTAAGCTATCAAACTTATAATCTAATTTTTCTTTTGAAATGTACCAATACAATTTTGGATGTAATTGTTTGAGTTTTTTATACGAATAATCAACGTCTTTTTGAAGCTGAGCTACAGCTATAGGTTTTGTTAACTGCTGATTAAATTTCTTGGTAGATTGACATGAAAATAGAAATAGTGTACCGAAAAGAATTACAATGTTCTTCATAAATTTGGGGTTTTATAATGAAAAACAAATCTAACTAAAAAAAACATCATATCCATAACGAAAAATCATTAGGACTACAACCAATAAAAATAATTTTCGAATAAACTGATTGCCTTTTAGAATAGCCATTCTGGTACCAATTATACTTCCCAAAACATTAAAAACTGCCATAATAATTGCAATTTCTAAAATATAATTTCCTTGCGAAAGGAACACATATAGGGCAGAAATATTGGTAATGCAATTAATTATTTTCGCATACGCAGATGCTTCTAAAAACTCAAATCCCAAAAGCGTTACAAATCCTAAAACTAAAAAACTTCCTGTTCCTGGACCTAAAAAACCATCATAAAAACCAATAATAATACCTAGTAAAAATCCAAATAAATACTTTTTTTTATCGGATAATACTTTTGTAGCAAAAGAACCAAAATCTTTCTTTTTAAACGTGTAAATGGCAATAGCAATTAACATAAAAAAGATAAAAGGTTTAAGAATATTCACATCGATTCGACTTACTAATTTAGCGCCAATAAAAGAAAAAATAAAAGAGCTAAAAGCCGTAATGAATAATAATTTCCAATTAAATTTTACTCGTTTTGCATATTGAACCGCGGCTATTGAAGTACCTGAAAGCCCAGCGATTTTATTCGTTCCAAAAGCAGTTGGCACTGTTGAATTTGGGAACAAAATCATAAATGCAGGAAATTGTATTAATCCGCCACCGCCTACAACTGCATCAATAAAACCCGCAAAAAGCGAGGCAATAGCCATAAATATTAATATTGAAATGTCGTGTTGTGAAAAGAGTTCAATTAGGTTCATACAAATAAATAATTTCTTATATAATATTTTCAAAGATACGATTATAATAAAAACGAAAAAAAATCCCAACAAACTGAAAAGTTCATTGGGAAAAAAAATGTTATTTATTTAAAATTATTCCTGATTTCTAAACACCAATTGATTGTCAAAGCTGTCTAACAAAATAATACTATCTACGGTGATACTGCCTGCTAAAATTTCTTTGGATAATTTATTAAGTATTTCACGTTGAATCACTCTTTTTACTGGTCGGGCACCAAATTCTGGCTCGTATCCTTTTACAGCTAAATAGGAAATTGCTTCCTCTGTAGCCGACATTGAAATGTGTTGTAAGGCTAACATTTTAAACACCGATTTTAATTGTAATCCAACTATTTGTTTAATATTTTCATTTGTTAATGGTGTAAACATCACAATATCATCTATTCTGTTTAAAAATTCAGGACGAACGGTTTGTTTTAATAATGCTAAAACCTCAACTTTTGCCGTTTCCATAGCAGCATCAATGCTTCCTTTTAAATTTTCAAATTTCTCTTGAATAATATGACTTCCCATATTAGATGTCATTATGATAATAGTATTTTTAAAATCGGCTAAACGCCCTTTATTATCTGTTAATCGTCCTTCATCTAAAACTTGTAACAATATATTAAAAGTATCTGGATGTGCTTTTTCTATTTCATCCAATAAAATTACCGAATAGGGTTTACGTCTTACAGCTTCGGTTAATTGACCACCTTCATCATATCCTACATACCCTGGAGGCGCACCAACTAAACGGCTTACACTATGACGTTCCTGATATTCACTCATATCTATTCGAGTCAACGCATTTTCATCATCAAACAAATAATCAGCTAACGCTTTGGCTAATTCTGTTTTACCTACTCCAGTTGTACCTAAGAAAAGGAACGTTCCTAAGGGTTTTTTCATATCTTGTAATCCCGCACGACTTCTTCGTACCGCATCAGAAATAGCTTCAATAGCTTCCTCTTGTCCTACTACTCTTTTATGCAATTCATCTTCTAAATTTAGCAATTTTTCACGCTCACTTTGTAGCATTTTTGTTATTGGAATTCCCGTCCATTTGGCTACAACCTCAGCAATATCTTCTTGAGTAACTTCTTCTTTAATAAGCGATTTTTCACTTTGATTTTCGAGCAATTCAATTTGTAGCTTGTCTAATTTCTTTTGTGCTTCAACAATTTTACCATATCTTAGTTCGGCAACTTTTCCGTATTCTGCATCACGTTCCGCGCGTTCTGCTTCAATTTTAAAATCTTCAATTTGTTGTTTATAACCTTGAATGGCATCTACAACATCTTTCTCTGATTTCCATTTGGCATAAATTTCATTACGTTGTTCTTTTAGTTCTGATAAATCAATATTTAAAATCTTTAATTTCGATTCATCTTTTTCTCGTTTTATGGCTTCAATTTCAATTTCTAATTGCATAATTTTTCTATCCAAAACATCTAATTCTTCAGGTTTTGAATTAATTTCCATACGTAATTTTGAAGCCGCTTCATCCATTAAATCTATTGCTTTATCTGGTAAAAATCGATTCGTAATATAACGTTGTGAAAGTTCAACAGCAGCAATAATAGCATCATCTTTGATTCTAACTTTATGATGCGTTTCATATTTTTCTTTGATTCCACGCAAAATAGAAATGGCACTTTCTGTATCAGGTTCGTCAACCATAATCTTTTGAAAACGACGTTCAAGCGCCTTATCTTTTTCAAAATATTTTTGATATTCATCTAAAGTTGTAGCACCAATAGCACGTAATTCACCTCGAGCTAAAGCGGGTTTTAATATATTTGCCGCATCCATAGCTCCATCGCCTCCTCCTGCTCCTACAAGTGTATGAATTTCATCGATAAAAAGTATGATGTCGCCTTCCGCAGAAGTTACTTCTTTTACAACGGCTTTTAATCGTTCTTCAAATTCGCCTTTATATTTCGCACCCGCAATTAAGGCTCCCATATCTAAAGAATAAACAATTTTATCTTTTAAATTTTCAGGTACATCACCATCCACTATTCTATGTGCTAATCCTTCTGCAATTGCTGTTTTACCTACACCTGGCTCACCAACTAACATCGGATTATTCTTTGTTCTTCGAGTTAAAATTTGTAAAACTCTTCTAATTTCTTCATCTCTACCTATTACGGGATCTAATTTTCCATTTTTAGCTAAATCATTTAAATTTTTACCGTATTTATTTAAAGCATTATACGTTTCCTCTGCTGAAGAGGAAGTAACTCGTTCGCCTTTACGGAGTTCAGTAATAGCTGAAATCAAATCTTTTTCGGTAACACCTTGGTCTTTTAATAGTTGAGCGACTTTACTTTTCGATTTGAAAATGGCTAAAATGATGTGTTCAAGAGATACGAAATCATCATTCATTTTTTTGGCCAAAGTAGTAGCTTCATTTAATGTAGAAGATGCTTCTCTAGAAAACATAACTTCTCCACCCGAAACTTTAGGAAATCCTTGAATGATTTGATCTAACATTTTTTGAAATGCATCCATATTTACATTTACTTTTTTCAAAATAAATGGTGTAACAGATGTGTCTACATCTAAAATGGCCTTGAAAATATGTTCATTTTCTAACTGTTGCTGTCCAAATCCAGTAGCAATTTGCTGCGCTACTTGTAATGCTTCTTGCGATTTTATGGTTAAGTTATTTAAATTCATAGTATATATTTTTTAATCACTAATTAATTTTACTTTTGTAATTGTATCTTTGTTTAAATAAGGTCAATTTATATTCCATAGTCAAAACATTGACAAAATGTCATTAAAATAACATCAAAAATCATTAAATTCAGACAATTTGTCTTAAAAAATTAACAAATATGAGTTTTTTCAAAAATATCTTTAAAGAAAATGCAAACACTTCCAAGGATGAAATAAAAGAGACAGCCAAATTTTATACCTTAGATAAAATGGAACAATTTGATGAAATAGATGAAATTTCTCAAACGAAATCGGTTGTCCTTTTCAAACACAGTACACGATGCAGCATTAGTAGAATGGCGCTAAAACAATTTGATGCTGAGTTTAATTATCCTGAAGAAAAAATAGATTGGTATTTATTAGATTTGTTAAATCACAGAGATTTATCTAATGAAATTGCAAGCAGATATAACGTAGTGCATCAATCACCACAAATAGTAGTTATCAGAAATGGAAAAGCTGTTTTTAATGAATCACACGACAGTATTTCTACGGAAGATTTGAAGCAGTTTACATAAAAAAAATACTCCTAAAAAAGTTAGGAGTATTTTTTTTATAAATATTAGATTTTAAACTTAAAATTTCAATTCAATAGCTGGAAGTAATTTGCTTGATACTTCTCCAAAACCAATTCTAATTTGGTCATTTTGACAATATCCTCTTATAATTACGGTGTCGTTATCATTAATAAATTTTCGTTCCGAACCATCATTCATCTTAATTGGATTTTGACCACCCCAAGAAAGTTCTAACATCGAACCAAAAGAATCTGGTGTTGGTCCTGAAATTGTGCCACTTCCCATCATATCTCCAGAATTTACTCTACAACCATTTATTGTATGATGTGCCAATTGCTGACTCATAGTCCAATACATATATTTAAAATTAGAGTTTGACACTATTGTTTCAACAGCATTTTCTGGCTGAATGGCAACTTGTAAATTAATATCGTATGCATGATTACCCGTTTGTTGTAAATATGGTAAAGGCTTTGGGTTTTGCTCTGGTGAAGCACAACGAAACGGCTCCAAAGCATCTAAAGTAACAATCCAAGGTGAAATTGATGATGCAAAGTTTTTTGCTAAAAAGGGTCCTAATGGCACATATTCCCATTTTTGAATATCTCTTGCCGACCAGTCGTTAAACAAAACCATTCCAAAAATACATTCTTCTGCTTCAGCAACTGAAACGGGTTCACCCATTATATTGGCATCCGTAGTAATAAAAGCGGTTTCTAATTCAAAATCTACCAATCTTGAAGGTCCAAAAACAGGTTGAGTTTCGCCATTTGGTAACGTTTGTCCGTATGGTCTGTGAACTGGTATTCCACTTGGAACAATTGTAGAACTTCTTCCGTGATATCCTACTGGAATATGCAACCAGTTTGGTAATAATGCATTTTCTGGATCGCGAAACATTTTTCCTACATTAGTAGCGTGCTCTTTACTTGAATAAAAATCTGTATAATCACCAATTTGAACAGGTAATAACATTTCAACATCATCTATTTTAAAAATAACAATATTTTTATGTGAATCGTTATCTCTTAATTTCGGATTGGAATCTAAAAAAATATCCGATAATCTATTTCGTACTAAACGCCAAGTTTTTCTTCCATCAGAAATAAAATCGTTCAGCGTATCTTGCATAAACATATCGTCAGTAAGATCTATACCTTCAAAATAGCCTAATTGTTGTAATGCTCCCATATCAATTGCATAATCACCTATCCTTGTTCCGATAGTGATGACATCTTCTTTAGTTATAAAAACTCCAAAAGGAATATTTTGAATTGGAAAATCGCTATCTTTTTTAATATCTAACCAAGATTTTCTACTTGGGTCATTGGCAAAATTTGGCATATCTTTTTCTTAAATTATTTTGTTGATAATTGAGCAATCAAAATTAAACTATAGATTCAATTTGCCAAACATTTTTTGTATTTTTGACAAAATTTAAATTTATACTAAAAAATGCAACGCGACGAACTTATTTTTGACCTAATTTTAGACGAGCAAGACAGACAAATTCATGGAATAGAATTAATTGCTTCAGAAAACTTTGTGAGCGACCAGGTAATGGAAGCTGCTGGTTCATGTTTAACCAATAAATACGCGGAAGGATATCCTGGAAAAAGATACTATGGAGGTTGTGAAGTAGTAGATATTGTAGAGCAAGTTGCTATTGATCGAGTAAAAGAATTATTTGGAGCTGAATATGCTAATGTACAACCACATTCTGGTTCACAGGCAAACACTGCAGTTTTTGCAGCTTGTTTAAAACCAGGAGATAAAATTTTAGGATTCGATTTGTCTCACGGGGGGCATTTAACGCATGGATCTCCCGTAAATTTTTCAGGTAAATTATATACCGCAAGTTTTTATGGTGTAGAAGAAGAAACTGGATTATTAAATTACGATAAAATACAGGAAATTGCTACAAAGGAACAACCTAAAATGATTATTGCAGGCGCATCCGCTTATTCTCGTGATATGGATTTTAAACGTTTCCGTGAAATTGCAGATTCAGTTGGAGCATTATTATTAGCTGATATTTCACATCCTTCTGGATTGATTGCAAAAGGCTTGTTAAATGATCCAATTCCTCATTGTCATATAGTAACAACAACTACACACAAGACTTTACGTGGTCCTCGTGGTGGATTAATTATGATGGGAAAAGATTTTGAAAACCCTTGGGGATTAACTACTCCTAAAGGTGATATTAGAATGATGAGCCATATATTAGATATGTCTGTTTTCCCTGGAAATCAAGGTGGTCCATTAATGCACATTATTGCCGCTAAAGCAGTAGCGTTTGGAGAAGCATTAACAGATGAATTTTTCCGTTATGCGTTACAAATGCAAAAAAATGCAAAAGCTATGGCAGAAGCGTTCAACAAAAGAGGTTATAAATTAATTTCTGGAGGAACTGATAATCACATGATGTTAATTGATTTACGCAACAAAAATATTTCTGGTAAAGATGCTGAAAACGCATTGGTTAAAGCCGAAATTACAGTAAACAAAAACATGGTGCCGTTTGATGACAAATCACCATTTGTAACTTCAGGAATTCGTGTTGGAACACCTGCAATAACTACACGTGGATTGGTTGAAGAAGATATGGAAACCGTTGTTGCTTTAATTGATAAAGTATTAATGAATTACACTAATGAAGCTATAATAGAAGAAGTAGCTGAAGAAGTTAACGAACTTATGGGCGAAAGAGCCATGTTTGTTTTTTAATTGACACAGCATAAAAAGTAAACTAAATAAAAAGGTATTATGTAGCAATCATAATGCCTTTTTTAAACAAATACACTTTTTTAAACATTATAAACCTCATAACCTTTCACACAACACCTTTTAAACTCTTAAACAAATAAACTCATAAACATTATAAACCTCATAACCTTAAAATCATGTCCATTTTACGATTGCAATTACCAACAGATCCTCGTTGGGCAAATATAGTAGAAGAAAACTTAGAAGATATTTTAAGTGACCATGCTTGGTGCGAACAAAAAGCAGCCACAAATGCCATAATGCTTATTATTAATAATGCTGAGAAAGAAGACTTGGTGACCGAAATGACTGCGATTTCTATTGAAGAAATGCAACATTTTCAAATGGTTCATGATATTATTAAGGCACGTGGTTACGAGTTTTTAAGAGAACGAAAAGACGATTATGTAAACGAATTAGCCAAATTTATGAAGCAATCTTCTGACGGAAGTAGAGCATGTGGTTTAATAGAACGTTTACTTTTTGCAGCTATGATTGAGGCCAGAAGTTGCGAACGATTTAAAGTACTTTCTGAAAATTTAAAAGATGAAGAATTAGCTCAGTTTTATAGAGACTTAATGGAAAGTGAAGCCGCTCATTATACCACTTTTATAAACTTAGCCAGAAAATATGCAGAAAATATCGATGTAGAAAAACGCTGGAAAGCTTGGTTAGCATACGAAGCGAGTGTAATCGCTAAATATGGTGAAGGTGTTACTGTACATGGCTAAAAGCTAAAAGTCAAAAGTTAAAAGTCGAAAGCCGAAAGCAGATAGAATCTTAAAAAATAAATAAAATATAAAATAAAATGGCAATAAAAAAATACGCATTTCTTTCGTTTTTACTTCTTTCATTAACCGTTCAAGGACAAGAAAGAAACATACAAAACATTAAAAAACTAACTTTTGGTGGTGATAATGCTGAGGCTTATTTTAGTCCTGATAGTAAAAACTTAACCCTGCAAGTTACCAATACTCAATTTGGTGTGCCTTGCGATCAAATTTACTCGTTAGATTTGACACAACCCATAACTGATTTTAACAATCTGAAATTAGTATCTACAGGTAAAGGAAGAACCACTTGTTCATATTATATGCCAGATGGCAAACACATTATTTATGCCTCTACGCATGAAGCGAATGTAGCTTGCCCTGCCCCGCCGAAACCAAAAGACGGAAAATATCTTTGGGCAATTTATCCAGAATTTGAAATTTACATGGCAACTAAATCTGGTGAAATTGTAAAAAAATTAACTAATTCTCCAGGTTACGATGCAGAAGCTGTTGTTTCTCCTGATGGAAAAAAGATAGCCTTCACAAGTATTCGTTCAGGTGATTTAGAAATTTATACAATGGATATTGACGGAAGTAACTTAAAACAAATTACGTTTGGTTTGGGTTATGATGGCGGATGTTTCTTTTCACACGATAGTAAAAAATTAGTCTTTCGTTCCTCTCGTCCTACCACTGAAAAAGATATTAAAGAATACAAAGACTTATTGGCAGAAAATTTAGTGATGCCAACTAATATGGAAATTTATACTTGCAATATTGATGGCTCAGATTTAAAGCAAATCACCAAATTAGGTAAAGCCAATTGGGCGCCCTTTTTTCATCCATCGGACAAAAAAATTATTTTTTCTTCTAATCATCACGCTACTAAAGGATATGATTTTCAATTATATATGATTAATATCGATGGTACGGGATTGAAACAAATTACCTATGAAAGTGAATTTAATGCGTTTCCACAATTTTCGCCTGACGGAAAAAAATTAGTATTTTCAAGTAATCGCCAACAAGATAAAGCACGTGAAACAAATGTTTTTATTGCAGATTGGGTTGAAACAGATGACGTTGAAAATGCGGATAGTAACAACTTAAAAAAACACATTACCTATTTAGCTTCTGATGCCTTAGAAGGAAGACTTTCTGGAAGTAAAGCTGAGAAAACAGCAGCAAAATATATTGAAAGTGAATTTAAAAAATTAGGTTTACAACCATACAACAAAACATTTTTACAACCTTTTTCATATCGCTACAAAACCAATCCACATGCAGATTCAACAGTTGTAGGAGATTTATTAAATTCAAACAATGTAGTAGCTTACTTGGACAATGGGGCAAATAAAACTATTGTAATAGGGGCACATTATGACCACTTAGGAAGAAACGAACATAATAATTCTACCAAACCTTTTTCAAAAGGTATGATTCATAATGGTGCAGACGACAATGCTTCTGGTGTTGCTGGTGTGTTAGATTTGGCTCGTATCTATTCAAAAAACAAGACAAAAGAAAAAGTGAATTTCATATTTGCTTTATTTTCTGGCGAAGAGGATGGATTAATTGGTTCGAAACATATGGCTGAGTCAATTAAAACATTGTATCCAAATGTAATCACAATGATTAATATGGATATGATTGGAAGATTAGACGACAAAAAAAGTCTGGTAGTTGGTGGAACTGGCACCTCTCCTATTTTCTCTGAATTAATTCAACGTAACAAACCTGCGGGATTTGGAGTTACAGAAGAAACTGGTGGAATTGGACCATCTGATCATACTTCATTTTACTTAAAAGATATTCCTGTACTGTTTTTATTTACCGGAACACATGAAGATTATCACAAACCAAGTGATGATGAAGAAAAAATTAATTATTATGGTGTTTCCAATATTGTAAATTATGTTTTTAGAATTGCAAATGAATTGGCCGATAAAGAAAACATTGAATTTACCAAAACCAAAATAAACAGCGAAAAGAAAATGGCAAAATACAAAGTAACACTTGGTATTATGCCTGATTATGCAGAGCATGGAGATGGTTTACACGTAGATGGTGTAACTGAAGACCGTCCAGCGATAAAAGCCGGAATTAAAGAAGGAGATATAATTACTAAAATTGGTGATTGCGAAGTAAAAGAAGTTTATAGTTATATGGAATGTTTATCCAAAATTAACTCCGGTGAAACGAAAGAAGTTATTTTTATTAGAGATGGAAAAACTAATAAGGTAAACGTAACTTTTTAACAAAAACAAGTAAATGACAAACGAGCAAACCGCTATAAAAGCCACCTATTTTAGTATTATTGGCAACACCAGTTTAGCATTAATTAAAGGATTGGCGGGTTTTTTTGGAAATTCGTATGCATTAGTTGCTGATGCTATAGAATCTACAACGGATATTTTTGCTTCGTTTTTAGTTTTATTTGGAATTAAATATTCTAACCGACCTGCAGATGAAAATCATCCTTACGGGCACGGAAGAGCCGAACCTTTAATTACTTTTCTTGTAGTAGGATTTTTAATTACTTCTGCTACAATTATTGCCTATGAAAGTATATTAAATATTGGGACGCCTCATGATTTACCAAAATCTTGGACACTAATTGTTTTAGGATTAATAATTTGTTGGAAAGAATATTCGTTTCAAACGGTAATGAAAAAAAGTATTATCACAAATAGCTCTTCTTTAAAAGCAGATGCTTGGCACCATAGAAGTGACGCGATAACTTCGGTTGCCGCTTTTATAGGAATTTCAATAGCTTTGGTTTTAGGAAAAGGATACGAATCTGCTGATGATTGGGCGGCTTTATTAGCTTCGTTTTTTATTCTTTATAATAGTTATATGATTTTCCGACCAGCACTTGGTGAAATTATGGACGAACATCGTTATGACGATTTAGTAGAAAATATTCGTCAAGAATCGTTAAAAGTAGATGGGATAATCGGTACAGAAAAGTGCTTTATTAGAAAAGCAGGAATGAAATATCATGTGGACTTACACGCTATTGTAGATGCAACTATTACAGTTAAAGAAGGACACGATTTGGCGCACAAATTAAAAGACACTTTAAGAAGTAAAATATTAGAGTTAGGACATGTTCTAATTCACATTGAACCGAATGAGTAATTAATATAATGAAAAGTAAAACATTAAATTTTCTTCTTATCATTTTCTCACTCTTTGGTTATTTGGAATGGAGCGGAAATAATCATTTATTTTTGTTTGAAGCAGAAATTGAAATTTTTTCTAAATTATTTACAAGTCCAATTTCAGTTCTTCATCCATTTATAATTTTACCTGTAATTTCGCAATTTTTATTATTGTTTACCTTGTTCCAAAATAAACCAAGTAAAAAATTAACCTATATTAGTATTTTTGGTTTAGGCATCCTATTTTTATTTATGCTTTTCATAGGAATAATTAGTTTAAACTACAAGATTGCACTTTCAACGATTCCATTTATAGTAGTTTCAATAGTAACAATGCTACATCATAGAAAATTTAAAGAATAAAAAAACCTTCCATTTCTGAAAGGTTTTATATTTTAAAACATTAGTATTTCCTATTACAATCTCGAAATCCTAAATCGTAAATCGTAAATCAAAATTACATATTTCGTCTGTATTGTCCTCCTACTTCAAACAACGCGCTAGTAATTTGACCTAACGAACACACTTTTGTAGCTTCCATTAATAAGGCAAATATATTTTCGTTTTTAATTGCTGCATTTTGTAATAATTCAATTTGATTAGAAACTGTATCTGCATTTGCTTGTTGCAGATTCGTTAGCATGTCAATTTGATAGGCTTTCTCTTCTTTTGTTGCTCGAATTACTTCAGCAGGAATAACTGTTGGTGATCCTTTTGAACTCAAAAACGTATTTACTCCAATAATTGGAAATTCACCTGTATGTTTCAGGGTTTCATAATATAAGCTTTCTTCCTGAATTTTAGAGCGTTGATACATAGTTTCCATCGCACCCAATACACCGCCACGTTCTGTAATTCGGTCAAATTCTTGTAAAACTGCATCTTCCACTAAATCCGTTAATTCTTGAATAATAAACGAACCTTGAATTGGATTTTCGTTTTTCGCCAAACCTAATTCTTTATTAATAATCAACTGAATTGCCATAGCTCTTCGCACAGACTCTTCTGTTGGAGTAGTAATGGCTTCGTCATACGCATTCGTATGTAAGGAATTACAGTTGTCGTAAATCGCATACAATGCTTGTAGCGTGGTACGAATATCATTAAAATCAATTTCTTGCGCATGTAACGAACGCCCAGACGTTTGAATGTGGTATTTCAACATTTGAGCTCTTTCATTTGCTCCATATTTGTTTTTCATGGCTTTCGCCCAAATTTTACGAGCTACACGACCAATAACCGCATATTCTGGATCCACTCCGTTAGAGAAAAAGAATGATAAATTCGGACCGAAATCGTTGATGTTCATTCCGCGACTCAAATAGTATTCTACATAAGTGAAACCGTTGGCTAACGTAAATGCCAATTGGGTAATTGGGTTTGCTCCTGCTTCAGCAATGTGATATCCTGAAATAGAAACCGAATAAAAATTACGAACGTTTTCTTTAATGAAATATTCTTGTACGTCGCCCATTAAACGCAATGCAAATTCTGTAGAGAAGATACAGGTATTTTGTGCTTGATCTTCTTTTAAAATATCCGCTTGCACTGTTCCACGAACTTGTGCTAACGTTTTAACTTTGATATCATTATAAACATCTAATGGCAAAACTTGGTCACCAGTTACGCCTAAAAGCATCAACCCTAAACCATTATTTCCTTCTGGTAAATCGTCTTGATACGTCGGACGCGTTACGCCTTTTTGCTTATAAATTTCGTTGATTTTAGCTTCAACTTCCTTTTGCAGACTATTTTCAATAATGTATTTTTCACAATTTTGATCGATAGCCGCATTCATAAAAAATCCTAACAACATTGGTGCTGGTCCATTAATCGTCATAGACACCGAAGTCATTGGATGACTCAAATCGAAACCAGAATACAATTTCTTCGCATCATCTAAACAACAAATTGAAACTCCGGCATTACCAATTTTTCCATAAATATCAGGACGAATGTGTGGATCATTTCCGTACAAAGTCACCGAATCAAAAGCCGTTGATAATCGTTTTGCTGGCAATCCGGCAGAAACATAGTGAAAACGCTTGTTCGTTCGTTCTGGACCACCTTCACCTGCAAACATTCTACTTGGGTCTTCGCCTTCTCTTTTAAATGGATACAAACCAGACGCAAAAGGGAATTCTCCAGGAACGTTTTCTTGTAAATTCCATTTCAAAATATCGCCCCAAGCTTGGTATTTTGGTAACGCTACTTTTGGAATCTGCGAATGCGAAAGCGATTCGGTATGTGTTGCGATTTTAATTTCTTTATCTCGAACTTTAAAACTGTACACAGGATTCTTGTATTTGTTTACTTTTTCATCCCAAGTTAGAATGATTTCCCAATTGTATGGGTCAAGGTTCATTTTTACTCTATCGAATTCTTTAGTCAATAACGAAACGAAATCTTTGTTATCGGCAGTGATTTTTAAAGAATCTTCAACTATTCCTGCTTTATCTAATTGTGGTAAATTACCGTTAACCGATTCCACAGTTTTGAAAATTCCGTATAATTTTTGAGCTACTTCTACTTGAGAAAGTGCCGTTTCATCGTATTTTCTATTATTTTCTGCAATTTCAGATAAATAACGCGGTCTATGAGGTGGGATTACGAAAATCTTCTCACTCATTTCACGAGTAATTTCAAAGGTCGATTTTAAATCAGCTCCTGTTTTTTCTACAATCTTATCCATAATGGATTTGTACAACGTGTTCATTCCTGGATCGTTAAACTGCGATGCAATTGTTCCGAAAATAGGCATCTTATCTGTATCTACATCCCATAAATTATGATTGCGTTGGTATTGTTTTTTGACATCTCGAATCGCATCTAA
>NZ_JBEIET010000024.1:0-24407 GCF_040382755.1 Flavobacterium sp.
GTTGAAATTTTAAAAGAAGATACTAATTTTATTTTGAAGGTTTCGGATAACGGAATTGGAATTTCGTTTGAAAACCAAGCGTATATTTTCGAACCAAAATTCACAACAAAAAATTCTGGTATGGGATTAGGATTGGCCATCATTAAGAAAATTATTGAAAATTATAACGGAAGTATTTCTTTTGAATCTGAAGAAGAAAAAGGAACACTTTTTACAGTAAAACTACCTATAAAAAACTAAAAAATGGAAACTATTTTAATTGAAAAACAAGACAATTTAGCGATTGTTACGATTAACAGACCCACAAAATTAAATGCTTTAAACAAAGCGACAATTGAAGAACTACATACTGCATTTAACGATTTAAATAACGACAGCAGTACAAAAGTAATTATATTAACTGGAAGTGGTGAAAAAGCATTTGTAGCTGGAGCAGATATTGCTGAATTTGCTCATTTTTCTGCTTCTGAAGGAGAACAATTGGCCGCAAAAGGACAAGAATTATTATTTGATTTTGTTCAAAATTTACAAACTCCAGTTATAGCCGCAGTAAACGGATTTGCTTTAGGTGGTGGTTTAGAATTAGCTATGAGTTGTCATTTCAGAATAGCTTCAACTAATGCAAAAATGGGCTTACCAGAAGTAACTTTAGGCGTTATTCCAGGATATGGTGGTACACAAAGATTGACTCAATTAATCGGGAAAGGTAGAGCAATGGAATTGATTATGACCGCTAATATGATTGATGCTGAAACTGCAAAATCGTATGGGTTAGTAAATCACGTGGTGCCGCAAGAAGAATTATTAGACTTAGCAAAATCTATAGCTACAAAAATTAGTCAAAATTCAAGTGTGGCCATTGCAAAAGCTATTGAAGCAATAAATGCGAATTTTGAAGACGGAGTTAATGGTTTTGATATAGAAATAAAAAACTTTGGTGCAAGTTTTGCTACAGAAGATTTTAAAGAAGGCACAACGGCATTTTTAGAAAAAAGAAAAGCGGTTTTTGTAGGAAAATAAAAACAAATATAAATTTATTTTAATAAAAAAATCCCGAGCAATGCTCGGGATTTTTACTTGTATAGAAAATTGAATTATTTTTTCTTTTTTCCACCTTTTTCTGCTTTTGCAGCTTCTTGAGCAGCTTTCATAGCAGCACGAGAAATTCTTACTTGACAAACAACTGTGTTGTCTGGGTGTAAAATTTTGTAGTTTGGTGCGCCTAATTTAGTAACATATAATTTGTTACCCATTTCTAATTCAGAAATGTTTGCTTCAACGAAATCTGGTAAGTTTGCAGGTAAAGCTCTCACTTTTAATTTACGTTGGTTTAAACGTAAAACCCCTCCTAATAAAACCCCTGGAGATGTTCCAGTAATTTTAACAGGTACTTCCATTGTAATTTCTTTTGCAGCATCTAGATTATAGAAATCTACGTGTAAAATTTTGTCAGAAACTGGGTGAAATTGAATATCTTGTAAGATACCGTCAAATTTCTTTCCGCCTTCTAATTCAATTACTACAGTGTGCGCTTCTGGAGTGTAAACTAAACCTTTAAATGCTCTTTCTTCAGCACTAAAATGTACTGGATTTTCCCCTCCGTAAATAACGCAAGGAACCATTCCAGCATTACGTAAGGCTTTAGTAGCTACTTTGCCCACGCTTTCTCTTTGTGATCCTTTGATCGTAATTGATTTCATTTGAAATAAATTAAAATTAATAAAAATAAATAGGTTAGTAGTTTAAAGGAATGAACATCTTCAAACCGACTAACTTTACATTAAAAACTTCCCACTTATGGAAGTATTGTTTTGAACCATGTGCATTACTTCTGCAAATAATGGCGCACAGCTCACCACTTTTATTTTCTTAGATTCTTTCTTTAACGGAATAGAATCTGTAACGATTAACTCTTCTAATTTTGAGTTTTCAATTTTTTCGTACGCCTCACCAGATAAAATGGCGTGTGTACAAATGGCTCTTACACTCAAAGCACCTTTTTCAATCATAACATCAGCGGCTTTTGCTAATGTTCCACCCGTATCAATCATGTCATCTACTAAAATAACATGTCTGCCTCTTACTTCACCAATCAATTCCATCGTATCGATAACGTTGGCTACTTTTCTTTGTTTGTAACAAATTACCACATCTGATTCTAAAAATTTAGAATACGCATAGGCTCTTTTAGAACCCCCCATATCTGGTGATGCGATAGTTAAATTTTCTAATCCTAAACTTCTTACATAAGGTAAAAAGATAGTTGATGCAAATAGGTGATCTACTGGTTTTTCAAAGAATCCCTGAATTTGATCTGCATGTAAATCCATGGTCATAATTCGGGTAGCTCCTGCTGTTTCTAATAATTTGGCAACCAATTTTGCTCCTATCGGCACTCTTGGTTTGTCTTTTCTATCCTGTCTTGCCCATCCAAAATAAGGAATTACAGCTGTTATGTGTCTGGCAGATGCTCTTTTTGCGGCATCAATCATTAACAACAATTCCATTAAATTATCTGCACTCGGAAAAGTGGAACACACTAAAAACACACGAAGACCTCTAATAGATTCTTCAAAAGACGGTTGAAATTCACCATCACTGTATTTTGAGAACGTTACTTTACCTAGCGGCACACCGTATTTACTGGCGATTTCTTCTGCTAGATACACACTTTGAGAACACGCAAATATTTTTGCTTCAGGCTCTTTGTATGACATTTTAATTAGTTGTTTAGTAGTTAGTTAGTTGTTGTGTTGTGTAATTTGGGTGCAAAGTTAGTAATTAAATTGAACTCTGAAAGTAAAATTTTAAGTATTTTTATAATGAAATTAGAAACTTTAGTTATATTTGCACTCACTTTAAAAAGGCATAAAGTAAATATTCATTTGTTTTTGCTTT
The DNA here is from genome assembly GCF_040382755.1 of Flavobacterium sp. Classification (GTDB taxonomy): domain Bacteria; phylum Bacteroidota; class Bacteroidia; order Flavobacteriales; family Flavobacteriaceae; genus Flavobacterium. The sequence goes on from NZ_JBEIET010000024.1 coordinate 2,899, forward strand.
TCAATGCCCGGATGGCGGAATTGGTAGACGCGCACGACTCAAACTCGTGTTCCTTGGAGTGTGGGTTCGATTCCCACTCCGGGTACTATTACGGAAAAGCTGTCATTTTTGACAGCTTTTTTTTTATCTGTACTTTCGAAACCCTTACCATTCCTAGTTAAAATTCTAATCACCTCGTTTACTTCAGTGGTTCGACACATCTCATTTCCAAATATTAATTTTTCAGTGAATAATGAACCAAGTATCATTTTTTTTCCTTCATTATCGCTTTCATAGAACATCTGGTCGAGATTTTCAAGTAGCATTATGCCTGTTTCGATGTTCTCAGAGATATCACCATCAACTTGCTCTAAAACTTCTAATTCTAGCTCTAATTGCATTAATTCTGCATTATATCGTTCCACAGTAATATTATACCTGTCAGAAGGCATCTTACCAGATAGAAATAGCTCGTCAGCATTTGTTAACTGAGTTTGTATTTCATCATATCTCGTTTTCTTTAGTAATAGCTCTTTAGTTTTGTTGCCATTTAACTCGTTAGCTGAATCTTTAAGAATTTCTACAAACAAAGAATTGATGTTGGAATTGATTTTCAATCCAGACAGAAGTTGAACAACGGTGTCTTCTGCTTTTTCTTTTCTAACTCTGGTTTTACACTGATGTCTCCCGTGGTAATAACCATATTTTGCATTTCTACCTTTAGAATAACTAGCAGTAAGGTTTTGACCGCAACATTCACACACTATAAAGTTGCGTAAAGGGAAATCATCCTCTTTTTCTGGTTTTCTCAAGTACCTCCATTTTTTATTTTGAAATACATCTTGTACCTTCAAAAAGGTTTCCAAGTCTGTCAATGGGGCATGAACACCATCTACAAGTTTTGCACTTTCTTTTTTAAACTCGGGGACAATTATTTTGCCAGCATATATAATATTCTTTAGCATCAAGTTGAAAGAACTTTTGCCTAATTTCATGCCTTGTAGATTTAGCCTTTTGCGAACAACCTCTGCTGGTTCAATGCCTAATGAAACAGCTCTGAAAGCTTCCGATACGTAATGAGCATTTTCATTGGGAATTAATTTAGTTCTTTTAACTTGTTGTCCATTTCTTTGTATTCTATTGCCCTCTTGTTGGCTAGAATATCCGAATGGTGCACGATGAGCATAATATCCCTCGCATTTTGCTTGGTATGTTCCTAATGCAGTTCTTTGAGAAATTTTGTCTCGTTCAACTTCTCCAGCAGTTAAATATATTGACAGAACCATTTTATTGTCACTATTCTCTCTATCAAGATATTGTTCGGAGGAATTTATTTCTATTCCAGCTGATTCAAATTCTCGCATCTGTCGTAACGCTTGCTCAACATTTCTCGAAAATCTATCCCAACGGGTCACCAAAATCATGTTCACCGCTTTCTTGTTAGCTTTTACATAAGTTTTCAATTCTTCCCATTTTGGACGATTAAAATTTTTAGCCGAATGGTCTTCTCTGAATATTCTTAAAACATTATACCCTTTATAAGTACAATATTTTATGAGTGATTCTTCTTGGTAGTTCAAGCTGAAACCTTTTTCAGCTTGTTCATCAGTACTGACCCTACAGTAGAGTATAACGTTGATTTGATGTTTAGTTGTTTTTGTCATTTGTGTTGTTTTTAAAGTTCGTTATTTGTTGTACTGAAATAATATCAATGCTCATCTGATTGAATTCAGTAAATTCATTATGTGCTTTTTCAAAAGTTCTTGCAATTCTGTCAAATCCAAGGCAAACTACCGCATCAATTTGATTGTCATTGTGTTTTGCAAAAGCTTTCATTTTTTTTAACTCTGGTTGATTTTTATTTGAAGTAGTTGTGTAATCTGTAAATTTTTTAATTACGTTGAATCCCTCATTTTTACAAAACTTTAGCACTTCGCTTTCCTGTTTGTCAATTATTAAAATCTCATCTGTTTTTGCGTGTAAGTTTACACGGCAATAAATAATAGCGTTTTTCTGTTGTGTTTTCATTGTTTAATATTTTTTTCGTTAATAATCTTATTGCACTCCTGTGCCAAAATGTATAGTACTCTTCTTATTGTTTCGACCTCAATGTCGTCAAAGAGTACACCGTTTCTATTTAATTTTTTTTTGCATTCAGTTATTGATAACATCTTTCATTCTGAACCACTCATCTCCAATTTTTTTTCGAGTGGGGAGAATTATTTTTAGTCAAGTATGACCATTCCGAAACGTACGACCATGACGAATCAGACACAGATAAAATGCAAAAAGCATAGAATCCCCGTTGGCATAGAATGCCATAATTAAAAAAGATGTTTGCTGAAACCACTTTTTGGAGACAAAGTGGTAGATAAAATTATACGTCTAAACAGTTTACTGTCCTCATACGAGTTTCTGAGTAAAAAGAGTTACAGGAGCTACATTATATAGTTTATACCCTGTGCATCAATCTATTACAAAGGTACTATTTTCTTTCTATGGTTGCAAGTGGGGATAGTGAAAAAACTTTTATCGAACATATTAAAACTCTGAATATCAAACAAATAACAATAATTATTTTTACATGCTATCCTGTATAAAGCTTTCCGTTCACTAAAAGCATTGAAACACCCATCTTTTTCATTATTCTTTCTGATTCAATTCGTGATAACTTATATGGATTCAGCACCAGAAAATTGTGTTTGGTTTTTTCTAGTTGGTGTGATATTGTAATTCTGGTTTTTTTCATAAGAATAACTTTTTAGTTCAAACTGAATTCAAATCCATAATCCATCTTTTGTGTTTTTTGTCGGAATATGATGCAAATAATTATTTTGCTATCCTCTACAGTGATAAAGTAATTATCAACGAACCGAATATATCTAGTTAGAAATGATTTTAGCCTTGGAATATTGACAGGTATCCTTTTGTCGTAATAGAACTCAATCATTGTTTCAGCTGGGTTGGTTTCCGATTCATCCATTCTGCTGGTCACATCGAAAGTTTTAACGTTGTATCTGGAAATCATTTCCAAATAGATACGAGACAGGTTTACATACTTCATACAATAGCCATTTTTCTAATTTTTGCAACTGTACCAAGTGATACATCATAAAGCTTTACACATTCACGAACACTTAACCCTCTTTTTAAACCATCAATTACCTTAGGGTATTTGCTTAAAAAATCATCGGTATTCTCAAAACCTTTTGGTCTTCCACAATGAATATTATTTTTCTTTGCTTGTAACATCCCAGATTTTATTCGAGAAATCAAAGTCTGCCTTTCGTTCTTAGCAAATAGGGATAACAAATTTGTTAAGATTTCTGTCTGAAAAGAAACCTCACCATTTTCATTTAATGTTTCTGAATTCAAGTCTTGAAAATATATGCTTACACCTAATCGGTGAAGTTCATCAATCAGAGTGAGGGTTTGAGTATTAGACCTTCCTAATCGAGAGATTTCCGTGCATAGTAACTTTCTGAATTTTCCCAGCTTAGCTTGTGAAAGTAATTGTTGGATTCCCAAACGTTCATCGTTGTTTTTAGCTCCAGATATTTTTTCCGTTATTATACTAACAACTTCATAATTCAATCTATCTGCTACTTTTTGTAAATCGTTTATTTGTCTTTGGAAGTCCATCGAATCCAAACTTACTCTTCCGAAAATTGCTACTGGTATTTTACTCATAAGTGTTATAAAAAAAGGGTTAAACATTTTTGAGGTCATTTTGCTGGTTTCAGAACCTATTATTTGACCAATTTGGTGTTATAATAAAAGGTAAACCTTATTTTATAACAACCTTTGGCAAAGTTCCTAAAAATAAAATCCCAGGACAAGTTTTTGGTCTATTATCCTGGATTTCAGTTAAATAAAATATTTTTTTGTGTTTTTGGAGATATTTATTTCTAAAAGAAATAAATATGAAACAGGATACAATTAAAATAAATGGCGGTCATGAATTAACCATTAATGGAATCCAAATTAAAGAAACGTATGGGGAGATATTGGTTGGTGAACCAGAACTAGAAGATAATATTAGAATTTATGACCGATTAGATGTGCCAGCCAATTGGTATGTTCGAAAATGCGTGTACTCCATGAAGAGTTTTGATTTGGATAAAAAGAAGTTTCTACCTTATACCGTTTATGTTTGGGTGTCATCACACAAAAGTGTGAACGACCCCAAGAAAAAATTTGATGGAAGTGAATTGGTTATAATTGGAACTATTGATAGTATTAATAACTTTTGCGTTCAAGAATTGATTAAAGATGTTCTCAAAGATTTTGATTGGGAGAAGTATGCTATTAATATTAAGTACTAATTAATATTCTAAATCAATATGTACTCCTAATAATCTGCTTTCATCATTATCACTACTCAATTCAATAATAATATTATCCTTTATAATAGATTTGAAATCACTTTCATCTTGTTCTTTTTCAAGCATTTCATAGGTGTCTTGATTCAAAGATGCAATATATTGGAAACCTTGTTCGCCTAATTTATTTGCTAGTTTTAATGCTGGAAACCTTTGATGAGTATCCATATCTGAAAACAATCTACTGTCATGAAATAAAAACTTAACTTTATGATTCTTTTTCATAGTTAATAATAACAAATCAAAGCAAAATATTTTTACTTCATTAATTCCATCGGAAGAATCATCTTGAATCCTAGCCTCAATTGAATATCTTAGTTTATTGTCGCCACTATTATTTTCTATCGAAATTCCACCAAACTTATTAATATAAAATATTTTTACAAGTTCAGAAAAATTATCGGTTATCTCTTTTATCAATGTGTTACTAATATTTTCTAAATAGGTAGTAGTTGATAAATTATCTTGTGCCAAAAACAATTTTATTTCATCACCTCTTTTCTTATAATTTGCAATTAATTCACTTGATTTTTTTATTCTATCCAAATTAAATTTAAAATCATTCAGTTTCAAATTAATTGAAGTAAAGTCTTCTAAACCGCCATGCTCATTTATATATTTCAAATTTTGATTATACTTTTTTTCAAGCTCGCCAACAAGTTTTTCGTGCAATAATATCTCATCAGCTAATTTCTTTTTTTCATTTTCAAATCTTGAAGTCCGCTGTTTTATAATGCTTTCATGAAATTCATTTACTTGATTAATTCTGTCTTGGATATTTATGTTTAATTCAATTTCTACTCTTTTAATAAATTCAATTACCTCATTTTTATTACTTATTGGATTTATTTTAATTGATTGTTCAATATTCGAAAGTAGTTCCTTATTAATACTTATTATATTAACATGTTGTTTTATTTCAAACGATAATTTTTTAGTTTCTTCTTGAATATCTTTATAATTTTCGGCAACCTTAAATGAAGACAAATCATCTTCCAAAATTGATATTTTTTTTTCAAGTTCATTTATTTTCAAACTAATTTCACCTTCAATTCCAAAAACCGAATTAAAAATTTCATCTTTTTGTAAAACCTTTCTTAATTTATCAATTTTTGTAAATTCTTCTTTAAATTCAAATTTACGTTGAACTTTTATAGCATCTAATCCTAACAAGAATGAATTACTAAGTAAACTTCTATCTTCTTGTTCCTTTACTACAAAAGAGTCAAAATCATTATACTCCTCTTTTCGGGTTCTTAAAAATCTTGAAATTAGTGAGCGAAAAGAAATTTTTGATAATTCTTCTGGTACTTCAAATAAAAGAGATAACATTTTTGAATTAAAATCTAAAAGTTTTAACGTTTCATCATTTAATGTAATAACGCTTTGCTTTGTAGTATTTCTTTTTGCCGTGTAATTAATCCCATCAATTCTAAATTTCAAATAAAAATTTACGTTTGGAATTTTATTTGTTATTTTTTTATTTGCTTTAGTTCCTAAGCAGAACTGCACTAAATATAATGCAAGCGATTTCCCAACACCATTGTATGTACTTTTTGAATCCTCAGAATTTCTTTTTCCAAGAATTAAATTAAGTCCATTCTCTTTAAATTTTATAGTCCTAAACTTTTTATCATCAGAACCCAACTCTATTAATTTCATTTTTTTAATATTAAGTTATTATCAAAAGAAACTTTATTTAAAATAAACAACAAATCAATGGCATATACTATTGATTCTAATGTAATCATTTGTTTAATTCCTTTATTATTAACATATTCGGTATATTTTTCAAGAATATCATCAACACTTAAAGGTTTCTCTAAAAATGAAAAAATTATTCCAGCTATTACAATGTAGCTTTCATCGTATTTAGTATGCTTAGAAGGTAGTATCATTATCTGTTAGGTTTTTCAAATATGTCACAGCTTACAAAATAATATGACAATAAAACTAATGCTGAGTTTTTAGAATCTATTGATTTATCAATGCAACAATCTTTTAAAAGTGCATAAAAAATCATATTAGATGAAATATTGTCATTTGAACTATATTCAATTTTAATATTGTTGTAAATATCATTCAAAATCGTTCCAACAAAATTTCTGCTTCTAGGATTATTTTCAAAATAACTTTCTAATAAATAATTTTGAGCTTCAGCCTTTAACAAATAATCAGAAATTGATACGTCAAGATTGTTAAACTCTATTTTGCTATGAAACTCCTCAAGATTCAAACTGTTGTTTGGTGATGAATCACTGAAATTATTTTTTATATTTTCAATTGTAGCTCTTAATATTGGATAATCAATCGTTTTAATTTCACCACTTGGAATGTATCCAATTATTTTACTTTGACTAGTTAAATCTAAGCTTAAAAAATCATTTATTAAAGAATTGAAATCATAGAAAGAAAATTCAATTTCGGCAAACTCTTTTTTTAGTTCTTCTAATTTTTGAATTAACTGTGGAGGTATTCCTTTGGACTTATCATTTATAACAAATGAAAATTTTTTAATTGTACAAATGTTATTCCATTTACTATATAAACCCCTAAAATCTTCATCTAATTTTTTAGTAGAATCAGATATTGTTTTTTGTTTTTTTACGTTTTCTGGTGCGTAAATTTGGAAAAAATGTCCTAGTTCTGAAATATAACCATCATTTTTCATATCACCTGTATTACCATAAGCTTTAATTTTCTGATATCTAGAATCTTTTAGAATCATAATATCACAAAACAAATCCTCGTAACTTTGCCCTTCAGCTTTTAATGCTAATACACTGATTGATAATTCGGAATATTTATTTTGGCTCATTATTGTAATGTGTTTTTGTTTAAAGCGAAATCTTCAACCTCTGTAAATTTACTCGCAACAATCATATCACTACCAACTGCTTGAAAATGTGCCATCCCGCAGTCAATTTTAGCCTGTTCTTTTGGACGATTTCCAAATAAACCAGTATCTCCTTTAGTTTCAACCACAAAGAATAATTTCTCCTCATCTTTATCCTTCCATAATACTGCCCAATCTGGATTATATGTACCCAAAGGCGTGTCTATTTTAAACCAATCTGGTAGCTTAGCATAGACTGAAATATTCTTACTCTGTTCAAACTGTGTGGCTAAATTTGATTCTACATTTGAATCATAAACAACATAATTGTATGGAGACTTCGTACTTTCTTTTAAGTTACTTTGTAAGTATCCAAATAGCTCTTGATTTTCAAATAGTTCTTGACTGTAGTATTCTGCATCTCCTAACTTTTGATATTTAATACCACTTATGATGTGCATACGCATTTGTTCATTGATTATGTCTACACAACCTTCAATGAATTTTTGTGGATTAGTTTTGAAGTATTTTAATCTGAATGTTCCAGTCAATATTTTTACAATTGATTTTCGTGTTAATTGTGTCTCGTTTTGTAAATAACTAACAATATCTGGTAATCTTTCAACTTGACCATATAAAGTCTCTGATTCATTGACTACATTGCTCACGCCAACACCACCAGCATCCATTGTAATAGTTCCTTTGGTATAAGTTAACTTTCCGCTTTTTACCTTTAATCTGCTATCAATAGCATTAATACATTCTCGAATTAGTTCATCTGAATCAAATTTTACAGAAAATGTTGTTTTGTATTTAACTCGTTCCCAAAGTTCTTTGAATTCTGGACTATCAATTACTTGCTTATTAACCTTTACTAATTGTTTCTTTGAACCGTCTTTAATTTCTAATTTTCCAGCAGTTTCTTTTAGGGTATTTATAATTTGATTAAGAATGTTTTCATTCTCTTTAAACTCATCTGGTATATTAACATTCTCTTCTTTTAATGCAATTCTAAGTGTGTTTTGAACTTTACCTTTAGTATCTATATAACCAACCGCAACAAAATGATTGAAGAGTTCAGCAGATTTTTCTTGTCCTAAATAGACCATATCTGTTGTTGGGTTACCATCTTCATCTTCAATATTTATTATTTCAATAACAACATCACCGAAACTGTGTGAAGCAAGAACTCCAAATTTTATACCCGTTTCTGATTCAATTTCTTTCTGAAAATTATCTACAAAATCAACATAGGATTCTGTTGCCATTACAGTCAATGTGTTTACTTCATGACCATATACACGTTCACCATCTTGATTTACACACAAACGAAGTCCACGACCAATTTCTTGTCGTCTTCTAATTTCTGAGTTACCAGCTTCTTTTAGGGTACATATTTGAAATACATTTGGATTATCCCAGCCTTCTTTTAATGCCGAATGTGAAAAGATAAACTTCACTTTCTTCAAATTGTCTTTCCCGTCATAAAAAGACAACAAAGTCTCTTTATCACGCATGATAAGGTTGTAAGTATCTTCATCAGCGTTTGTACTTCCACTCGTATCTTTGAAGTACTCAAATTTATCTTTGGAATTGCTTCGTTTGGATTTCTTATCAATAGAGAAGTAACCATTATGTATTTGACTAGATTCTAGTTCAATATCTTTAATTTCAGAAAATAAGCTATTGTATTTAGGCTTAGAAATCAGACGACTATATTCCTTTTCAAATATCTCTGCATACGCTCCATTGGTAGCGTTACCGTCTTCATCATAAATACGATACTTCGATACTGTATCAATAAAAAATAAGCTTAATACTTTAATCCCTTGTGGGTTTAAAATAAGCTCTTTGTCTAAATGCTCTTCAATTGTTTTACGAATTAAAGCTGTTTTAATCTGCTTATCGTCAACATTACCAATTGCTTCTCCTAAACGAATAATATCTTCTTTACTAGTAAAATCAATATATTCGTTTCCTTGAACTCCATATATGTCCTTGATGATATATCCTTCATATTCATCACGGTCTGTAAGTTCCCATAAATCTTCATTCTGTTTAACCCAAACTGCTTTTCTAGTAATTCTGCCGTCTTTAAAAATATCCAATTCGAGTTTAGCTGTTGGAAATCCTTTACTCAATTTAATTTCTAGTAATCGAATATAAGCTTGACTGTTTGCACCTTCGGTTTGTACTGAACCTACTTCAATCTGCTTTACCAATTTCTTTTCATACGCATCAACCGCATCCAACTTGTACATCAAGTTTACTTTTTCTTTATGGGTTGCAGAATAACGAACAATCGCCAAGGGATTTAAGTTTTGTACTGCTTTCTTACGTAAAGCGGTACTCATTGTCGTTTGCGGTTCGTCAATAATGATAAATGGGTTCGTGTTCTTTATTAAGTCCAGTGGTTTGTATCCTAACGAATCATTATAACGATGAATAATATTCACAGATTTTTTTTCATCATTTGGGTTTTCAAAGCTTTTAGCAAAAGCATCAATATTGATAACCATTATCTCTAGCTTGTCATTTGTAGCAAAATCTCTAACTTCATTTAATTTACTACTGTCGTAAACAAAGAAATTGTAGTTTTCATTATCAAATAATTCACGTAAATGCTCTTTGGTTATCTGTAGTGATTTGTAAACACCTTCTTTGATTGGAATCGATGGAACAACAATAATATGTTTAGAAAAACCATATTTGGTAAACAATTCTAAAATCGTTCTCAGATACACATACGTCTTACCAGTACCTGTTTCCATTTCAACTGTAAAATCCAATTCGTTACGATTAACTTCGCCACGTACCGATGGTTTTAAACCGTTACCCAATTGAATGTTTTGTACATTCTCCAATATTTTACCTTCAGTTAATGTAAGTCGGTTACCATAACCTAATTCGGTAAAACTTGCTTTGTAAACTGTTTGGTCTTGTTTTGCTATAAATTCTGGGGAATAAACAGTAAAATTAGATTCACAAGTTTCTTGCCCTTTGAATATATCTACGATTGCATCTATAGCTTCTTGCTGGTAACTTAGTGCACTATCAAATTGTATTTTCATAATCTCTATATTTTATTTTTATCTGAGTTATCAAATAACCATCAAATAAAAAATCGCTTTATTTTCAAGGCTTAACGCCAATTTTCACTTCTAAAATCAAATAACCGTCAAATAAGATTTTCACCTTGCTTAGCTTTATTAAAATCTAACCTAATTATACAAATGCCTTTATTATTAGTCATTTAAAACATATTTTTAATGTTGCTTAAGCATCTTCAAATGTTTCTAACCAGTTATTGCTTCTTAAACATATACAACGCATTTATATCACGTTGCTTAGTGCTAATTCTATCCAATAATTTATCTTCAATTAACTTATTTAGATAACCTCTTACCGTGTTTTCATTAATTTGAACAAAAGCTACAATCTCGCTCAAGGTTGCTTGGTGTTGCGTGAAGAGGTAAAAGAATATTTTCTTTTGTGTTTCATTATACTTATTCCAATCCTTCTCGATTTTCTCCATTACCGAATCATGAATTGTTTTAGAATGACCACTAATTTTATTTCTTAAGATTAGATATACATTGCCGTTTTTTTCTGAATACTCTGGAATTGAAAGCATCGATTTTTCCATTGACTCATAAATTCGAGAAACTCCCTCATTTAATTGTCTTACATATCCTAAATCTTCTAAAACTCTTGCTAATCTTGGGTTTCTAGCAAATCTTTCTGACTTTATGTTTTCAATACTTACCTGTGCTGGCAAAGGTCCGCTATTACTAATTTCAAGGCGGTCATCAAAGTGTTTGATGTAAATAGCGTTTCCTTGAACGTTGTAAGAACGGTGACAAAGTGCATTAACAACTCCCTCAAGCCACGCTTCTTCTGGGTATTCTGGTACTTTTTTAAACTTTCCAGATTCTAAATCTAAGAAGTAGTAATCTTTGAATGAAGCTTTTAAGAACGCCTTGATTTCATCTATCAGTCTAGGAACATTGTTTTCGAATCGTTCATCTTTTACCACGTTGTGACTCACACCTGTTAATACTTCCGTTCCTTCAAAGCGAATGTATCGTACTGATGCAGATGTAATGTATTTTTCTGGTTCTTTTACAAACAATAGTACCGAAGCATTTTTGAATAAGTATTCGTCTGCTTTTTTTGTAGCTAAATGTCTTTTTACTAGTAAATCGAGTATAGTTCCTTTATAATTAAGCTTTAACTTGTATTCTTGTAATAACTCTAGGTCTAGGTCTTCTTGCTCAAAGTCTTTTACTGTTTCTTCTTCAAATCGTCTGATGGTTTTATCGTATTCCAGCTTTTTAATTCGCTCTAGGTCTAATAGTCTATTCGAATCATGAACTCTTAAAAAATATTTTTTATTATCCTTGGTGCAAAAAATACGTTCTAATTCCTGTTCAACATGGAACAGGAACACAAGCTTTTCATCTATTTCAATTTCCTCTAATTCTACATTACAAGCTGGATGAATAAAATCAAAAACTAATTTTCGGTAATCATCCAACTTAGTGCCAAGTATATTGAGGTCTTCAATAGTACCGTCATCAGCAACTCCAAAAGCCAGTATTCCACCATCAGCATTCAACATGCCAATTAATTCTTCTGCTATTTTTATTGGCTTGATGTCTTTTTCACCAAGTCCTTTACGTTCAAAGTATTGATTCTCGACTTGCGTTTGAAGATACTCTTTCGTAACCAACGTATTTATTTTTGAAACTGAATCACTCATTTTTGACCTTGCTTAATTAGGTATAAACCTTGCTTATTTTTATAAAACCCTTGATTTTAAAGCTTTTTTCACTTTGTTGATAACCTTGCTTAATTGTGAATAAATCTTGTTTAAATACTTTTAATTTCACTAATTCCAAATCGTTTCAAGGTCTGTACTGCATTTGCTTTTTCTACATCTGAAAAACCACTGTCTTTGAAAATTACACGGCATGTAGCTGGATTTAGCTCTTGTTTCCAAGCTCCAATCCCTTCTGCCACTTTGTTAGTAATATCGTCTGCTAAGCAAATAAATAACGCACCAAAACCAACGCTAAATACTTTTTTACCATCCATTAACTTTTCATCAATTGGAAGCGTTAAATCTAAGCCGTACTTCAATAATATTTCAAACAACACATCTTCTTCAGTACGGTCGGGTTTGATGTTTTCTTGAGCATCAAACAAACTCGCTTCTAGGTCTTCTGGTTTACCATCCCAACCCTTGATGTTGGAACTATCTAATTTAAACACCTTAAAGCCAGAATCTATGGACGAATTTTGAATGTTTTTATTAAGTTTTCTAATTCTATCTTTAGCCAAATCAGAAATTAAATTATACCCTAATGAAATCGCATTTTTCCCTTGCTCTGTTTCGACTCCAATTTTTTCTGGTAATTGAACACAAATTGTTTTTAACTTTTTCCCTTGTTCTAATTGTTGAAGAATAGAAGCGTGAAAAAAAGTAGCCGAACCAGAAAAGAAATCCATAATAATATCCCCGTCTTGAGAGGAAAATCCTAAAATTTGACTCATTAAACCTAAAGGTTTTGGATGAGAAAAAACTTCTTTGCCAAAAAGTTCAACAATAGAATTACTTCCATCACTATTAGTACCAACTTTTGCCCAAATTGACTCTTCTAAAAAAATAGTTCTTGGTTTTTTTCCCAATGGTAATCTTTGTTTAAAGTGCACAGTCCAATTATTGTTTATCTGAACTATTCTTATGTCTCCAATTGCTATATCATTTTTAAATCTCTCCTCGCTCCTCAACCAACTAATTCTATTACCTAATTCATCATATTCTAATATGCTACCATCTGGACAAATTATTGGATAATATTGCTTCCCCGATTTTCTCTTAAATGTATCCCAAAAATATTTTCCGTTTTCATCTTCTTCCTTATATCTGAGAAGATATTCTGGTTTATAAGGCTCAAATAAATTATGTAAGTTTGTTTCATTTTTAGCATACATTAAAACATACTCATGTTCGACAGCAACATATTTTGCATCGTTTCCACCACCTTTTTTATTTTGCCAAACAAAGTCTGCAATATGGTTAGTTTCCCCGAAAATTTCATCACAAATTATCCTTAACTTACTAAATTCAATTTCATCAATACTAATAAATATTACCCCATCATCTTTCAATAAATTCCTCGCTAAACGTAACCTTGGATACATCATGTTAAGCCAATTGGAATGGTAACGCCCATCACTATCTGAGTTTGTAGAAAGCTTGTTGCCCTCATCATCCACTTGCCCAGTAACTTGTTGGTAGTTTTTAAGGTTGTCTTTGTAGTTGTCTTTGTAAACAAAGTCTTTACCCGTATTATAAGGTGGGTCAATGTAAATCATCTTTACTTTGTTGGCATAACTTTTTTGCAAAAGCTTTAAAACTTCAAGATTATCACCTTCAATATATAAGTTTTGAGTAGCATTCCAGTCCACACTTTCTTCTTTACAAGGTCGTAACGTGCCTGTACTTGGCTTATGAGCTTCTCTACGAGCTTGTGCTTTGCCAGCCCAAGTGAAACGGTAGTATTCTTCCCCTTCTTCAAGTTCTTCCCCTAAGATTTCTTGTAGTGCCTTGAAATCAATTTTTCCTTCGGTAACTATTTCTGGGAAAAGTTCTCTTAGTTTATTAATGTTGTCATTTACTAAGTCAAGGCTTTTAGTTTGCTCATCGCCTCTGGTAATTTTTTCTAAACTCATATTTCGCTCAGTTGATTCTTTATATTTTCTACTTGTTTTTTCTTTTGGTGTATCGCAATGTTAAGCGTTACTTTTTGACTTTGTTGCTTCTCTGCTTTTATTTGGTTGGCTAGTTTTGAAATATCTTTTTCCAGCTCCTCCATTTTGTTTAATAACTCTAGGTCTTCCTTGGTTCGTGTGTTAGTTCGTTTTTGAAAAACACCTGTCACACTTGCACTATTCAATTGAATTATTGAATTGATATAACTTTGGTAAAACGATTCCAAGTTGGTTTTGTCCATAACTGCAAAATCAATAGACTTCAAAAACGCATCGGTAGTATCGTCCTTAAATAACTTTGAAAGTACTTTTGTGGAATACTGTTTTTCAATAGTACGTTTTGTTTTATCGTTCTGATTAATTCGTTTTTCACATACATTGATTATGAACTCTTGGTCGTTTTCAACAATCAACAGCATTTGATAGGGTATATACTTTTGAAAAAGTTGAATACAAGTATTTGCTACCGCATCTAATTTTTCATTACCAATCGTGCATACCATTATTTGAACCTCCTCAAAAGCAAATAGGTCATTTATTACACTCTGAATGTTGCTATTATTTGGCTTTATGCTTGCCAACCATTCCATTTGTGCTATGGATGAATTTAAAACCTTCTTCTCTGATGCAGAAAGCTCAAAATTCTTCAAAAAGAAAGCCTTGGTAAGCTTCTTTTCGAGCAACACCCTGTCTGGTAGGTTTAATATGTTTTTGTAGCTTAAACTCAACTTATTTGATGATTAAATAGCTTACTAATTCTAAACTTTCTTCTTGATTAATTGCATCAGCAAATAAGGTTGTTCCTCCTGGTGTTGCCAACGAATCTAAGCCTATTTCTTCTTGAATACCTTTCACTTCATCCAATGTTTTACGTAACAATTGAGTGTACGTATCCATTTTTTTATTTCCTTTTGTTTCTTTATCGAATTCAGCAATTAATTCAGTAGCAATTTTATCGTTACCCATTCCTAATTTTCTAAAATAATCCAAAGCAGTTTTGGTTTGTGCTCCTTTGATTATTTCAGTTCCATCCAAACTAATGTAAGCTAAGAAGAAAGGATACAGGATGTTGTTCTTTAAGTGCTTTGAATAATCTTCAGTAGTGTCTTTCAAACAAAAGATGACACCTTGCTTAATTTCAGCTAAATTAGATTTTACTACAGCATACGAGGCTTTTGGGATTTCATTTAATTCAGCAAGTTGCTCATCGGTACTTTTCTCTAAATCAATTTTGAAGTCGTTAAAAGTCATATCAGTAATGGATATGCTCCCTTGAACATCTTCAAGGTCAATAACTTGGTCTTGTAATTGTTTTAATTGTCGCTTACGATAATCCAAATCTTGCATTTCACGACTGTTTTGAGAAATAATGTTGTCTTCTCCAGTAGCAGAAACATCTAGCATCACCATTTTACCTTGAACACGTGCCACCAAATCAATAAACCCATCTAATTCCATACTTGGGAAAAAGTTTACTAATTGAATGTTATCGTTTTGAGAACCAATACGGTCAATTCGACCAAATCGTTGAATAATTCTAACAGGATTCCAGTGAATATCATAGTTGACCAAATAATCACAATCTTGAAGGTTTTGTCCTTCTGAAATACAGTCGGTACAAATTAACACATCAATCTCGTTTTTCTCGTCTGGATTGAGGTCATGTCGCTTTTTAGATTTCGGTGAAAAGTTAGTTAATATGGTATTCAAATCGGATTTACAATTTGGCATATTTGTTTTGTTCGTATCAGAACCTGTTACTAGTGCCGAGTATACACTATGTTCATCAATTAACCAGTTTTTAAGTTCTTCATGTATGTATTTAGCAGTATCCGCAAATGCAGTAAAAACGATTATTTTTTTATTACCCTCATTGATAGGATTTTCAATCTTTTCTGTGATTCGATTTTTAAGTTCTAATAACTTAGCATCACGATTACTATCAATTATGCTAATATTACTTAGTAGGGTCGCCAGTGTTGTTTTGTCTTGTTTTAAATCTTGTTTCCAGCGGATAATATCCATGTCTTGAATTAAGACTTTAGTTTTGCCACCTACCAGTAAATCTTCAAGTTCTGTATCATCTATTTCAATATCAGTAATATTAAAATCACTATCAATATTACCGTTTTTGTGCTCCTCAATTTGTCTAAGATTGCCGTCAATTGTTTCGATAAGACTCAGCAATGTTAGTCTGAAAGAATGAATTGAACTCTCCAATCTTTTTAATAAATTGATACGCATCAAATAAATCAAACTTTGTTCTCGGTCAACTTGTTTGAACACACTTCCTGTTGCAGTAAGCATATCGTATTTTTCTTCATAATAGGCACGTTTATCTGCACGCACATACCCAAGTGGAGAATATGAAGCTAGTGTTAGAGTGCTTATCTCATCATAAATCACCCCAATATCTTTGAATTGATTATCCGTATCAATTTCTGGATAAATTGTAATTGGAGCTAAACGAGTAGGGAATTTTCCGATGTCTGTTGTATCATAGTATTTTTCGATATGCTTTCTTGAACGTGCAATGGTCAACATATCTAGTATTCTAAAATATGTCCCGTCCAAATGCTCCATCAACGATTTCACATCCAAATTATTCGGGTCACCATTTCGATACCAATTCGTAAATCTTCTTTGAGCATCACGCATTACTTGAGTAATACTTTCGATACCGTGATTAGAAAAATAGTTATCGTTTCCTTCTGTTATAAATGAAACTTGATTTTTCAAATCGTTCATTTTATTATTAACAGGTGTAGCAGAAAGCATCAGAACTTTTGTTCTAATATTAGCTTTAATCACATCGTTCATCAATCGCTTGTAACGTGTCATTCCTTCACGTTTATTTGGATTGTTTCTGAAATTATGTGATTCATCAATAACCACTAAATCATAATTTCCCCAGTTGATTGTTTCCAGATTAATATCTCCAGATTTTCCTTTTTCTCTGGATAGGTCAGTGTGATTTAACACATCATAATTTAACCTGTCTTCAGCAAGAACATTGTAAATATCATTTTGCTGGTAAACCGTCCAGTTCTCTCTTAATTTCTTTGGAGCGAGCACCAATATTCTATCATTACGAAGTTGATAGTATTTTATTACCGCTAGTGCTTCAAACGTCTTACCTAATCCAACCGAATCAGCTATAATACACCCTCCATACTTCTCAATTTTCTCGATAGCACCAATAACCGCATCTTTTTGAAAGTTGAATAATAAACTCCAAATTTTTGAGTTTTTGAAACCTACTTTTTCTAATTTTTCATCGGCACGTTCACTGATAGTTGAGTAATGAAAAATTTCTCTGATGCTATATTTGTAAATA
Organism: Flavobacterium sp.; assembly: GCF_040382755.1. Taxonomy (GTDB): domain Bacteria; phylum Bacteroidota; class Bacteroidia; order Flavobacteriales; family Flavobacteriaceae; genus Flavobacterium. Next base: position 20,210 of record NZ_JBEIET010000024.1, read on the forward strand.
GCTTCTGGGGTTATGTTAACAGTTCCTTTTTTTAATCGTTCAGCAACTGCAACATTAATCAAAGATTTGCTATTGTTCCATGTGTTTTGAAATAATCCTAGAAATTGATTACCTGTGTCTTCAAAGCATGTAATAAAAATCGGTGTTTTAGAGGAAACAACCCCAATACACAATGAATCAAAATCTAAAGGTGTAAGCGTAAAACAAGTTGACTTACCATCATCTTCAATAATTAGTATGTTTTGATTCCCTATGCCACCTTGTCTTATTTGAATCTTTTTCTCTACAAGTTCAATAACTTGATTTAGTTTGTGTTTACGGTCTAAAGAAAGTTCTAGTTTACTTTCATTAGCAGAATGGATTAATCTAAAATCATCTTGTTGATTAAAATCCATAGATATTAAGAACTCAATGCTATTAGCATTAGAAAGGGATGGTATTATTTCAAATAATGCTAAAGCAGTAAAATGATTACAGCTCAAATGTACTTTTGATGTTGTGGTTATCGCATTGTTTACTTCATCGAGAAGTAAAATATTTTGGTTGTTAATTATCCTCATAAAATACTTTAATTCAATAGTTCTTTAGCATCGACCTGTAATAATTTTGCAATATCATATAAAACTTCAATACTAGGTTGTCGCTTGTTGGTAACATATCCGTTAACCATATTGTATGATTTACCTAACCTACTTGCCAGCCACGTTTGTTTAATTCCTTTGTCGGCTAAAACTTCTTTAATACGATTCATCTGTGCGTTATTTGGGTACAATATAGTGAAAAAACCAACATAAAATGAGATAAAAATATTTCATAACCGAAATTGACCTTAATTGTCTGAATACCTTTATAGGCTTGAGCCTTAATAAGGCTTAGGAATGCTAACAGAGCCTATTTGTTGAAATGATTACTCAGTTTTAGGTGGTCGACAATGGACAAATCGTAAAGCTTAACAACACTTTACGATGTAAATCATAACATTAATTGTAAAAAAAAATTCTGGAAAAAAATTCTGGAAATTTTTTTTTAATAGTGGCTCATCACAAATTATGTCTCATCATACCCCCTATAAAGCCATAATACGGGGTGGGGCTACTAGGAGGTAACGGGGGAAGTCCTCCCGTGGAGGAGGGAGGGTATCAATAGACTTGACTTTTTTTTCTTTTTCGCTATATTTATTATTATCTAATTTAATTGGATTAGCTGGTTCCAGATGGTCGCTCCATCTGGTTCTTGCCCAGCTTAAAAAAGCAAGTAAAATAACATAAAGCAAGAATACTATGAAAAATGTCGACCTATTCTATTCAGTCAACACAAGAAATAATACAACTAGTTGATTCTGATTTTAACGAGAAAATTACCCTAAAAGACAAGCATCTCTACTTCATTGATACCCTTATCAGAATCAGAGCTGATAAAAAATCAAAATATTTATCATCTGCACTCCTAAAAAGAACATTTGGAGATAGAACTTACAAGTCTATAATCGAATACTTTGTAAAAAAAGGACTTGTAGAAGCCCAGTTGAATTATCAAGATGGTAGTTTCCCATATTTTACATACAAGTTACTAACGTCTACTAGAAAACTTGTTTGTTATGAGATAACCTCAAAAAGTTTAATTAATACTATTAATTTCTTTCATAGTACCAACTACAGCAATTTAAACGAAATTGAAAAGCAAGTCCTTTTTAATATCCAACAACTTCAATTGCCTTCAGCCATAGAAAGACCTAAACTTTACATAACTAAATCTCAAAATACAGGAAGGTTATTCCATACTATAACAAGCTTCAAGCGAGAACATCGTATGTATTTAAAACATATTGATGGTCATGAACTTGTTGAAATTGATGGCAAAGGTGCTCAGTTGGTTATGCTATCCAATCGATACAATGACGATGAAGCTTTTAATGATGCCGTTTACAGTGGCGAGATATACCAAATTCTTGCCAACGAAATCGGTGTTGATATATCATCAGATGTAACAAGAAATAAGTTCAAAAAACAATTCTTTAATTCTGTTATTTTTAACCAAAACCCAAGTGTGATTTGCAACAGTAAATATGGAATAGCCTTCAAGAACCTTTTCCCAATTACATTTCAACATTTGATTGATATTGATATTAACATAAGTAAAGCCAGAGAACTTCAGCTTCAAGAATCAGATTTATTCATAAATAACATCACCAGAGACCTGGTTAAGAATGGTTATTTTGTTATTCCTATCCATGACGCATTAGTTGTTTTTAAAAAGGATATTGATTTAGTAATGAAAATAATAAACGATAACTGCTATGCCTTCCTTGGTAGGCTAATGTCTTTTTCATCAAAAGAATTTTGTCCTACACCTTATCCGAATTGCACCACTTATATAAATCTATATGACAAAGAAGCAGAGAAAGAAGACAGGCAACACACAGGTGAATATGTAGTGCAAAACAGTAAAAGGGTAGGACAAAATAAAAACAACTTGGTTAGAGAGGAAAAAATAGAGATTATAACTGAAGCCATCAAAAGTTTGTTATCAGAAAATAAAAAAGTAACAATTAGGAAAGTCCAAGAGTTGTCTGGTGTCGCAAAGTCTACAGTTGAGAAGCATTACAAACAAATACTCAATAATTTAAAATATGATATAGATGAATAGTAACCAGACCTTTTGTGTTTTTAATAGATGTCTATATACATTGGCTAACAGTCGAATGTCTTGAATTAAGCGGTTCGACAAAACGACCTTTGTGGGTACTTTAAAAATCCTTAATTAGCATAACAGTTAATTAAGGATTTTTTTATTACTATATTACAATAAAACCATATCGCTATGAAAAATAGTATTTAAAATAGTATTTTTGCGAAAAATTAATACTCATGAGTTTCGAAAAAGAAATTGCCCGTAGAAGAACTTTTGGAATCATCTCGCATCCAGATGCTGGAAAAACTACGTTAACAGAAAAACTGTTGTTGTTTGGAGGTGCAATTCAAGAAGCTGGTGCTGTAAAAAGTAATAAAATAAAAAAAGGCGCTACTTCCGATTTCATGGAAATTGAACGTCAGCGTGGAATTTCGGTTTCTACTTCCGTTTTGGCTTTCAATTACAAAGAGAAAAAAATAAATATTTTAGATACGCCTGGTCATAAGGATTTTGCGGAAGACACGTTTAGAACATTAACTGCTGTAGATAGTGTTATTGTGGTAGTTGACGTAGCAAAAGGTGTGGAAGAGCAAACCGAAAAATTGGTGGAAGTTTGTAGAATGAGAAACATTCCAATGATTGTTTTCATTAACAAACTAGATCGTGAAGGTAAGGATGCGTTTGACTTAATGGACGAAGTAGAAAAAAAATTAGGATTACACGTTACGCCTTTAAGTTTTCCAATTGGTATGGGTTATGATTTTCAAGGTATTTATAATATTTGGGAGAAAAACATTAATTTATTTGAAGGCGATAGTCGAAAAAATATTGAAGAAACCATAGCTTTTTCAGACATCCAAAGTCCTGAATTAGAAAAAATTATTGGTGAAAAACCCGCTACTAAACTTCGCGAAGAATTAGAATTAATTACAGAAGTATATCCCTCTTTTGATAGAGATGCGTATTTAGCTGGAAAATTACAGCCTGTATTTTTTGGTTCGGCATTAAATAATTTTGGCGTTCGCGAATTATTAGATTGTTTTATCAATATTGCTCCTACGCCACGTGCTAAAGAATCGGATACCCGATTGGTTCAACCTGATGAGAAAAAACTAAGTGGTTTTGTGTTTAAAATTCATGCGAATATGGATCCTAAACATCGCGACAGATTGGCATTTATTAAAATTGTTTCGGGAACTTTTGAAAGAAACAAACCTTATCTTCATGTTAGACAAGGGAAAAATATGAAATTTAGTAGTCCAAATGCGTTTTTTGCAGAGAAAAAAGAAATTGTAGATATCTCTTATCCAGGCGATATTGTAGGTTTGCATGATACTGGAAATTTTAAAATTGGCGATACACTTACGGAAGGTGAAATGATGAATTTTAAAGGAATTCCAAGTTTTTCTCCAGAACATTTTAGATATATTAATAATGCCGATCCCTTAAAAGCAAAGCAGTTAGAAAAAGGTGTCGACCAATTAATGGATGAAGGTGTAGCACAATTATTCACTATTGAAATGAACGGCAGAAAAGTAATTGGAACCGTTGGTGCATTACAATATGA
>NZ_JBEIET010000025.1:0-24298 GCF_040382755.1 Flavobacterium sp.
AACTGGGCGAGCTACATCTACGGTTATATCGTGATAAGATTTATCACCAATAACCAAAGGTTTTCTAATGGGTGCTTCGTAATGAGACATAATCCTTTATATTGTTTCTATTAATAATTATTTATCGTTTCTTACCTTAACGTGATACATTACGTTTGGTTTTGTTCCAATGCTTTCTAATAAATGATACATTCTGTCGTCTTCTATAAGTTGCGCAACATCTGATGCTGTATTATTAACATCTCCAAAAATCATAGCTCCTGAAGTACAAGCTGCAGAACAAGCGGTTTGGAAATCATCTTTACCAACTTCTTTTCCTTCTTTCTTAGCTTTTAATATGGTAGCTTGAGTCATTTGGATACACATAGAACATTTTTCCATAACCCCACGAGAACGAACATTTACATCAGGATTTAATACCATACGACCTAAATCATCATTCATGTGGTAATCAAATTCATCATTCTTATTATATAAGAACCAGTTGAAACGACGTACTTTATACGGACAGTTATTAGCGCAGTAACGCGTACCAACACATCTGTTGTATGCCATATGATTTTGACCTTGACGAGAGTGCGATGTAGCTGCAACTGGACAAACTGTTTCACAAGGAGCGTGGTTACAGTGCTGACACATTACAGGTTGGAAAACTACTTGTGGATTAGCAGAAGGATCTTCTAATTCTTGGAAAGTTGAAATAGTTCCTGTTAAACCTTCAGAACTGTTTTTAGTAGTAATATCTCCTGCGAACGTTTCTTCAGATGAATAATATCTGTCGATTCTTAACCAATGCATATCACGACTTCTTCTTATTTCCGATTTTCCAACAACTGGTACATTATTTTCAGCGTGACATGCGATAACACAAGCGCCACAACCAGTACAAGCATTTAAATCGATAGATAAGTTAAAATGGTGTCCTGTAGTTCTGTCAAAAGAAGCCCATAAATCTACTGATGTAGCAGCAACTTCTTTGTGATCTAATGAAACTACTGGTGTTGGATTATAAATTTCTTTATTACCCGCTTCATTCGCTTTATTGAAAATAGATAAAGTAGTATCTTTTACGATATCCCCTCTACCCATTAAAGTTCTTTGTAATTGTACACAAGCAAATTCGTGCTCACCTTCTGTTAAAGTAACCGTAGCGGTTTGATTTGCATTACCGTTTGCATATAAAGTATATGCGTTAACTCCGGTTTGCATTTCGTCTTTTAAAGCTTCTTTTCTACCGTAACCAAAAGCTAAACCAATTGTTCCAGCAGCTTGACCTGGTTGAATAATTACTGGTACATTTTCTAAAGTAGCATTTCCAACTTTAATTGAAACATAACTTCCGTTTAAACCTCCGTTTGCTACATTAAAGTTTTCTAATTTATATTTTTCAGCATCTGCTTTAGATACAGTTACATAATTATCCCAAGACACTCTTGTAATTGGGTCTGGGAATTCTTGTAACCAAGGGTTATTGGCTTGTTGCCCGTCTCCCATTCCAACTTTACTGTATAAAACTAAGTCTAAACCATTTGATTTTGCAACTGAAAGTTTCGTAGCTGAAGCTCCAAAATTACCTGCTTGAGCAGATACATTTCCAGCAGCAGTTACAACAAAACCATCGTGAACGGCTTGGTTCCAAGTTTTTCCACCTAAATTAGCAGAAGCAAAACCTTTTAAGAAATCATAATATGGCGTAGCATTATCATTCCAAGCTAATAACGCTTCTTGAAATTGTTTCGTATTGAATAATGGACGAATTGTTGGCTGAGCAATACTATAGTTTGAACGTGTAATTGCAACATCATTCCAAGATTCTAAATAATGACTTGCTGCAGCAGCGATTGAAGTTTTAGTAGCCGTTTCATCTTCTTTTGTAGAAAATGCTACAGATAATTTTACTTTTCCTAAACCTGCAACAAATTCTTTTGAGTTGGCTAAAGTATATACTGGATTTACGCCACTCATAATTAATGTGTGTACTTTTCCAGCATTCATATCTGCTACTAATTGAGCAACTGCTTTTGCATCACCTTTTCTGGTTAACTTGGCATCAGAAGGATTAAAAGCTTCAGATTTTAAAGCCAAATTGATACCCAACACTAAATATTGTGCATCAAAATCATCTAAACCTGTAACCACTACCCCTTTTGAACCAGCAGCTTTTAATTGTTGTGCTGCTTTTTCAACTTCTTTATCTAAAGCACCAACACTAGCAACAGAAACATTAGAACCTGTAACAGCATTATATAATTTTACTAAAGCTAATTTTTGATTAGCTACAGTTAAAGGAATTCTTTTATCTGCATTGGCACCTGCCAATGACATATTTGCTTCAATTTGAATGTGTTTAGACATTTTTCCGTTTTTCGGAATACGTCCTTTTGCATAACCTGCATCAAAACCTCCACCTTGCCAATCTCCTAAGAAATCAGCACCAACAGAAACTATTGTATCAGCAGCGGCAAAATTATAATTTGCTAAACCTCTGAAACCGTAAACCGATTGAAAAGCATCTAAAGCATTTGAATCAGAAATTGCATCATATATAATGTGTTTAACATTTGTATATTTAGTTGCTAAATCTGAAATTAATTTATCGGTTGAAGGACTTGCAGTAGTATTTGTTAAAATAACAACTTGACTGCCTTTGGCTTTAGCGTCAACTAAACTAGCTTTTACTTTTGCATGTACTTCATTCCAAGATGCCTCTTTTTTATCAATTTTAGGATTTTTCAATCTTAAATTATCATATAAAGACAAAACGGAAGCATGAACTCTTGCGTTAGCTCCTGTTACAGCTCCTTCAGTAGTATTGTTTTCAACTTTAATAGGACGACCTTCACGAGTTTTAATTAAAATATTCGCAAAATCATACCCATCCGCTATAGTTGTAGCATAATAATCAGCTACACCAGGGATAATTTCTTCTGGTTGAACCACATAAGGAATTGACTTAATTACCGGCCCTTCACAAGCTGCTAATGATGCTGCGGCTGTACTGAAACCAACGTACTTTAAAAAGTCACGACGTGAAGTAGATGAATTAGAAAGATTTTCTTTATCACCTAAAAACGCATCAACAGGAATTTGCTCTACAAATTCGTTGCTTTGTAACGCCTCAACAATAGAACTATTTTCATTTAGTTCTTCAACACTTTTCCAGTATTTTTTGTTTGATGCCATTGTATATAGATATTAACTTCTTATATTATTATTAATAGTGACATTTACCACATTCTAAACCACCCATTTGAGCAGCTGTCAACTTAGAAACACCTAATTTCTTAGATAATTGTTCGTGGATTTTTTTGTAATAACCATTGTCTTCAACTTTCACATTTGTCTCTCTGTGACAGTTAATACACCATCCCATAGTTAAAGGTTGGTCTTGTTTCATTACTTCAAATGATTCAACTTTACCGTGACATTTTTGACATTCAATACCACCAACGGTTACGTGTTGTGAGTGATTGAAATATACAAAATCTGGTAAATTATGAATTCTTACCCATTTCACTGGTTTCGTTTTTCCTGTGTATTTTTGAGTGGCTTTATCCCATCCTACTGCGTCATATAATTTTTGAATTTCACCTGTGTAAAATTCTTTAGTATATTCTACATAAGTTGAATCTTTAGAACCTTGGAATTCAGCAATGTTTTTATGGCAATTCATACACACATTTAATGAAGGAATACCCGCATTTTTAGAAACTCTTGCAGATGAGTGACAGTATTTACAATCAATACCATTTTCACCAGCGTGAATTTTATGTGAATAATGAATAGGTTGAATTGGCTCATATCCTTGATCTACTCCAATTTGCATAAAATAACCATACATATAGTAAGCAGAAATTAAAAGGAATAATATAGCCGTTACGACCATTAAAAACTGATTTTTAACAAATGCTTTCCAGAAAGGTAATCCTTTTGGTGCTTCTGCAACTTCAAGACCTTTAGACTCTATTACATTTTTCAATAATCGTTTAACAGTAACCAACATAAACACCAAAATACCTAATACAAATGCCAATACACCTAATATTAAGTTATTTGATACACCACCTTCTGATTTTTCAGCAGTTCCACCTGTTGCAGTTTTTGGAGTTTCAGCTGCCGGAGCCACTTCCATAGTGTATGCTATAATGTTATCAATGTCGCCATTAGATAATTGAGGAAAAGCCGTCATATTTGCTTTCGCATATTCTTCGTACACTTTTACCGCTTTAGCATCACCAGACTTAATTAAGTCTGAGCTATTTTTAATCCATTTGTACAACCATTCTTTGTCATACTTATCGCCAACACCTCTCAATGCAGGACCAGTCATTTTTGCATCTAATTTGTGACAAGCGGCACAATTAGTGTTAAACAATTCTTTTCCTTTTACCGGATCACCTGAACCAGTTGCTGGTGCCGCTGCGGCTGCAGCAGGCGCAGCAGCTGCAACAGCTTCTTGCGCAGAAACACCTACAGCAAAAAATGCAGAAAGTGCTAAAGAAAAGATAGTTTTTGAAAACGATTTAGGGTTACCCAACTTTTTCATATTAAAAATTAATTATCAAACTTATTTTTTGGTATGGTTTTAGCTAATGCTTCATCATACTTTTTTAAAAACTTGGACAAAAATACAACATTAGAATAATTATAAAAACCCTAAATTTATCTTAAAATGTAATTTATTTTAATTCTAAATAAGATAAAGGGCATTTATTTAATTCTAAGTAATAAATTTGCATTAAATATCATTCATTATGAAGACTTTAAATAAAATAACCGCATTTTCAATCTTAATATTTACGATTTTGTCCTCGCAAAATATTTTTTCACAAACCACGAAAACGATAATTGAACAAGATCAAAAAATTGAAAAATTGCTTCAAGAAAAAAGAAAAAACAATTCGGGCATTACTATAAATGACAAGTTTAAGATTCAAATATTTTATGGAAATATAGATGAATCAAAAAAAACATTGATTGCCTTTAAAAAAGAATTTATTTTACTAGACGGAACCATTATTTTTAGTAATCCGTCGTATAAAGTTTGGGTGGGTAGCTTTAAAAGTAAAATTGAAGCTGAAAAGACTTTAATTAACATAAAGAAGAAATATCCAAGCGCCGTAATAATTGAACCTAATAAAAAATAACGACAATCATATGGCATAATTTTTGATGTGTTATTTTTAAATAAATTTAACATGTTAAAAAACTACGCATTTTTTTTCTTTTTTCTACTACTAAATTCACAATTATCTTTTAGTCAAGATGTTACAGACACCATCAAGACTCAAAATATTGAAGAGATAAAAATCAATTCTAAGAAAATTACAATTGATAAAAATCAAACACCATCACAAATTGAAATTTTTTCTAAAGAAAAGATCGAATTTCAAAATTTTCAAAGTACCGCCGATATGTTGGCAAATTCTGGTGCTTTATTTGTTCAAAAATCACAGCAAGGCGGAGGAAGTCCAGTGATTAGAGGATTTGAATCCAGTCGAATTTTACTTTTAGTTGATGGTGTACGTATGAATAATCTAATTTTTAGATCGGGTCATTTACAAAATGTGATTACAGTTGATGAAAATTTCTTAGAAACAGCTTTAGTTCAATACGGACCTACCTCATCCCTATATGGAAGTGACGCTCTCGGAGGTTCGGTAAATATGATTACGAAAAACGCAAAGTTAATTGATGGTTTTACTGGAAATTTTAATACACGATATTCATCTGTAAACGAAGAAAAATCAGGTTATTTTGACATTAATTATGGAAGCAAGAATTTTGCGTCTTTAACCGCTTTTTCATACAATGATTTTGGTGATTTGAAAATGGGAAAATCTAAAAATCATAACGGTGATTTCTTTGGAGAAAGAACAAAATATGTTGAAACCATAAATGGAGTGGATATTTTAACCCAAAATAACAACAAATATGTACAAATTGGAAGTGCTTTTAAACAGTACAACTTTATGCAAAAATTAATTTATACATCAAAAAGTGGTTATACTCATAATGCTAATTTTCAATATTCAACCTCTTCAAACATCAATAGATACGACCGATTAACAGATCCTTCAGGTACCGGTTTAAAAAGCGCCGAATGGTACTACGGGCCACAAAAAAGACTTTTAGGAGTGTACAGTTTAGAAAAAGAAAATGTGTTTGCAAATACAGATTTTAAATTAGATGCGGGTTATCAAAATGTGGAAGAAAGTAGAATGAATAGAAATTTTGGAAATTACAACTTGCAAAACAGAATAGAAAATGTGAATATATATTCATTAGCCGCCAATTTTGAAACCAAATTAAAAAGAGGAAATTTATATTATGGTATTGAAAATTATTATGATGATTTAAAATCGACCGCCTTTAAAAACAATATTAAAACTGGTGTAATCGCACCTTTAGACACAAGATATCCGAATGGAAAAAACAATATGATGCGAAATGATATCTATATTTCATACACATCCAAAAGATATGTGGCTACTAATTTTTCTATGGGTGCAAGAATTGGATACGCTTCACTTAATAGCACAATAGCTGATAATTCAATAATGCCGTTACCTTTTAATGAAATTAAACAGCAAAATTTTACCTATAGCGGTAACATTGGTTTAGTTCACAACGCTTCGGAAAATTTTATCCTTAAAACCAATGTAAGTTCTGGTTTTAGAGTGCCGAATATTGATGATTTAGCAAAAATATTTGAATCTGGTGCTGGGACTTTAATTGTTCCAAATAAAGATTTGAAACCAGAACAAACAGTTACTGGAGATTTTGGATTTGTTTTAAAATCTAAATCGAACAAATATCAATTTGATGCAACTTATTTTTACACGCAATTATACGATGCCATTGTAACAGATAAATTTACTTTTAATAATCAAAACACCTACGATTTTGGTGGCGGTGATGTAAGAAACGTAATTGCCAATCAAAATTTAGGAAAAGCATTTGTAACTGGAGTAAACGGAAATATAAAAACAACTTTGGCTAAAAATGTGCAATTTAATGGTTCGTATAATATTACTTTAGGAAGAGTTACTACCGATGGAAACAAAAGACCTTTAGATCATATTCCACCTTATTTTGGAAAATTAGGAATTAATTACACACCAAAATGGGCCACTTTTGAAGCTTATATGCTGTTTAACGGGAAAAAACACTTAAGTGATTATTCTACAAGTGGTGAAGACAACTTAAATTATGCTCCAGCAAATGGAATGCCAGCTTGGGAGACGTATAATTTTAAAGCAGCAACAAAATCAATAGAAGGATTCACTTTATTTACAGGTGTAGAAAACCTATTAGATACGCAGTATAGAAATTTTGCTTCTGGAATTAACGCTGGTGGAAGAAACATATATGGTGGAGCAAAATATAGTTTTTAAACATTCTATATAAAAAACAAAATGCGTTCAGATTTATTTTAAGAACGCATTTTTTTATGATGTTAATTGGATTTAATATTTCCCACTCAATAATTCTCCACCAATAGCCGATTTAGCTTCGATTCCTATTTTTTTCATCATTTCATATGTGGTGCAAACAGCTGCAGAAGTAACAGGAATTCCACATTCGGCTTGAATTAAATCTATGGCTTCTAACGATGGCATTTGTACACAAGCTGAAGCAACTAAAACATCTACATCTGTCAAATCTAATTGTTTGTAAATTTCTAATAAATTCATTGGATTTTGAGCTGCCACTTCTAAGTTATCCGGAATTTCTAAAGCAATACTTTGTTTTACTTTGATGCCTTGATTTTCGATATAATCCACCACCATATCGGTTAATGGTCGCATATAAGGCGTAATAATCGAAATTTGTTTCGCACCTAAAACCTTCAGTCCATTAATTAATGCACCTGCTGAAGTAACAATTGGCGTTGGAAAATCATTAGCAATTGTTTCTTGGTGCAAATTTACTTCCGACACACAATGATATCCGCGTCCCATACTCATAATGGCTACCAAACAGGCGTAACCCATAACATCTACGTGAGCATCTGACAATTCTTGCGCACATTTCAAACTCATCGCATCCATCGCTTCCAATTCTTCTTTGGTTACTTTTTTCATACGCATTCTACTGCTATGAAACGTAAATCGCTCAGGTAAAATGGTTTCGCGTGAACGAAAAATGGCTGGTATTTCGGTTTCCATCGTTACGTTTGAGGATGGAACTATTTGTCCTATTCTGTATTTCATAACATTATTTGTTTTTTTTCGCAGAGATTCACAAAGTTTTCACAAAGATTCACAAAAAATTTTGTGTTACTCTGTGCTTTTCTCTGTGGAACTCTGTGTAATAATTTTATATCTCTTTAACTGTATTCGTTATAGTTCCAATGCCTTCCACTGTGGCTTCTACCACATCACCATTATGCATCCATTCTTGAGGATTTCTTCCAGCGCCAACGCCTGCTGGAGTTCCGGTTGCAATGATGTCGCCAGCTTCTAAGGTGAAAACAATACTTAAATCTTCAATCAAATCATTTATATTGAAAAGCATAAATTTTGTGTTGGAATTTTGTTTTTCAATCCCATTTACTTTTAACGATAAATTCAAATTATGTGGGTTTTCAATTTCGTCTTTCGTAACTAAAAATGGTCCCATTGGTGCAAAAGTATCTTGCCCTTTAGATACAATCCATTGTCCTTCTCTACGGCAATCGCGCGCAGAAATATCATTAATTACCGTGTAACCAAAAACATAATCCAATGCATCTTCTTTAGCTACATATTTTCCTTTTTTAGCAATTACAACGGCTAATTCACATTCCCAATCCAATTGAGAAGTCAATTTTGTATTTTTTATAATTTCCGTATTTGTAGCCGTTACAGTTGTAGGTGGCTTAGAAAAAATAATTGGTTTTGTTGGTAATTTACCAGTAGTATCTAATCCACGAGCACTTTCTGCCACGTGTTCGGTGTAATTTAACCCAATTCCGATGATGTTTTTTCTTGGTTTTTCGATGGGTGCTAAAATCGTAACTTCGTTCATTTCATAAGCAATTTCTTCGAAGAAATTTTCTGGTGTTTCCGAAATTAATTCGCTTATTTCAGCAATAATTTCAAATCCCATATCAATTAAATCCAACATATCATTAGGCAATGGGAAATTAGAAATTTCTCCAAAATCTTCCATATCAATGACTTGATTGTTATGAATGAAGCCCAAACGTGGCTCGGTGTCTTGTGTTTTGTAGGTAAGTAGTTTCATATTTTTTATGTTTCAAAGTTGCAAAGTTACAAAGTAGCAAAGTTATTTATTGATTTTTGTGATTATTATAGATATTTATTGAAATAATTAATGACCACCATACAATACTAATATATCCTAAAAATATTGCAAAATCGTCTTTTTGTTGTATTAGATAAATACTAATAATAAAAAATATAATTGTAACAAAATTAATTGAATTATAAAATAATTTTAAAAGTTTCATTTGTAAATTTTTAATTTTCAATAGTAATTTCGCTGATTTGACCTTCTTTGTTTTTTATTTTTAAGATATAACTATCTTTATTTTTCCATTCTTTTTTAAGTCTTAAAAAATCACAAAGAGAAATATTAGTAATATCTATTTGATCAACACTAATGACTTCATCACCAGTATTCATTAATGTTTTAAATTTTTCATCCCAGACTATACCAATAACTACTTTGTCATTTTGTACAGAAGTATAAAACTTCGGTGTTTTTTCTTTTACATCAATAATTTTGGTAGATTCGAAATAGAATTTTTTATTTAAAAAATCTAAAGTTACATCTCCATATTTTAGAATATCTAATCCAATTCTTGAGTTATCATCTGAGGTTGTCGAAACCATTATATTATTTATGTTCTGTTGGTTTAAGTTAGCGTTTTCAATTTCAAGCAATTTTTGTTCATTGCTATTACCCGCACCAAAAAGTCCCGAATCTCCAATACCTGTAGCAGAATATAATGCCTCAAAAATTTTGCTTTTTTCAAAAATCGTATACGCTCTTTTTGACATATCATAAAGACCATCCATACCCGTATCCACAAGAACCATATCTGAAGCTTTTTCATTATTTTTACCTTCAAATTTTAATTCTACATAGGGTGATTTTTGATTCCCTACTAATTTCATCTTGACTGGTTTTTTATCAATATTTAATGATTTTATTTTATTTGTGATAATTATAGTTTTATTAGCGCCATTTATCTTAATAATTGAATTTCGTAATAAATTACTACCTATAAAGCCATCAATTTTATAACAACTAAGTAAATTATGTTCTTCAAAATTATAAATTAAACCCGCTTGATTTTCAAAAATAAGGGTACCAATTTTTACTTGAGGAACCACAGCGAATTTCATTTTTTGATCTTGATTGTTTGCATCATTTACATTTATAGAATCACCTTCTGTAATATTTAATTCTTTCAATAATTCTGGAGAGAATAAATTAGGTGCCCCAGTATCTAACAAAAATCGATATGTTTTGTCATTAATAGTAACCGGAAGTATTATTTTTCCTATTTCTGTTTGATATGGAATAACTTCATAATATTCTTTAAGGTTTATGCTGCCTTGGTTAAAATTAATTTGACCAAAAATTAAAGAATTTATTAATAGAAGAATTAAGACTAGTTTATGTTTCATATTTCTATTTTATTTTTAGGTCATTTGATGACCATTATTTTCTTCCAATTCTCTTGATTGAAAAAGCCCTAAACTTTCAATGACAGGTAAATCGTTGAATTGAAATAAGCAAGCATCTTCTGTTTCGGAAAGGTTGTGGTGTTCGTGCCAAGCCCAACTCGGAACGCAGAAAATATCTCTTTCTTTCCAATCGAAGCGTTGGCCGTTGATGATGGAAAATCCTTTTCCTTTCGCACATTGATATACGAACGAACCCGTATGCTTGTGTGCTTTTCCCTTGAAACCTGCCGGTAATAATTGCATTGCCGCACCCATAGTTTGCATCACATGTCCGCCTGTTAACGGATTGGAATATTGCATAAAAATTCCATCAAATGAATTGATTTCATTGACTTTTTGAGCTTCTAAAAGTGCTGGATACACGTTTTTCCAGGAATATTTGAATAATGGTGAATACGGCTTGTCCCACGTTTTGTCAGCAGGAATTAATCCGGCACAGCCATACGTTATTGGTGAATAATTCAGCGGTTTTACTAATGGTTGCTTGCCGTCATACACCGCATAGTCATTAGCTTCCAATGCGTTTACTAAAGGAATATCCAAACCATCTTGCCAAATACAGGTTTTCCCGCCTTCTTCCACGCCGTGTTCGTGCCAAGTGGAATTAGGTGTAATAACAAAATCATTGACTTCAAGCATAATTTTATTACCATCCACAACGGTATAGCCTTTTTCGCCTTCCATAATAAATCGCAATGCCGATGCTTTATGACGGTGCGCCGAAGTGCTTTCGCCTGGACGTGTAACTTGAATTCCAGTGTACAACCAACCCACAGCTGCCGAAACATCTTTACGCTTGTCGTTTACCAAATAAACCACACGACGACCTGCTTGTTCGGGTGTAACTAATTCGGATGATTTTAAAACTAAATCACGTAAATCATCATATTTCCATAGCATTGGAACAGATGACGAACGCGGTTCCCAAGGTTCGATGTCATTGGCTACTGTCCATAAAGCACCTGCACCTAAAGCTTCAAGTTCTTTGTAATAGGCAACTAATTCGGGTGAATCTTGTACTCTTGCACGACCGATTTGGTCATCTGAAAAGTTATTTTCTTCCATTTTGTTTTATTTTAAATTGGTGACTTCGAGTGCCTCAGTCATCAATTATTTATCTTTTATTAAAGTCTTCGTGATTATCAATAAATGTAATATTTCGTGTGGGAGCAGTATTTACTCTCAAATCGAAAATATCAAATCGGTTGTAATGTCCTAAAATATCGTGCATTTGTTTCGGTTGGATGCACTTTTCTAAGTCAATTTCAGCATATACAATTCCTTCTTCATCAATTAAAGGCGTACCGATTACAGCTCCGTTAGGTCCAATAAATCCAGAAAATGCCGAACTTTTTCGATCTAATAATTCATCCACATTCGGCACATCGGCACGTAAGGCATCCTTGATTTCTTGAGAAATAGTGGAACACGATACAATCGTAAATAATTTTCCTTCAAAAGAATGCGCAGCAGCACGAATTTTTATCGCTTCCGCCATATCATAATCGGGTGGTGCTACAGGTAATGAGATGTAATTAGCAATATGTATCAATTCGCCTTGCGAAAGTAGTGTAAAACGTGCCAAAGTATTGGTGTTTTCGCCACACGCCAAAGTTCCGATAGGTCCTATTTCAGTATCATATACTTTCAACGAAGAACCATCACCAGAAGTCCAAGTCAGTTTTTCTGCCCAAGTTGGCACTAATTTTCTATGTTTTCCGATGATAATACCTTTATTATCGATGATTAAATTGGTATTGTAAATTTCGCCATAGCTTTTGCCTCGTTCGTTGATCCCCATCACGATATGCATATCATTTTCTTTAGCAGCCAAGCATAATTTCTTGATTTCAGGTCCAGAAATATCTACCGAATTTTTATATAATTCTTCGTACCACTTGCTTCCTTGAACAGGCGTCATAATCCAATTCCAATAGGGATATCCTGAAATAAATACTTCAGGAAAAGCAATAAGTTTTGCTTGGTTTGAGGCGGCTTCTTTAATAAAAGAAATTGCTTTATCCACTGTTTTTTCTACGTTTAGAAATACAGGTGAGGTTTGAACAGTAGCGGCTTTGAATTTTTTAAATTTCATTTTTTATTGTTTTGGTACGCGGATGAAACAGATTGCTTGGCAAACGCGAATAATTGCTGATTTTATTTACAATCTTTACTTTGTTCATTTACTTTCTTCGCAAAACTTGTAATTTTTTCGTTTGGTGAAATTTTTATTACTTCACTTGAATACTTTTGTGCATTAACACATTCTCCTAAATTCAAATATGCTATCGATAAATTTAAAATTAAAATTGATTTAGTATTTAAACTTTTATCGCTCGTAAATTTCATTCCACGAATTAAAATATCTTTAGCTTTATCATATTCTTGACTTCTTAAGTAATTCTGTCCCAAATTAGAATAAGTTTCTGTATGTGTACTATCTATGGATATTATATTTAAAGAGATTTCATTTGATTTTTCAATATTGCCTAATCTTGTTTCTGTTTGCGCAATTCCATTAAGTATTACAGGATTTTTACTTTCAATTTTATCAGCTTCTATGAACTTTTCTTTTGCTTTTTCAAAATTTTGATTGTCAACATATTTTAATCCTTCAGCAAATAATGCTTTTGCAGTTTTGTCTTTAATTCCATCATTTTCATCGAATATGACGTCTTTTGTATCGGTTTTGACTTTTGTGCTTTCTTCATTTTGACCTTTGCAAGAATTTAAAGTCAAGATAAAAACCAATGTAAATATTCCTCTTTCAATTTTCATATTGTTATCTATTTGTAGTTTTGTTATTCTGCAGTAAAATAGGCATTAACTGTCATTTTAAACTATATATTTTGAAATTTTATTCTTCATTTCGTCAGTGAAATGTTCGGCTTTAATGCCGTTTCTGTCTGCGTTGAAAGCTACATTTACTAAGGTAACTTCGCCTTCTAAAACTATAGTATTGGTTTCGTTTTCAAACTCAAATCCACAAATTATTGAAGAGTTTTTTAACTCTTTTACCCAAAGTTTTTTAGTTAAGATTTCACCCAAACGTGCGGCATTTTTGAATTGAATTTTTAAATCAACTGTAGGAATACCATTGGTTTCGTGCATTTTTGAAAAAGGTCGGTCTAATGCTTCTTCAAACCAATCTTCCACTAAACCATTGAGCATTTCTAAAAATCTCGGATAGAAAACTATTCCGGCATAATCTATATGTTGAAAACGAACTTTTTCTTGTTTTGTAAATTGCATATTTCTGTTATTTTAAACACTAATTACAAAATTAGTACTAATTATTTTAACTTAAATCGTTGAATTTTACCTGTTTCAGTTTTTGGCAAACTTGTAACAAAGTTAATTACTCTTGGATATTTATACGGCGCTGCTGTGTTTTTAAACCAATTTTGAATCTGAATTTTTAATGCTTCATCTGCCATTTCTTGTTCTTTTAAAACAATATGCGCACAAACCAACATCCCTCGTTCTTCATCGGGTAAACCCACAACGGCACATTCTAAAATGGCTTCATGTGTTAAAAGTACGGATTCTACTTCAATTGCTGCAATATTATAGCCTGAAGAAATAATCATATCATCGCCACGTGCCACAAAATGAAAATACCCTTCTTCATCTTGTCGGAAAATATCACCTGTAATGTTCCAGCCGTTTTCAACGTATTCGCGTTGTTTTTCTTCTCGATTCAAATATTTACAACCTGTAATTCCTCGAACCGCTAATCTTCCAGCTTCATTTCTTGGTAATTCGTTACCTTGTTGGTCAATAATTTTAGCTTCGTAACCTGAAATCGCTTTTCCAGTAGTGCCTGGTTTCATATTTTCTTCATTGGATGAAATAAAAATATGTAACATTTCGGTAGCTCCAATGCCATCAATAATTTTTAGTCCTGTAGTATCGTACCAATCTTGCCAAACCTTCAAAGGTAACGTTTCACCAGCAGAAACACATTTTCGTAAACTCGAAATATCGTACTCTTGAATTTTGGTGGTAATCATTCGCCAAGCGGTTGGTGCTGTGAAACAAATCGTAATTTTATACTCTTGAATGGCTTGTAACAACACGTCTGGACTTGGTTTTTCAATTAAAAAAGTGGAAGCGCCAAAATACATCGGAAACAACACCAAACCACCTAATCCAAAAGTAAAACCAATTGGCGGACTTCCAATAAATATATCATTTGAAGTAGGTTGTAAGGAATAATTTGGAAATGCTTCGCAAATATTGAGAATATCTTTGTGATAATGTGCCGTCATTTTTGGTAAACCTGTGGTACCTGAAGTAAACCCAATTAATGCTACATCATTTGATTTTGAAGGATAATTTACGAATGTTTTGGGTTTATTTTCTATTAACTTTTCTAAATCGGAATTTCTGTAAAAACATATGTGTTTTAGAAAATCAGAAGTTACTAAATTCATTTCTTCGGCTAAATCGCTATCACAAAAAGCGTGAGAAATTTCAGCACAATCAATTATAGTGGTTATTTCTTTAGCACGCAATAATGGCATGGTTGCTACGACAATTCCGCCTGCTTTTAAAACTGCAAACCAACAAGCTACCATCATTGGGTTATTCGCCGAACGCAACAACACTCGATTTCCCGATTGTAAACCTAAATCTTCGACTAAAACATGGGCAATTTGATTGGCTTTTTCAAACAAATCTTGATACGTCCAGGTTTCTTCAAAGGTTCGTATGCAAACTGCATTTCCTCGACCTTCTTTGATGTGAGAATCTAATAGTTTGTCTACGCAATTCAAAAGTTCAGGTTGTTGGAATTGTGGGAAATCAGTAAAAATATAGTCGGGTTGTAATTCCTGACTTGGTAAATGTATATGAGTAAAATTATCTTCGTAATGTTTCATTTGAAAATTCCAATTTTTAAAATTCCAAATTCCAAATTTTTGATTTATTGGAATTTGGCTTTTGTTTTTTGATATTTATAATTTATTACTCTTTGGCTTCAATGCTTTTTTCATGCCTTCCATTTGTTTTCGCTCTGAAGCTTTTAATGGATACAAATGTGAAATACCCATTTTATAGGAATTCGGAATATCTGTTGCGCGAAATTGTTCGTACGCTTGCGCATTTCTTACAAAATTTGCATCTAATAACAAAGGTCTTCCAAGTGCTACTAAATCGGCTCTTCCGTTTAAAATAATCGTATTAATTTGATCAATATCTTGAATATATCCAGCAGTTATTGTTGGAATATGAACCGTATTTCGAACTGCATCTGAGAAAGGCGTTTGCCACATTCTGCCAGTTTGTGGTTTTTGGTTAGCAACCGTATTTCCTGTGGAAACATTAATAATATCAGCACCCTCTTTTTTAAACGCTTCTAAAATAACAAAAAAATCAGCTTCTGAAATTCCGTTTTCAGCCCAATCGGTAGCGGATATTCGAACAGAAATTGGGTTTTCTTTAGGAAATACTTCACGAATGGCTGTAAAAACTTCCAATGGATATTTTAAACGATTTTCAACGCTTCCACCAAATTCATCGCTACGAATATTAGTCAATGGAGATAAGAAAGAGGCCAATAAAAACCCGTGATGTGCTTGTAATTCAATCATATCAAAACCAGCTTCGTAAGCATTTTTAGCAGCTTGTACAAATTGATTTTTAACCAATTTCATATCTTCCAAAGTCATTTCTTTTGGACAATCAGAATTTTCATTAAACGGAATAGCAGAAGCCGAAAGCAACTCCCATTTATTACCCTGAAATTGGTCTTCCCAAGGAATTTTTGAACAGCCTTTTCTTCCTGAATGTCCTAATTGAATTCCGATTTTGGTTTGGGTATATTTGTGAATGAAATCAGTAATTCGTTTCCAAGCGTTTACTTGATTTTCGGTGTAAATTCCAGCACATCCTTCGGTAATTCTTCCCGTTTCAGAAACAGCAGTCATTTCGGTCAGAATTAATCCTAAACCACCCACAGCTCTTGACGTATAATGCTGAAAATGCCAATCATTTACCAATCCGTTTTCTGCTACATATTGCCCCATAGCGGACATTACGATACGATTTTGTAATTCTAAATTTCGAAGTTTGAAAGTCGTAAATGCGGCACTTTTGCCTTCGAGAGCCTCAGGCAACGCGTTTTTTGTAAAATTGTTATCTGAGGCTCTCGAAGATAAAAATTCATTTAAAACTTTATCTGTAAATGAATTATCTCTCAAACGTAAGTTTTCGTACGTTACTTTTTTGGAACGCGTCATGCAGCCAAAAGCAAATTGCTGAAATGTATGTTGCATATGACGATCCATATTTTCAAACCAATCCAACGAAACAATGGCGGCATACTGAATCATTTCAACCGTATTTCTTCGGGTTTTATCGTATTGAGCAAAAGCGGCTTGAACATTAGTTGGATGAGCAATTACGGCATCGGACAATCCAATAGCAGAATCCATAGCCAATTTTGTTCCTGAACCAATAGAATAATGGGCTGTAGCTTTGGCATCACCTAATAAAACGATGTTATTATGATACCAATTTTCATTCGTTACATGCGGAAACTGACGCCAGTGTGATTTATTTGAAATTAGTGGATGACCATCTAATTCATCTTTGAAGATTTCGGCAATTTTTGCCATCGTATCGGCTTCATTGGTTACTTCAAAACCGTGTTTTTGCCAGGTTTCATCGCTACATTCAAAAATCCAAGTACTCATACCTTCTTCATATTGATACGAATGTGCCACGATGGTTCCGTGAGGTGTACTTCTGAAAAAATAAGTAAAAGCATCTAATGGTTTTGTTGAGCCTAACCAAACGAAGCGGTTTTTCTTTAGCTCGATTTTTGTTCCAAATTCCTTTTGATATTTTGTACGAATTGCACTTCCAATTCCGTCTGTTGCCAGAATAATATCGGAATCTGCAAATTGTGACAAATCCTCTACATTTTGTTCAAAATGCAAACTCACACCTTCTTCCAAACAACGTTGTTGCAATAATTGCAAAAGGGTTTTTCTGGAACAACCACAAAAACCATTTCCTGCAATAGTTACGGATTCACCATCTCTCGCAATTATAATATCATCCCAGTAGGCAAATTTACTTCGTATTAATTCATACGATTTCATATCGCGTTTTAGAAATTCGCCCAAGGTTTCATCTGAGAACACTACACCAAAACCAAAACTATCATCGGGCTTATTGCGTTCGTAAATATCGATTTGGCAATGCGGCATTGCTTTTTTGGTTAATATCGAAAAGTAAAGTCCGCCTGGACCACCACCTATAACTGTTATTTTCATATTTTAATGGATAATTAACAATGGAAAATTGATAATTAAATTATCTTTTAATAGAGAATATTTCTCCTAATTTGCTATAATTGGAACCTGCTAATCTTGCGACAGGTTTGTATTTTTCTAAATCTATTTTATGATTTTCCATCAAAATTGAATCGTCAATATGCATAGTAATAATTTTTCCAATGATAATACACGCGCCACCATTTTGATGCTTTTCGATAAAATAATGATGTACCATTTCGCATTCAAATTGCACCAAGCTTTCTTTTACTCGTTTTGGTTTGATGTAAATGGATTCTATTGGAGTTACGTTTGCTAATTCAAATTCATTGACATCAGCGGCTACAGATTGCGAAGTAGTATTCATTTGTTCAACCACATCTTCCGTAACTAAATTGACTACAAATTGCTGATTGGCGAGAATATTATTCAACGTGTCTTTATTTTTATTTCCCGTTCGAACGGTTGAAAACATAATGTGAGGCGGATCTTCACTCACAACATTAAAAAAGGAAAACGGTGCTAAATTATCAATTCCATTTTCATCAACAGTGGCTACCCAAGCGATAGGTCTTGGAATGACAGTTCCAGTCAATAATTTGTATAAAGCCGAAGATTCGGTGTTTTGAATGTCGAATTGCATTTGAAATTTTTATTAGTATCTTCAAAAATAAGTTAAAAAAAACAAATTATTATAATTTTTTACGTTTAATGTTTAAAGATTTTCTAATGATTTCTATTTTATTTATTTTCAATAAATTAAAGAGAATAAAAATTTATAAAACAAAAAAAATCCCAATTTTCATTGGGATTTAAGTTTATGTTTCAAAAATTATTTCAATTTCTTTTTGATTTCAATTTCGTGGAAACTTTCAATGATATCGTATTCTTTAATATCATTGTATCCTTTTATTTGCATACCACAATCGTATCCTTTAGACACTTCTTTTACGTCATCTTTGAAACGTTTTAAAGCTACTAATTCTCCTGTGAAAATAACAACACCTTCTCTAATTAATCGGATTCTGTTGCTACGAATTACTTTACCATCTGTAATCATACATCCGGCAATTGTTCCAACTTTAGACACTTTAAACAACTCTCTAATTTCGGCAGTACCAGTAATTTCTTCTTTCAATTCTGGAGAAAGCATTCCTTCCATCGCATCTTTTAAATCGTCGATAGCGGCGTAAATAATAGAATAATTACGGATATCAATTTCTTCTTTATCTGCTAAAGCTTTAGCGTTTCCTGCAGGACGAACGTTAAATCCGATAATAATCGCATCAGAAGCAGAAGCTAATAATACGTCAGATTCTGTAATCGCTCCCACTCCTTTATGAATGATATTAATTTGAATTTCTTCTGTTGATAATTTAGAGAACGAATCAGATAGTGCTTCAACAGAACCATCCACGTCTCCCTTAAGGATAATGTTTAATTCTTTGAATTGACCTAAAGCAATACGACGTCCAATTTCAGAAAGTGTAATATGTTTCTGAGTACGAACCGATTGCTCACGAGCTAATTGTGCACGTTTAGTAGCAATTTGTTTTGCTTCTCTTTCGTCTTCATAAACATTAAACTTGTCTCCGGCAGTTGGCGCTCCGTCTAAACCTAATACAGATACTGGTGTTGAAGGTCCGGCAATTTTTACATTGTTACCTCTTTCATCAAACATGGCACGAATTTTACCATGATTTTTACCCGCTAACATGTAGTCTCCAATTTTTAAAGTTCCAGCTTGTACTAATATTGTAGAAACGTAACCACGACCTTTGTCTAATTGTGCTTCTACAACTGTTCCTTGTGCAGGTTTATTTGGGTTTGCTTTTAGTTCAAGAACCTCAGCTTCTAATAATACTTTTTCTAATAATTCTGGAATTCCTTGTCCGAATTTTGCTGAGATATCATGAGATTGGTATTTTCCACCCCAATCTTCTACAAGTAAATTCATACCTGCTAATTGCTCTTTAATTTTCTCTGGATTCGCATTTGGTTTATCCACTTTATTGATTGCGAAAATCATTGGAACTCCTGCTGCTTGTGCGTGAGAAATTGCTTCTTTTGTTTGAGGCATGATGTCGTCGTCGGCCGCTACTACAATAATTGCAATATCGGTAACTTGAGCTCCACGAGCACGCATCGCTGTAAAGGCTTCGTGACCAGGTGTATCTAAGAAAGCAATTTTTTGACCACCATCTAAAGTTACTCCGTAGGCACCAATATGCTGTGTAATTCCTCCAGATTCTCCAGCAATAACGTTTGCTTTACGAATGTAATCTAATAACGATGTTTTACCATGATCAACGTGACCCATAACGGTAACAATTGGTGCTCTGAATTCTAATTCTTCTTCAGTATCTTCAATAATTACTGCATTTTCTTCAATATCAGTTGTGATAAATTGCATTTCGTAACCAAATTCATCTGCAACTATAGTCAAAGTTTCAGCATCTAAACGTTGGTTCATGGTTACCATAATACCTAACGACATGCATGTTCCAATCACTTTTGTAATAGGCACATCCATCATAGTAGCAATTTCACCAACCGTAACAAATTCTGTTACTTTTAGGATTTTGCTCTCTAAATCTTGTTGTGCTAAATCGTCATCAGTACGTTGACGGTGCGTTTCCCTTTTATCTCTTCTATATTTTGCCGCTTTAGATTTATTACCTTTTCCTTGTAATCTTTCTAAAGTTTCTTTAATTTGATTTTTTACTTCTTCTTCAGTTGGCTCAACTTTTACCACTGGAGTAGATTTGTTAAAACCTGGTTTTTTGAAGCCACCAGCACCTTGTCCGCCTTGATATGGTCTTTTTACAAAACCACCTTGACCGCCGCCTTGTGTATTTCCTGCAGTACCACCTGTATTTGGTGTTCCTGGCTTAACAATTCTTTTTCGTTTATTTGCTGCTGAACCTGGAGCGCCTGGTGTTCCTGGTTTACTTGCCGCAGCACCTGGTGTTCCTGGTTTTTTAAATTCTTCTTTCTTTTTCTTAGGTTTATTAAATTGAGTTAAATCAATTGTTTGACCAGTGAAAGTAGCTCCTGAAAGTTTCGTGTATTGTGTATCTAATCGTACTTCAATTGGTGTGCCATCAGGATTAAATTCTTGAGGTTGAACTGAAGCTTCTTCTGATTTTGCTTTTGTTTTTTCAACAGATTTTTTTACCGTTTCTGCAGGTTTGTCTGAAGTTTTTTCTGCAACAACTGTTTTTTCTTCTTTTGAAACAACATTATTTTCTTTAGCAGCAACAGGTTTATCAGCTTTAGTTGCTTCTTGTTTTTTTGGATTTAAATCAATTTTTCCCAAAGAAACTGGAGCGGTAACAACTGCTTTTGCTTTTATTATTTCTTGTTTTTGTCTTTCTTCATCTGCAAGACGTTTTACTTCGAGTTCTTTTTCGATTTCACGTTTTAGTGCTTCTTTTTCTTTTTTCTTTTCTTCGCCAACTTCTTTCGAAGCTACTTTATTTCCTTTATCGGCCGAAAAAATATTGCACAAGACGTCGAATTCCAATTGAGAAACTTTTGCATTGGGACTGTGCTCAATGGTATGACCCTTTTCTTTTAAGGTGTCAACAGCTCTATCAAGTGAAATGTTGAATTCTTTTAAAACTTTACTTATTCGTATTACTCTTTCTTCAGACATATTTGTTTTTTGCTTAATTTTCTTTGTGATTGTGATGCTAAATTAATTGTTGATTAGCTATCTAATTCTTGTTGTAAGATGTTGATAACTTCTAAAATGGTTTCTTCCTCTAAATCTGTTCTTCTTACTAAATCAGCAACATCTTTATCGACAATACTTCTTGCGGTATCTAAACCAATTTTTTCGAATTCTTCAATAATCCATTCTTCAATTTCATCACTAAATTCTCTTAATTCCACATCATCTTCTTCTTGAACAATTCCTTCACGAATTACATCTAATTCGTATCCAGTTAATTGACTCGCTAATTTAATGTTTTGTCCGTTTCTACCAATGGCTTTTGAAACTTCTTCAATTTTTAAGAAAACTTCTGCTTTTTTATTTTCTTCATCAATTTTTACTGTAGAAACTTTAGCTGGGCTAAGCGCTCTTGTGATAAATAATTGCGTATTTTGTGTGTAATTTATTACGTCGATATTTTCGTTCCCTAATTCACGAACAATTCCGTGAATGCGAGATCCTTTCATACCTACACAAGCTCCAACTGGATCAATTCTATCATCATAAGAATCAACGGCAACTTTTGCTTTTTCACCAGGAATTCTAACAACTTTCTTAATAGTAATTAAACCATCAAAAACTTCAGGAATTTCTTGTTCAAATAATTTTTCTAAGAAACTTGGTGCTGTTCTTGACATTATAATTTGAGGCTTATTACCTTTAAGCTCTACGCTTTCGATAATACCTCTTACATTTTCTCCTTTTTTAAAGAAATCGTTTGGAATTTGTTTTTCTTTAGGTAAGATAATTTCATTTCCATCGTCATCCATTAAAACTACCATTTTTGGTCGTACATGGTGTACTTCGGCAGTATAAATATCGCCAATTAAATCTTTAAATTGTTTGTAAAGATTGGTGTTATCGTGTTCATGAATTTTAGAAATCAAATTTTGGCGTAAGGCTAAAATAGCTCTTCTACCTAAATCGATTAATTTTACTTCTTCAGATACTTCTTCTCCAATTTCAAAATCAGGTTCGATTTTTCTAGCTTCTGTTAATGTGATTTCTTCGTTTTCAAGATCTAAATCTTCATCAGCTACAACTACACGGTTTCTCCAAATTTCCATATCTCCTTTATCAGGGTTTATGATAATATCGAAATTGTCATCTGAACCATATTTCTTTTTCAACGCATTTCTAAACACATCTTCCAAAATAGCCATAAGGGTTACTCTGTCGATTAGTTTGTCGTCTTTAAATTCTGAAAATGAATCTATTAATGCAATATTCTCCATGGTATGCTTTATTTTTAAAATGATATTATTACTACTGCTTCTTTTATGTCTGAATAAGGAATTGTAATTGTCTTTTGAACGGTTACTTTTCCTTTACCTATTTCTTTTGGTTCTCTTGCGCTCCAAGATAATGTAGCTGTTTGTTCATCTGCATCAGATAATGTAGCCTCAAAATCGCCTTGAGAAATGGTTTTTACTTTTACTGTTCTTCCTATATTTTTTTTATATTGTCTAACCAATTTTAATGGCGAAGACACTCCTGCCGAGGCAACTTCAATAGAATATTCTACATCTTCTGCTTCTAATCCGCTATCTAAAAACTTATTTACATTGATACAATCTTGTAAATTTACACCAGAATCACCATCTAAGATAACAGAAATTTTGTTTGATTCTGAAAAATCTAAATCAATCAGAAACAATTGTGTGTTCTCTTCTAACGCTTTGTCAAGCAAGCTTTTTACTTTTTCTTTAAATGTCATCTTTATAAAAAGAGGCACGCAATGCGTGCCTCATTATTTGGTTGTTTACTAAATAACTTGGCAAATATACAACATTTTTTTTAAAATGTCCAAATATTTCATTTTTCCAAAAAAGTTAAACAATTCAAAAAAAAATTCGTAACTTTATACTATAATTAATAGTAATTAAATTAAAACAAATGAAAACAATTTTAGTACCTACCGATTTTTCAAAACATGCCGAAAATGCTTTAAAAGTAGCCGCACAAATTGCAAAAAAAAATAATGGCGAAATAATTTTATTACACATGCTAGAATTATCAAGTTCAGGAAATGATGCACTGAATACTTCGCATGAAATACCTGAATTAATGTTCTTTAAAAATGCAGCTGTTTCCAAATTAGAAGAATTAGAAAACGCAAGTTTTTTAGATGATATTAAAGTTTCGAGTATCGTACAGTTTAATATGGCTTTTGAGGGAATTATTGAAAATGGAAAAAAACATCATGCTGATTTAGTAGTAATGGGCTCTCACGGAGCAAGTGGTTTTCACGAAATGTTTGTGGGTTCAAATGCCGAAAAAGTGGTAAGAAATTCAGAAATTCCAGTATTAGTGATTAAAAAGGAAGATGCGGATTTTAAAGTTGACACACTTACATTTGCTTCTAATTTTTCAGATGAAATTAAAAAACCTTTTGAAAAAGTAGTTGATTTTGCGAACTATTTCGGAGCTCATATTAATTTACTTCATGTAATTACACCAAATAATTTCAGCACAACAAGAGCTGCTGAAGAAAAAGTTAGAAACTTTATTGAAGAATTTCACTTTTCTAATTATTCTACTCACATTTATAATGATATTAATGTGGAAAAAGGAATTTTACATTTTGCAAAAGA
>NZ_JBEIET010000026.1:0-24089 GCF_040382755.1 Flavobacterium sp.
ACTAAAATGATTCGGTTCTTTTTTTCTTCTAAAATATCAATAGCTTCTTGGTCGTATGATGGTGCGATAACCACTTCGCAAAATAGTTTATTTATTTCTTCAGCTGTTGCTATATCAATATTTCCATTCGCAATAAGTACGCCACCAAATGCTGAAGTAGGATCACCTGCTAATGCATCTAAATAGGCTTCTTTCATTGTAGCTCGTGTAGCCAAACCACAAGCATTATTGTGTTTTAAAATAGCAAAAGTTGGGTCGTTATGTTTGAATTCATTTATTAAATTTACAGATGCATCAACGTCTAATAAATTATTATAAGACAATTCTTTTCCGTGAAGTTTGGTAAACATTTTATCAAAATCTCCAAAGAAAAATCCTTTTTGATGCGGGTTTTCACCATAACGTAAAATTTGCCCTTTTTCTTCGCTAATTTTTAAATACGTATCTTCAGTATTGAAGTAATTAAAAATGGCCGTATCGTAATTTGATGAGGTATGAAACGCTTTTGTCGCTAAATGTTTTCTTTGTTCAATAGAAGTAGCGCCTTGATTTTCAGAGTAAAAATTTAAGAAAGTAGCATATTCATCTACAGATGCCACAATCACAGTATCTTTAAAATTTTTCGCTGCAGCGCGAATTAATGAAATCCCACCAATATCAATTTTTTCAATACTATCAGCTTCACTTGCTCCTGAAGCTACTGTTTTTTCAAATGGATATAAATCTACAATTACCAAATCAATTTGAGGAATATCAAATTCTGTCATTTGGGCTACATCGCCTTCGTGATCTTGACGGTTTAAAATTCCACCAAAAATCTTTGGATGTAAGGTTTTAACTCTACCGCCTAAAATAGAAGGATAAGAAGTTACATCTTCTACAGCTACAACAGGAACTTGTAAATTTTTAATAAAATCTTCGGTACCACCTGTAGAATAAATTGTTACATTATTTTGATGAAGTGCTTTAATGATTGGTTCTAAACCAGTTTTGTCAAATACAGAAATTAATGCCGATTTGATTTGTTTTGTGTGAGTCATTATGTTGTTGTTTGTTTTGAACTGCAAAAGTAACAATTTGATTAAGAAAATCCAATAGTTATAAACTGTAAATGAGAAACATTTCTAAATAATTTTCCTCTAAAAATTGTAACAAATATTCCTTTTTAACTACAAATATTTAAGATTTACATTTTATGATACTATATATTCGTTTACTTAAAGAAAGTTTTGCTTTTGCTTTTAATGCACTGAGAAGTAATAAATTACGAACGTTTCTTTCTTTACTTGGAGTTACTGTTGGTATTTTTTCTATTATTGCGGTTTTAGCAGCAGTGGATTCATTGAAGAAAAATATTGTTGACAGTTTAGACGGTATGGATAAAAACACCATTTATTTATTTAAATATTCTTTTGGACCAACAGAAGTTGAAAAATGGAAGCGCGACCAATTTCCGCAAGTAAAATACGATGAATATCAATATTTGCAAAAAAGTATGCCTGATATTGATAAAATTTCATTTAATTTTTTTACGAAAAATCAAAGTATAAAATATGACGACAATACTGTAAATTCTATTCGAGTGAAGCCGTCTACAAATGAATTTTTTGAAATTGAACCGTTTAAAGTCGATAAAGGTAGGTTGTTTAATGAAGTCGAATCCAATTCAGGTACATCAGTAATTGTAATTGGAAGTGAAGTTGCAGAAGGTTTATTTAAAGGTAACGAACCTATTGGAAAGCAAATTAGACTTTACGGTCAACGTTTTACAGTTATTGGCGTACTGAAAAAAATGGGTCAAAATGCCTTTGGGGATTCTAATGATGTGGCTGTTTTTTTACCTGTAAATAATATGAGAAAACTATATGGTGATAACAGTGTTATTTTTACGCCAGCCATTTTAATCAAACCAAAAGCCGGAGTTGATATTGAAGAATTTAAAGCGGAATTGACTAATAAAATGAGAAGTATAAGAGGTTTGCGTGCGGGAGAAATTAATAGCTTTTTTGTAAACATTCTGTCTGGTTTTACCAATTTTATTGATGACATTATTGGTAAAATGAATATTGCAGGATGGGGAATAAGTATTTTTTCTCTTTTAGTTGGTGGTTTCGGAATTGCAAATATTATGTTTGTTTCTGTTAAAGAACGCACTAATTTAATTGGAATTCAGAAAGCTTTAGGCGCAAAAAACCGATTTATATTGTTTCAGTTTTTATTTGAAGCGGTAATTTTAGCTATGTTTGGTGGATTAATTGGAATTGTTTTGGTTTGGTTAATTGCCTTAGTTTTAACAAACGTATTAGATTTCGAGTTTGTTTTGAGTTCTTTTAATATTTTATTAGGCTCAAGTTTGTCCATAATTATCGGATTAATATCAGGAATTTTACCCGCTATTTCAGCTTCAAGATTAGATCCTGTAGAAGCCATTCGAACAGGGATGTAATTCTTTTATTCAATAAAAAACCCGATTTGTTTTAATTCAAATCGGGTTTTTCGGTTTTATATTGTATTAATTACAACACATATTTCAAGCTAAACACCACAAAACGAGGTTGTACATAGAAACTCGTAAAACTTGTAGAACCACCTAAGGCATTAAAGCTGTTGTCGTTTAATGCAGTTGTATTTAATAAGTTGGTTGCACTAACTTTATATTCAAATTTACTATCTCTTTTTTGATATGATAAGGATGCGGTTAAGAAATCATATTCAGTATCAAAAGTTTTCGCTTTATCTCTGTTGTGAAAGAAATTGTATTCAGATGTAAATGAAAAGGCATCTAAAAAGAAATATTCTAGCGTTACCGATGGATTATCTACATAATTTATCTGATTTTGAAAATCGTTTATTCTGTATTCGTAGGCCAATTCAATATTCGGTATTTTTTTGAAATTGGTTGAAAATTTCATTTCATAAATTTGTGTAAATGATTTGGTGTTCTGAATAAACTCAGAATTATCAGGATTTACACGAATATTGTTATTTGTGCTTTTACTTAAATTTACAATTCCATTTGCTTTAAAATAACGAGCAAACGATTTTCCATAATTAAAAAATCCTGAAAGCGACTCATTTGGAAAATTAGAATTGATGTTTACCGAACTTGAAACTTGATTAATACCTGTTAATAAAGCACGGTTGGTAATAATTTCAGTTTGTTTTGAATAGGTAATATTAGCAGAAATATTTTCCATATTAAACATACTAAATTTAAAAAAACGCAAAGAGTGTACTTGTGAAATTGAATTTTCTAAGAATCTATTTCCGCTAAATAAACTGTTATAATTTGAAAACACATACCCTTGTGCCAATTTTACGACATCTGTAAAATTATTAGTTAATGAGAAATTGTACGATAATGTTTGTGATTTTTTCATTTGCCATAATGCAAAGAAATCAGGTAAAACTCTATTGAAACTCATATTATTTACGCTGTTCAATTGGGTGTCACTAGTATTAAATTGATGTAAAGTAACTCCTGGATTAAAAGTAAATTTCCCAACCAACATTTTATAATGTAAGCCTACAAAAGCATCGTTAAATACATAATTTACTTTATTGGTGTTTTGACTATCGGATAAATTATTTTGGGTGCCATTATCTAATGTTTGAAACATATTTGAATTAAAGTTTTGATACGAATACGTGTTTCCAATGGTAACGTTAATGTTGCTTTTTGGTGTTACCATATAGTAGTAATCAAATTTTGCATCCGTTTTATTTGTTTTAATAAATCGGTTTTGATTGATGCTGTTTCTTGATTGAGCACTATTGTATCCTGCCAAAATAAATGGTTGTATTTGTAAATTGGCATTATAAAACGGATCTTCTTGTTGAAATAAATTTTGCATTTCAAAAGCAAATACATTTTTATCGTTTAGTGTATAATAGTAGTTTAAGTTTTGATTTAATGAAATAGGTTGTTGGTTTTTTTCTGTTAAAATATTCCCTTGTAAACTTGATACTACATTTTGTCTATCCAATTGATCAGATGTTTTTAGTAATGCATCGTAATCCAGGTGCATTTTGGTAGAAGGTACGTAGCTACTACTTAATTTAAACAATCCTAAATTGTTTCTCTGTCTAGAAATGTCTTGACGTGTTTCTGTAATATTTACGGTTGACCCATTTGGCAATCTATCTACACGATTGTAAACATTGTCGGTTTGTAAATCGGTTTTGTTGTACGAGTAAATACCAAATCCACTAATTGTCCATACTTTCGAAGGATTATAAGAAAAGTTTGCCGCGCCAAATTTCGTATCAATATTTTTTGCA
This sequence comes from Flavobacterium sp., assembly GCF_040382755.1. Lineage (GTDB taxonomy): Bacteria > Bacteroidota > Bacteroidia > Flavobacteriales > Flavobacteriaceae > Flavobacterium. Next base: position 4,282 of record NZ_JBEIET010000026.1, read on the forward strand.
CGATTGTTTCTCAAACTTCCAATTCCCAAATCGTTTGAAGAAACATTAAAACTAGAACCCCCTTTTCGCATCATATTTCTAAATCCTCCTGTAAATTTAAAATAGTCTTGCGTGGTAAGCGGTAACTCACCAATATTATTTAAATTACCTATTAAATTAACGCTGTATTTTGGACTATAATAAAATAATTTTGGATTAACGATACTTCTGTTTTTCGAGTCTATAATGCCTTCTCCAGCAAGGACATCACCAAACCAAAAGTTGGTTTTACCTTGTTTTAGTTTGATATTAATAGCAATGTTTTCTTCATTATTTTCTAATCCTTTTAAATTAGAAACTTCATTATAATTTCTTAAAACTTGTACTTTATCAATAGCATCTGCAGGTATATTTTTCACACCTAATTTTGTGTCGCCATCAAAAAAATCTTTACCATTAACCATTAACTTTTGTGCCGTTTTACCTTCTACAGAAATTTCACCGTCTTTGTTAACAGATACGCCAGGTAGTTTTTTAAGTACATCTTCTAACTTCTTTTCGGTTCCGTTGGTAAACGAATCGGAATTATAAATAATGGTGTCCCCACTAATTCTTACAGGCATTTCTCGAACAATCTCAACGGTTTCAATGGTATTTGAACTTGATAATACAATATTAAAAGTTTGGTTTTCTTTTGTAGTTGTAATTTTTTGTTCAAAAGGCGCATAACCTATATAACCGGCTTTAATAATATATTCTGTATTGGCTTTTAAGTTTAATGAAAATTCCCCTTTTTCACTGGTGATGTTGTACGCATCCATCGCTTTTGTAACTTGGTTAATGGCCATTACATTGGCTGTTTCTATAACCAAATTGTCGCTATCTTTCAGTATTCCTGAAACCTTTACCGATTGTGCGTAACTTATTCCAGTAAGAAATAAGCTTAGTAAAATAATTATTTTTTTCATTAAGTCTGTTTGTTAGTTTTTTATTTCACGAATCATAATAGGACCGTCATTGTCTTCCATTTGTTTCTGCATTTTTTTCTCGTATTTTTCATATTCTTTTTTGGAAATGACTTTACCAGAATTCGGAATTTTTATTTTTACTGTTTCGTTATTTTTTATACTTACTTTCGTGCAAAAGTAAATATAATTTTCATTTTCAAGTTGTAAAATTAATCCCGGCAAACCCCATACGCCATTTGGACCAAAACTAACAGGTATTTCACTGGTGTACCAAGCTGTAATAGTTTGTGGTTCTGGTTTTTTCATTTCAAAAAAAGAAGGTTTTCCGTTTTTTGTTTTTTCTTGATAACGTTCGTATGCTTCTAAATCATTTTTAGAAACAGGTTCAGTATAAGTTGCTTTTACACAGTTATAATCACCAATTATTTTTGTTTCGTTGGAAATTTCCCAAGCAATTTTTGGTAACGAATCTTTTATCACAAATTCATCGCCAAAAATATCTTCTTCAGTGTATGAAATTTTATCTTTTGTATTCATATATTTATCTCCATCACCAGACATACTTATAGAAACCGATATACCACCTTGCGTTGGATTTGGTTTCTCTAATGCTACAACTTCTTCAAAAAGCGCTTCGTTTTTATTGAATGTTAAAAGGTAGTTTTTTTGAAATGCTTTTTTCATAGCTTCTTCAAACGCTTCTTTATCTATTCCTGCTAAAGCATCTTTCGCCGATTCTTTTTCAGATTCTTTTGAAATAGAAACAGCTTCTTTTTTAGATTTATTTTGAATGGTTTGATATTCTACTTTTCCATAAAAATCTTGCCCAAAAAGGGTTGCAGAGAAAAGTAGTAAACAGAATTTAGATATATTTTTCATAATATTTTGGGATTAATTAAAGTTGCTGTCTTATCTAGAAAATCTCATTTGCATACCACCTCTTGATCCAGGTCCGCCACCCATTTCACTCATTTCTTTCATTTTTTTAATCATAATATCGTCATATTCTTTTTGAGTGACTTTATCACCACCAGTTGGTGCTTTAATTTCGATTTTTTCTTTTACATTCAGTACTAATTTCGAACACATAATTACGGTTTTGCCATCGTTAACTTCCATAATTAATCCTGGTAAACCCCAATATTCATCAGGGCCTTGATTTACAGGAATTTCTGGACAATACCAAGCAGTTACAGTAACTTCTTTTGGCATATCTATTTCGGCAAAAAAGTTGGTTTTCTTTTCTTCTTTTTTTTCTGTAGTTGCCTTTTCGTCAGTTTTTACTTCTTCAGTATCTTTTTTAGGTTCTTCTTTTTTTCTTCTAAAATTTCTAAAATCCGTTTTACTTGCTTCTTTTACTGCAGTTGCTTTAAAACAAGTATAATCGCCTATTTTTTTAGATTCGTCACTTAGTACCCATTTTAAATTTGGTAAGGAATCTTTAATTAAAAATTCTTTTCCAAATACTTCTTTATCAACTGTGTATTGTTTTTCTTTAACGTTTTTAAAATACGTTCCGCCACCGCCCATAAAAGACGCCATCATTCTTCCGCCACCTCCTTGTCCAGGTGCATCAAGTTTTTCTTCTTCTTTATATATCGAGGCCGATTTATCGAAATTTAGAACGAATGTTTTTTCAAACATTTTTTTCATTCTTTCCATAATTTGATTTTTCATTTCTGGCGTCATATCTTTGTTTCCGTCAAAGTTTTTTGCAAATTCGGCTGTAGACGTTTTAGATTCGTAAACTGCCATTCCCTGGAAATCTTTTTGTGCAGTGGCCATAAAAGTAGTTAAACTCAATACGGCTAAGAATATTTTTTTCATTTTTAGTTAATTTTATTCAATATTAGACTCTAAAAATAGCTAATAGTTACACTATAATTTGTTATTTTTGTGTTAATATTTATTGTATGCGAATTTTACTCCTTTTTTTACTATCTGTTTTTTATTCCTCGGCTCAACAAATTGAAGTTGAAAAGGTAACTTCATTGCCAAATAAATACGATACGTTTTGGGGAAATGACCTGTCAGGAAAATATTATTTTTCGAATAGTAATACATTATACAAAGTTAGTAAATCCGATACAGTAAACTACGCAAATAATAACTTTGGAAAAATTTCAAGTGTAGAAACGTTTAATATGTTACAAACGCTTATTTTTTACAAAGAAAACAACGCTTTTGTGTTGTTAGATTCGCAGTTTAATGAAATTAATTCGAGTATTTTTTCGGAAATTAATTGCGAGTTTTTAAAGCCCGCTTCTCAAAATGAATTGTGGTTTTATGACAGTTTAAGTCAGCAAATAGGATTATATAATTTAAATTCTAAAAAAATAAAATTTCTTTCAAATCCTATAAAAAATATCTCGTATTCGCAATCGGATTATAATTATTTGTATTGGATTGACACTGAAAGAAATTGCTTTTCGATATCAAAATTTGGTAAAATAGCCACATTAGGAAAAGCAAATCCGTATCAGAAAACAGTATTTTTAAATCAAAACGAATTGTTTTATCTGTTTGACAATAAAATATATTATTATACTTTTGAAAATCAATTATCACAACAGGTTAATATAAATGAAAAATTGATTGAAAATTTTTGTTATACAGATGGATTTTTTTCTATTTTTACAAACTATCAATTAAGTACCTATCAAATAAAAAAATAACATATGCATATAGCTATTGCAGGAAATATTGGGGCTGGAAAAACTACATTAACAAAGCTATTATCCAAACATTTTAAATGGGAAGCACATTTTGAAGATGTAGATGACAATCCGTATTTGGATGATTTTTATCATTCAATGGAACGTTGGAGTTTTAATTTGCAAATTTATTTTTTAAACAGTCGTTTCAGACAAATTTTAGAGATAAGAAAATCAGGTAAAAAAACCATACAAGATAGAACCATTTATGAAGATGCTTTTATTTTCGCGCCCAATTTACACGCAATGGGTTTAATGTCTAATAGAGATTATACCAATTATAAATTACTTTTTGATTTGATGGAAGGTTTAGTGGGAGCGCCAGATTTACTTATTTATTTAAGAAGTTCAATACCAAATTTAGTAGGGCAAATTCATAAACGCGGAAGGGATTATGAAAACTCTATTTCTATAGATTATTTAAGTAGATTGAATGAGCGTTACGAAGCTTGGGTTACTACATACACAAAAGGAAAATTATTAATTATCGATGTGGATGATATAGACTTTGTAAACAATCCTGAGGATTTAGGAAACATAATAAATAGAATAGATGCCGAAATAAACGGTTTATTTTAAATTTAAACGCCTCAATTGAGGTGTTTTTTTTATGTTTTATTCATTCATAACATCAAATAAAGACAATACCTTAGTTTCTTGAGTTGGTTTTTCGGTCTTAATTATCTTTGGAATTCCAGGAAGTAAATCAAAATAATTTTCTTCAAAAAAAGCATCTTTTGCTTGTAAGTACACGTTTTTTGCAAGTGTATTTGTTTTAAGCTCGATAAGCGTTTCGCCCACTATTTTTAGTTCAATAGTTGGATTTTCTAGTTGTAACTCTTTTGGTTTTACAAAGTAATGATACGCAATAGATTTTTTCTGATTGCTAGTAAATTCAATCTGCAAAACTGTTTTTTCTTTTACAAATTTTGGTAATTCTGTATTCAAAATCTGCATACAAGTTGTATTTCTTTCAACGTTCAAAACACATTCCTTTGAAGCAGTCCAAAGTTCATTTCCAGAAAAATCAAGTAACTTAACGGATACTATTCCTTCTTTTACTTCCAAATTATCGTTACTTCCAATAATTGAATATCCATCCGAATTTTCTGTTACTGCTAAAAGTATCGGAGAAAAGCTTTCTTTGACTTGGTAATGCGCCGCTTTCCAATTGCCGTAATAATCCAAAGTACTCCATGAAGTTACAGGCCAACAATCGTTTAATTGCCAATATAAAGATCCCATGCAATAGGGTTTCGCTAATCGGTGCGCTTCAATTGCGATTTTCATTCCGTGAGCTTGTAGTAATTGCGAGACATAATTGTATTTTTCCATAGAAGTTGGCACAGGAAAATCTCGGTTCATATATTCTTTAATTGTTTCAAAACCGGTAGGATGTTTTTGATGATTTTTAAACGCTTCTGAAGTAAAATTAAATTCTTCTTTAGCAATTACTTTTTGCAACATTTCTAAATTTGGCATCCCTTGAAAGCCATATTCACTCATAAATCGACCAATTTTTTTCTTATAAATTTCAAAAGGTTCTTTGCCCCACCAAACGCCCCAATAATGCGAATCGCCTTGGGTTAAACTTTCTTTTCTTCCCCAACCAATTGAAGGTGAAGAAGGCCAATACACATTTTTCTCTTTTGGAAGTAATCTATCTAAAGTCTTCGGAATCATTTCATGAAATACTTTTTTGTAATCGTTCCAAATTTGAGTCGAATCGGCTTTTGAATAATTAAATTGTTTTTGCCAACCCCAATTGTGCCAACCTTCGTCGTTTTCGTTATTGCCACACCAAAGTGCTATACTTGGATGATTTTGCAAACGATTTACGTTATCAATTACTTCTTGTTTTACGTTTTCTATAAATTTTTCATCACCTGGATACATCGCGCAAGCAAACATAAAATCTTGCCAAACTAAAATTCCATTAGCATCACAAGCATTGTAAAATTCGTCATCGGCATATACGCCACCGCCCCAAACACGAAGCATATTCATATTTGCTTTTCTGGCGTTTTGAATTGTCTCATGATAACTTGATGGTGTTTGTTTTGGAATAAAACTATCTGGCGGAATATAATTTGCCCCTTTCATAAAAACTGGTTTCCCGTTTAATTTGAAATAAAAGCTTGTTCCAAATTCATCTTTATCTTGAACTAATTCAATGGTTCGAAGACCGATTTTTAGTTCTTTTTTATCTAAAATTTCACGATTTTGTTTCAATGAAAAATGAAATTCATATTGATGTGGAAATCCTAATCCGTTGCTCCACCACAATTTTGGATTCGAAATTTCATAGGGCATTTTTACTTTATTCGTTCCTTTTTTAAGATGAAATGTTTCTGCTTTTTCATTAATTTTCAATTGAATTGTTTTTACTTCAGAAACACGAATTTCAGTTGTAAATTCCAAAATCGCTTTTTTATCATTCAATTCGACTTGACTGAATTTTATGTTTTCGATTGTAGCTGAATTCCAAAATTTCAATTGCACTTTTTTCCAAATTCCGGCAGTTACAAATCGGGGACCCCAATCCCAACCAAACTGATATTGTGCTTTTCTTACAAAAACACGTTCTTTTTCGGGTAAGGTATAAGGTAATTTTACGGCTTCTTCTTTTCCTTTTTGAACGGCTGATAGAAATACAATTTTTAGATGATTTTTTCCTTTTTTAAGATGGTTTTTCGCTGAAATTATCCATTTTCGAAACATATTATCCGCTTCTAAAACCATTTTCCCATTTATATAAATAGTAGCATAGGTGTCTAATCCATCAAATTCTAATTCGATATTTTCATTGGAAATTTCTTTTTCAGATAACGAAAATGTAGATTCGTATTCCCAATTTTCATTTTCAATCCATTGCAATTGTTTTTCATTGGCTCCGTAAAATGGATCAGGAATTAATTGGTTTTCATATAAATCGGTGTGAACGGTACCGGGAATAGTTGCCTTGTGTTTTTTTGTTTCGTTTTGCTTATTGAATGTCCAATTTTCTGATGACAAATTACGATAGGAAGTCTGTGCTGAAACCGAAAAGCAAATTATAATCAAAAACAAGAATATTTTTTTAAACATATCAAATCATTTACGATTGCAACTTTTCCTTTAGTTGGGTAATTTCCTCTGGATTTGCAATTTCAGTTCCATCGGTTATAGCGGATGAATGATACCAATTTGCATTGACGATTTGATTCAATTCTGAAATATTGGTTGAACGCAATCCGCCACCTGGCATAATTTCGATTCTATTTTTTGCTTGTTCAACTAATTTTTTCAAGACTTCTTTTCCTTCCATTACATTAGAAAATGTGCCTGAAGTTAATAATGTTAAAAATCCGGAAGCAATAACATCTTCCAAAGCTTGTTCATAATTAGAAACAGCATCAAAAGCACGATGATAAGAACAAGGAAATGGTTTTGCCAATTCAACTAAAGCTTTATTTTGTTCGATATTAATTGTTTTATCTTCATTTAAAATTCCAAAAACAAATCCGTTAACGTTAAGTTTTTTGATGGTCTCGATTTCCGATTTCATTTGTTGAAATTCTACTTCTGAGTAAACAAAATTTCCTCCTCTTGGACGAATCATTATATATAAATCGATAGATAGATTTTTTCGAGCTTGTTGAATGATTTCGATTGACGGCGTAGTTCCTCCATCTGAAATATTAGCACATAATTCGACTCTATCCGCACCTGCTTTTTGAGCAAGTGTTACAGATTCGAGATTGAAACAAGCGATTTCTATTTTTTTATTTTGGAACATAAATTATGAATATTTGCCACGGATTACACAAATTCTCACGGATTAAATAATCCTTAAAATCCTTTAATCTGTTGCGAAAAATTATTTCAAAAAGTAATTGGCATCTATTAATCTATTTCCAGTTGCATCATAAACAGCATAATTGAAACCGCCTTGTATACAATAGGAACCATATTCTCCTTTTTTATTCAAAGCAATGAATCCAACTTGAATGTCTTTTAATTCTTTACCTCGATTTTTAGTTAGTTTTACAATTCGCATTACCGCTTCTTCACAAGCTTTTTGAGGAGACAAACCTTGTCGCATTAATTCTACCACCAAATGGCATCCTGTAATTCGAATGACTTCCTCGCCGTGCCCTGTTGCAGTTGCAGCACCAATTTCATTATCTACATATAATCCTGCACCAATAATTGGGGAATCACCCACACGACCGTGCATTTTAAATGCCATACCGCTGGTTGTACACGCACCTGATAAATTTCCATTTGCATCCAAAGCAATCATTCCGATGGTGTCGTGGTTTTCGATATTCGCAATGGGTTTGTATTGGCTCGTTTTTAACCAATCTTTCCATTCTTTTTCGGAGTCTTCAACTAATAAATTTTCTTTTTTAAATCCTTGTGAAAGCGCAAATTGTAACGCTCCTTTTCCGACCAACATCACGTGTGGTGTTTTTTCCATCACTGCTCTGGCGACAGAAATAGGATGTTTGATGTATTCCAAACAAGCTACCGAACCAATATTCGAAAATTCGTCCATAATACAAGCATCAAGTGTTACCTTGCCGTCTCTATCAGGTCGGCCACCATAGCCTACGCTGCGTTCATTTGGATCGCCTTCCGGAATTTTCACACCCGCTTCTACGGCATCTAAAGCCCTGCCATTTTTGCTTAAAATTTCCCAAGCGGCGGCATTGGCTTCAATTCCGAATCGCCAAGTGGAAAGCACTATTGGTTTTTGAATCGTATTTAACGCCACTTTATTTTCAACAGTTTCAGTCGTATTTTTGAAACTTGTAAGCGCCAACCCTGCAGTGGCTAAAGCGGTTTTCTTTAAAAAATTTCTTCTATTTGTCATCCTATTTATTCTGTAAATGAGGTTTTTCTATAATTGATGTTGTTGTTTTTTAGCCAAATTTCTTGTGCTTGCAAACGGGTTTTAAAATCAATAAAATTTTCTGGATTTGCGGTTCCCCATAAAACTTCGGCAAGCGCAGACATTCTTGGCATAATCATATATTCAACTTGTTCTGGAGTAAGAATATATTCCGTCCAAACATTGGCTTGCGCGCCTAAAATATATTTTTGTTCTTCTAAAATAAGTTCTTTCGGCATTGGATTAAAATTATAGACTTTTTCTAAAGAAGTAAATCCGCCAATGGCTAACGGTTCGTTTTCTGGTTTTCCTTGATAATGATCAAAATAACAATGCGAACCAGGTGTCATTACTACATAATGTTTTTGCTTGGCTGCTGCAATTCCGCCTTCAGTTCCACGCCAACTCATCACGGCAGCGTTTGGAGCTAATCCACCTTCCAGAATTTCATCCCAGCCAATAATTTTTCGACCTTTACTATTTACAAATTTTTCAATGCGTTGGATAAAATAACTTTGTAATTCGTGTTCGTCTTTTAATCCTTTTTCTTTTATAATTTTTTGGCAATGTGCACAACTTTTCCATCGTGTTTTTGGGCATTCATCACCACCAATATGAATGTATTCAGAAGGAAATAAAGCCAGTACTTCGGACAGCACATTTTCTAAAAACGTAAACGTTTCTTCTTTAGGGCAATATACATCATCGAAAACGCCCCATTTTTTACCCACTTCAAAAGGGCCACCAGTACAAGATAATTCTGGATAAGCAGCCAATGCAGCAAGTGAATGTCCGGGCATTTCGATTTCTGGTACAATTGTAATGTGTCGTTGTGAAGCGTAAGCTACTACTTCTTTAATTTCTTCTTGCGTGTAAAAACCACCGTATTTTACATCATCAATTTTTTGGTCGTCATAACGCCCTACCATCGAACCATTTCGCCACGCTCCAACCTCTGTTAATTTTGGATATTTTTTGATTTCAATACGCCAACCTTGATCTTCGGTTAAGTGCCAATGAAAAGTATTCATTTTATAATGCGCTAAATAATCAATGTATTTTTTGATAAATGAAATAGGGAAGTAGTGCCTGCAAACATCAAGGTGCATACCACGCCAAGCATATTTTGGTGCATCTGAAATATTTATCCAAGGGATTGCAATTTCGTTTTTTTTCTCAAACGGAACCATTTGCAATAACGTTTGAATACCATAAAAAAGTCCTTGATTAGTTAGGGCTGAAATAACTATTTCTGAATCAGATACAACTATTTCATATTGCTCTTTGTTGAAATTTGCAATTTTAGGTTCTAGTAAAACCAATTGGATGTTTTTAGAATTATTTTTTGAAGTTATTTTTAGATGTAATCCTGTTTGAATTTGTATTGCTTCTTTTAAATAATTAGCTTCAAATGAATTTTCATCGGCTTGAATATACGTTTTTGCGTTAATATAAAAACTACCTTTTCCTACTAAAGTGTTTTGTGGTTTTGGTATAAATGCAATATTGTTTTGAGAAAAACTCAACGAGATTAATAAAAATAATAGAAATGTAAAGGTTGTTTTCATAAGTAATTATTTATGTACAGGATAAATATACAAAATAATTGCATAAAAAAAACCGCACATTGCTGTGCGGTTTTCTAATTTTATAAATAATCTTTTATTTTAAAGCTTCAACTTTAGCCTTAACTTCTTCTAACGAACCTTCAAAAGTTTGAACATTTACACTCTTGTTTATAGAAGTTGTAACTGTAGCTTTTGCTTTTCCATTATTATTTGTAATTTCTACTTTAACTTTTTTATCAGCGTCTTTAGAACAGCATGATTTTTCTCCTTCTTTTCCAATGAATTTACCATTAGCATCGTAATGAGACATACACATTTCTTTCTCTTCTGCAGAACAACCTAAAGAATCACACATTTTTGCACATTCATCTTTAGTCATAGTTGCGCATTTTGTCATATCGCATTTACCCATTTCTGAAATACTATCACCGTTAATTTTGATAATTGTGTATTTCATTTCTTTTTTAGTTCCTTCAGAATGACCTCCTAAAATAGGTGCGATAACCAATCCAATTAAACACGTTAATTTAATTAAGATGTTCATTGAAGGACCAGAAGTGTCTTTAAATGGATCTCCAACAGTATCTCCAGTTACAGCTGCTTTGTGAGCATCCGAACCTTTGTATGTCATTTCTCCATTGATTTCTACACCTGCTTCGAAAGATTTTTTAGCATTATCCCAAGCACCACCTGCGTTGTTTTGGAATACTGCCCAAAGCACACCTGAAACGGTAACTCCTGCCATATAACCACCTAACATTTCAGCAATTAATTGATTATCATCTGGGTAAACTAATTTTCCTAAAAGGACAATTGCAATTGGAAAACCGATAGTTAAAATTCCTGGTAACATCATTTCGCGTAAAGCGGCCTTAGTTGAAATTTCAACACATTTACCATATTCTGGTTTACCAGTTCCTTCCATAATTCCTGGAATTTCTTTGAACTGACGACGTACTTCGTACACCATATCCATTGCAGCTTTTCCAACAGAATTCATTGCTAATGCAGAGAATACTACAGGAATCATACCACCAATGAATAACATCGCTAATACAGGTGCTTTGAAAATATTAATACCGTCAATTCCTGTAAACGTTACATAAGCTGCAAATAAAGCTAACGATGTTAACGCTGCAGAAGCGATTGCGAATCCTTTTCCTGTTGCAGCTGTTGTGTTACCAACTGAATCTAAAATATCTGTACGCGTACGAACCTCTTTTGGTAATTCGCTCATTTCAGCAATACCACCTGCATTATCAGAAATAGGTCCGAATGCATCAATTGCTAATTGCATAGCTGTTGTAGCCATCATTGCAGAAGCAGCCAAAGCAACTCCATAGAATCCTGCAAAAGCATATGAAGCCCAAATTGCAGCAGCAAATAATAATACGGTTGGGAAAGTTGAAATCATACCTGTTGCTAAACCTGCAATTACGTTAGTTCCTGCACCAGTTGATGATTTTTGTACAATTGCTAAAACTGGTTTTGTACCTAAACCTGTATAATATTCAGTAACTGATGAAATGGCTCCACCAACTATTAATCCTACAATTGTAGCATAGAAAACACGCATTGAAGAAATATCTTTTAATCCTTCTCCGTAAAATTCCATTTTCATTGTTGCAGGTAACATATATTCTACTAAAAAGTAACACGCTACTAACGTTAAAAGTATAGAAACCCAGTTTCCAATATTCAATGCTTTTTGTACTTGTGCTTCTTTTGCATCATCACTTGAAATCTTAACCAACATCGTTCCGATGATAGAAAATAAAATTCCAAAACCTGCGATGGCCATTGGTAATAAAATTGGTCCGATTCCGCCAAAAGCGTCTTCGATTTTACCACCCATATCTTTAATTACATAATTTCCTAAAACCATAGCTGCTAAAACCGTTGCTACATAAGATCCGAATAAATCGGCACCCATACCAGCTACGTCTCCTACATTATCACCCACGTTATCAGCAATAGTCGCTGGGTTTCTTGGGTCATCTTCTGGAATACCTGCTTCTACTTTTCCAACTAAATCTGCACCAACGTCAGCAGCTTTGGTATAAATACCACCACCCACACGTGCAAATAATGCAATTGATTCAGCTCCTAAAGAGAAACCTGCTAATGTTTCTAAAACTACGGTCATATCTTCCGTATTTGTCCAAACACCGCCTGGCATAAAATATCTAAATAATAATATGAAAAAACCTGTTAAACCTAATACAGCTAATCCAGCTACTCCTAATCCCATTACTGTTCCTCCACTAAATGAAACTTTTAGTGCTTGTGGTAAACTTGTACGAGCCGCTTGTGTTGTTCTTACATTTGTTTTTGTAGCAATTTTCATACCCATATTTCCTGCTAATGCTGAGAAAAAGGCTCCAAAAATAAACGCTACAACAATAAATAAATGTGTTTTAACTCCAGGAATGAAAGTGATTCCAGCCAAAACAATACTTGCAAGAATTACAAATACAGTTAATAATCTGTATTCCGCTTTTAGGAAAGCCAATGCTCCTTCATAAATGTAATCTGAAATTTCTTTCATTTTACCGTCTCCGGCATCTTGTTTTAATACCCAAGCACGTTTCATTGCCATAAAAAGCAATCCAACAATTGCCATTACAATTGGCAAATAAATCATAAAATTATTCATAGTTTTTTGTAAATAGTTAATTTTAATTTAATCGAGCAAAAATACACAAAAAAGGCAATTATTCTAATGATAATTGCCTTTTTTAATAAAAATTGTTAAATTTTTTTTTATTTTATGCTGAATAAACCTTCTGGTTTGTTTTCAATTGCTTCAAATCGTTCGGTGCATTCTTTAATGATGGCACGGGCTTCATTTACATCTCCCCAACCTTCTACATCTACATTTTTATTTTCTAAATCTTTATATACTTGAAAAAAGTGTTCAATTTCTTTTACTAAGTGTGGATTTACGTCACTTAAGTCGTTTAATGAATTCCAAATTGGGTCTGAAACCGGCACACAAATTACTTTTTCATCAGGACCTTTATCATCTGCCATATGAAACACTCCAATAGGTTTTACTTCGATAACACATCCTGGAAATGTTGGCTTGGTTACTAAAACTAATACATCCAGAGGATCACCGTCTAATGCTAACGTTTCTGGAATAAATCCGTAATCTGCAGGATACATCATTGACGAGAATAGCATCCTGTCAAAACGCATTCTTTTTAAATCAAAATCATATTCATATTTGTTTCGACTTCCTCTTGGAATTTCCACCAAAACATCAAATGTTGTTACTTTATCTGCTGTCATTTTTGTATTTATTTATCGACTGCAAAGGTAGAAAAAAGTTAGAGCTTAGGGTTTAGCACGTATTCGATTTCTTAAATTATAGATTTTATAATAGCAAAAATACATTTACCATAAAAAAACATTAAAAAAATTATGAAAAATTAATTTTTTTAAAATAACAAGGATGTTGGTCATTTAAAAATAAAAACCAAAACCTACTCGAATTGTGAATTTTCGAGCTTCAGGAATATCAAAATAACTTCCACGCCAAGAGGCATCCACTCGCATTACTTTAAAAATATTACCTATTCCGGCTGAGTATTCGTAATACCCATCTACTGGTGCTTGATAAATTTGCCCAGAAGCATTAAGTACTTTGTTTTCGTTTGAAACGGAACCATAAACGGCTTTTACACCAATGATTTCTCTCCAGTTTAGTTTTCTAAGTAAGGGCACTCTTGAAAATAATTTTCCATTAAAATTATGTTCCAAATGAAGTGAGGTATATTGGTCGGCTACAAAATCGTAATAGTTTAATAAATTATAGGTATTATCGATAATAAAATACGACTGATTACCAGGAATAATTCCCATTAAAGACAAAGGAACTGTTCCGAAAGTTTTTCCTACTTCTAAAGTGGTGAATAATCGGCCAAATCCACCAATTAATAAAGGTTGACGATAAAAAAGTTGTAATTTTGAATAGTTGAAATCGCTATTTAAAACCCCTTTTAAACCTTGAGAATAACTTACAAAAATTCTTGGATAATTTAAATCTACTTCCATTCGATCCACACCATAACCAATCATTTTTCTATTTGGCGTATAGTTGATTAAGAAATTGACTTCAGATTGAGTTATTTTGTTAGCTGTTTTACTAAAAGTGTCATCTGTAAAATAGTCCAATTTAAATTCTGGCGAAGCAGATGATAAGGTTCTGTATGAAAAACTACTTTCGAAAACCAGATTTTTAACGGGTTCTATTTCGAAACCTAAATTGGTTAAATTTACATTGGTTAATTTATTGTTTATGCCACTTGAGAAAAACGAAGAAGAAGCAAAACTTCTACCCAATATATCATTTGAAGTGGTTAAGCTTACGCCAATTTGCTCTACATCTCTTCGGTTTCCAAAAGAGGCAATAAAGCGATTTTTCTTATCCAACATTACTCGAGCATTGATTCCGTATTTTATTTTTTGGTCTTTAAAACCATAAGCAGTGTATCCTTGAATGCGCCACGGGTCGTTAGGGCCAAAGTACGTTCTTCCTCCTAATCTAATACGTTGCCCTTCTACATCATTGTATCCGAAAGTAGAGAAAATAGGTCCGATGTCAAATTTTCCAACTTGAATGTAGCCACTTCCTAAAATAGATACTAAATTGTAAAACCTTTTAATTTTTGGAACTGTTTTTAGGGTATCGAGCATTTCATAAATTCCTTTTTCATTAGAATTTAAACTTTCAAATCGATTTTCTTCCCAATATTCATCTGTTTTGGTAAACGCTTCTTTATTAAAAGTATTGACTTCTTCCCGGTAAAATTTATCGTCTTTTTCGTTATTGAATTGATGATTTTTGAACATAGTTGTTCGTTTTCCGTACATACCATTTGAACCTTCTTTTTTGGTTAGCGCAAAATCCGTCATCATATGATCTCGTTTCAATAAAAAAACCGAATCGTTTAGCACATCAAATTCTTGCTCAATATAAATATCTCGCACCCAGTTGATATTGGCACTTTTACTGGCTTCCATATTGATACTCTTAATGGCATAAGTAGAATCGTTTACCCAAAAATCACCTTTAAAAGTCAATTCATTTTTTCTTCTCGGGTAGTATACAATATTATAACACCATTTTTTATCAATAAATGTACTGTCTGCTAAAACGTAATTATATACTTGAATTCCAGTTCGGGATAAAGGACTTACAAAATCTTTATCAAAAAATTTAAGGTAGTTGTTGTAAATATCGTAATCGGCATATAAATCTTTTAAAAATGCATTAACCCCATCGTTATTTGCATTTCCAAATCCTGAATATTTATTGGCTTCTAAAACGTCTTTTGTTTTGTTTTTTACATTGTCGCCATATACTTTGCTTTTGGTTTCGTTAATGAAAATAGGCAAGAAATTTTTACCAGTAATGGCTGAAGTGTCCACGTGTTGAAAAATAAATTCTACATTTTTGAAGATTTTATTTTTCATAAATGTGCTGTCTATAGAATTAATATCAAATTCAATTTTTTCATACTTATCGTATTCGTATTGATTAAATTGTCGCAATCCATTTTTCTTTTTTCTTTCCCAAATTTTTCTAAGAATATCTATAGCAGGATTGTTTTTCTTTGAAGTTTTTCCGCCATACACTTTTACTTCGGCAATTTCGTTTGCGTTTTCTAAACTAATTTTTAAATCGTAATTATGTTCGCCAGAAAGCGATATTTCTTTGTCTTTATACCCAACAAAGGAAATCACTAATGTAGGATATGTTTTTTTTGATTCGAGATAAAATTTTCCATTTTCATCGGCAATTACGCCTTCTGCGGAATTTTTAAATGCTACCGTTGCATAAGAAACAGGTTGTTTGGCGTCATCTAATATAATTCCACTTACTTTTGTTTGGGAAAAAGTAAAGGTTGAAATTAATAAAATAAGACTGAGAAGGTTTTTCATTTGGGTAATAATTATAAAAAAATCCCGATAAAATCGGGATTCAAATATACTTTATTTTAAAGTAGTAGACAAATCGAAAAAATTATTAAAAAAACTATTATCTAATTGCCTAATTATATGTTTTTATTTTTTATACATAACTTTTTTAACAGCTTTTACTACATCATTACTGTTTGGTAACCATTCTTTTAATAAAGTTGGTGCATATGGCGCAGGTGTATCAGCAGTTGTGATACGTTGGATAGGTGCGTCTAAATAATCAAAAGCACGTTCTTGAACCATATAAGTAATTTCTGAAGCAACAGAGGCAAACGGCCACGCTTCTTCTAAAACGACTAATCTATTTGTTTTTTTAACCGAATTAATAATACAGTCGTAATCCATTGGACGAACGGTTCTTAAATCGATAATTTCACAAGAGATGCCTTCTTTTGCTAATTCTTCAGCAGCAAGATGTGCTTCTTTGATAATTTTACCAAATGAAACGATAGTCACATCAGTACCTTCGCGTTTGATATCAGCTACTCCAAGTGGAATAATGTAATCACCTTCTGGAACTTCACCTTTATCACCATACATTTGTTCAGATTCCATAAAAATTACAGGGTCGTTATCACGAATGGCAGCTTTTAACAAACCTTTTGCATCATAAACGGTACTTGGAACAACCACTTTTAATCCTGGAGTATTGGCAAACCAGTTTTCAAAAGCTTGCGAGTGTGTTGCTCCTAATTGTCCTGCAGATGCTGTTGGTCCACGAAAAACCATTGGCATAGGAAATTGTCCTGCCGACATTTGACGCATTTTCGCCGCATTATTTATTATTTGATCAATTCCAACTAAAGAGAAGTTGAACGTCATATATTCTACAATTGGTCGGCATCCGTTCATAGCTGAACCTACTGCGATACCTGCAAAACCTAATTCTGCAATTGGTGTATCGATAACACGTTTTGGTCCAAATTCATCAAGCATACCTTTTGAAGCTTTATAGGCTCCATTATATTCTGCAACTTCTTCTCCCATTAAGTACACCGTTTCATCACGACGCATTTCTTCGCTCATTGCTTCACAAATAGCTTCTCTAAACTGTATTGTTCTCATAAAATTAATTCTAAAACTTAGTGAATGGCAAAAATAATAAATTTTAATGAGTACGCTCATTAAAATTTAATATTTTTACTCAATCGATTTCTTTAATAATATCTTATCAAATTCTTATTTTTACTTATTTAAATTCAACAATTCATAAAATTTATTTAATTTTTGTGAAAAAACAATATTTTATATGCGTGCATAATATTTTTTTAAAACATTTTTTGTAATTTCGTGGCATCAATATAAAATCAGTATAAAAATGAAAATATTAGTTTGCATCAGTCACGTTCCTGATACTACTTCAAAAATTAATTTTGTTAATAACGATACCGAGTTTGATACAAATGGGGTTCAATATGTTATTAATCCGAATGACGAGTTTGGTTTAACCAAAGCAATTGTGTTAAAAGAGCAAAGTGGTGCCCACGTAACTGTTGTTAATGTAGGTGGTGCAGATGCCGAAGCGACTTTAAGAAAAGCCTTAGCCATTGGTGCGGATGAAGCGATTCGTATAAATACCAATCCTACAGACGGTTTATTTGTTGCAAAACAATTGGCTAACGTGGTGAAGCAAGGTGGCTACGATTTAATTATTGCAGGTACAGAATCTATTGATTATAATGGAGGTATGGTACCTGGAATGTTAGCTGGATTATTAGGTTTTAATTTTGTAAATGCTTGTATTGGAATTGAAATTTCTGGCACTGAAGCTACAACGATTAGAGAAATTGATGGCGGTAAAGAAACGGCTACATCAAGTTTACCTTTAATTATTGCAGGTAAAAAAGGTTTGGTTGAAGAAAAAGATTTAAGAATTCCAAATATGCGTGGTATTATGACCGCCAGAACGAAAGCATTAAATATTGTTGAACCAACTTCAGATGCAACTGCCACTTCTTCAATAAAATTTGAAAAACCAGCGGCAAAATCAGCAGTAAAATTAATCAGCGCAGATAATATAGATGAATTAATTAATTTATTACACAACGAAGCTAAAGTAATTTAATTGTAAATCGCAAAACGTAAATCGTAAATAAAAAGATATGTCAGTTTTAATATATACAGAATCAAACGAAGGTAAATTCAAAAAAGTAGCTTTTGAAATTGCTTCATATGCAAAAAAAGTAGCCGATATGCTTGGAACAACAGTTACTGCCGTTTCAATTAATGCTACAGAAAATAATGCTTTATCTGCTTATGGAGTGAGTAAAGTGTTAAAAGTAACAAATGATAAATTAACGTCATTTAATGCAAAAGCTTACGCAGATGTAATAAAGCAAGCTGCAGAAAAAGAGGGTGCTAAAGTGGTAATATTAGCTTCAACTACAGATAGTTTACACATAGCTCCATTGGTAGCTGTACATTTAAATGCAGGTTTTGCTTCAAATATAATTGAAGCGCCTTTAAGTGTAACTCCATTTCAAGTTAAAAGAAGTGCTTTTTCTAACAAAGCATTTAATTTAACAGAAATTGCTACAGATGTAAAAGTTTTAGGAATTTCTAAAAATTCATTCGGATTGATTGAAAATGCAACTTCATTAACGGAAGAAGATTTTTCACCAGCTTTATCTGATGCAGATTTTGGCGTGAAAGTTATCAATTCAGAAAAAACTACTGGTAAAGTAACCATTGCTGATGCTGAAATTGTGGTGTCTGCAGGACGAGGATTAAAAGGGCCTGAAAATTGGGGTATGATTGAAGAATTGGCCACTGTACTTGGTGCGGCAACCGCTTGTTCGAAACCCGTTTCAGATATTGGATGGCGTCCACACGGAGAACACGTAGGGCAAACAGGAAAACCAGTTGCGGCTAATTTATACATAGCTATCGGAATTTCTGGAGCTATACAGCATATTGCAGGAATCAACTCTTCTAAAGTAAAAGTGGTAATTAATACCGATGCCGAAGCGCCTTTCTTTAAAGTAGCCGATTATGGTATTGTAGGCGATGCTTTTGATGTTGTTCCTAAATTGATTGAAAAATTAAAAGCTTTTAAAGCGGCAAACGCATAATTTTTTATATATTGTGCCTCCTAAAAAGGCTATCTAAATACGATAGAAATATCCAATTTAGATAGCCTTTTATTTTATAGAAAATATTTTTATAGTACATTTGAATAAAGTTTAAGTACAAAATGAGTTTAGTTAAATTAACCATTAAAGGAATATCGTATAGTCAAACACAAAATGGAGCCTATGCTTTAATTTTGAATGAAGTAGATGGCGACAGACAATTACCAATAGTTATTGGTGCCTTTGAAGCACAATCAATTGCTATTGCTTTAGAAAAAGAAATTACGCCACCGCGTCCTTTAACACACGATTTATTCAAAACCATCGCAGATAAATATGAAATTGTTATTACTCAAGTGATTATTCATAAATTAGTAGACGGTGTTTTTTATTCCAGTATTGTTTGCGAAAAAGAAGCAAAAGAAGAAGTAATCGATGCGAGAACTTCTGATGCAATTGCGTTAGCCTTACGATTTAATGCACCTATATTTACTTACAAAAATATATTAGATAAAGCTGGAATTTTCTTAAATAAAAACAAACAAGAATTGCATTCAGACGAAGAAATAGATGACGACGATATACTTTCTGAACCTGAAGTATATGGCGAAGAAGAACCGCAAAACATATATTCAAAATTTTCC
>NZ_JBEIET010000027.1:0-23692 GCF_040382755.1 Flavobacterium sp.
AAAATCTAAAACTTTAGGCGTTTTTAAATTTTCATCAATATACCTAAATCGACTATTTTGTAGGGAAATAGAATTTATTTTTAATCTGAATTTTCCAGTAGAAGGTTTCGGAGGATTATCATCAAAAGCAGCTACAAACTTGTCTAAATTAGTGTCTTTTTCTCCTTTATATTGAATTATCTTCAGGTTTAATTCATCGGCTTGCAAGTCGCCCAAATAAGGATGCCCTTTTTCATATAATTTTTTATAGCTTAAAATAGAAGTATGAATTCGGTTAAAATGAAAAAGCGTATCGTTATGATGGTCTAAAGCCAAAACCCCTTTCAGTTTAACACCTCCAAACGGATTAATAGCCACTTTTTCAATAGTAATAGAAACACCAAAATCTTTTTTCAGCAGATCTGTAGCGTATTTTCCCAGCCTTGTTTGCACAACAGGTAATGCTAATAGTATAGCTACTAAAAGCACAAAAAGTACCATTCCAATTAAGGAACGAACCGCTATTTTTTTTACTGATTTAATATTTTATTTATTTAATTTTGCAAAACAAATCTATTTTTATTTGCTAATAGCAACAAAAATAAGCAATTTTGTAAGACTTATACAATACTTTTATACCAAAATTCATGCCTAACCTAACAAATTCGAAAAATATATACACTTTAGCAATTGAAAGCTCTTGCGACGATACCTCTGCAGCTGTTTTGTGCAATGACAAAGTGTTATCTAATATTGTGGCAGGACAAAAAGTTCATGAAGAATATGGCGGTGTGGTTCCCGAATTAGCATCAAGAGCGCATCAGCAAAATATTGTTCCGGTTGTGGAAATGGCAATTAAAAAAGCTGGAATTACAAAAGAAAATTTAAATTGCATTGCCTTTACTCAAGGCCCTGGTTTAATGGGTTCGCTTTTAGTTGGAGGAAGTTTTGCTAAATCGTTAAGTCTTGGTTTAGGAATTCCTTTAGTGGCAATTAACCATATGAAAGCACATATTTTAGCGCATTTTATTGATGAAGAAGGCTACGAAAAACCAAGTTTTCCATTTATTGCTTTAACCATTTCTGGAGGTCATACACAAATTGTAAAAGTTTCCAGTTTTTTTGAAATGGAAATTATTGGCGAAACTACAGATGATGCGGTTGGTGAAGCATTTGATAAAAGTGCTAAAATACTAGGACTTCCTTATCCTGGCGGACCTTTGATAGATAAGTATGCACAATTAGGCAATCCGAAAGCCTTTGTTTTTACCAAGCCAAAAGTACCAGGTTTGGATTTTAGTTTTAGTGGTTTAAAAACGCAAATTTTATATTTTATTCAGAAAAAATTAACAGAAAACGAACATTTTATCACTGAAAATTTAAATGATATTTGTGCATCAATACAACATACTATTATAGAAATTTTGATGGATAAGTTAAAATTAGCTGTATCAGAAACTGGTATTACACAAATTACTATTGGTGGTGGGGTTTCGGCAAATTCAGGTATAAGAAATACGTTAAAAGAAGCGGAATCAAAATACGGTTGGAAAACGTATATTCCAAAATTTGAATACACAACAGACAACGCTGCAATGATTGGAATTGTAGGTTATTATAACTTTTTAGAAGAAAATTTCAGCACAGCTGACGTCGTTTCTAAAGCAAGAATTGAATTTTAAAATTATGCAATTATTCTATAATTCCGATATAAAATCCGGCGATAAAACGTTTACTTTTGATAAAGAAGAAAGCAAACATATAATTAAAGTTTTGCGCAAACAAGAAGGTCATAAAATTCATATTA
Organism: Flavobacterium sp.; assembly: GCF_040382755.1. Taxonomy (GTDB): domain Bacteria; phylum Bacteroidota; class Bacteroidia; order Flavobacteriales; family Flavobacteriaceae; genus Flavobacterium. Next base: position 1,787 of record NZ_JBEIET010000027.1, read on the forward strand.
CTAATGGATTAGGATATTTATTTGTATCTGAAATAATTTTAGGTTTAGAAAAAAAATGTGAAGTAAAAATTGTAGAAGAATCCTTTTTTAAACCTACCACTTTTTATACACATATTGCTGTAGCTCCTACTAAAATGCACGACAGAATGGAATGGTTTTTAGAAAAAGCTACTGAGATTGGCGTTCATGAAATAACACCTATTATTTGCGAACATTCTGAACGAAAAATATTCAAAACAGACAGAGCAGAAAAAATAATTCAATCGGCTACAAAACAATCTAATCAGTATTATTTACCAAAAATAAACGAGGCTATTACTTTATCCGAATTTCTTAAAAAAGATTATTCAGGTCAAAAATTTATCGCCCATTGTGAAGAAACAGATAAAAAATCTTTTGCTAAAGAAATTAAAAAAGATAATCCTATCATTATTTTAATTGGACCCGAAGGTGATTTTTCTACAAAAGAAATCAAAATGGCTATTGAAAATGAATTTATTCCTGTAACTTTGGGAAACACAAGATTAAGAACGGAAACTGCGGCTTTAGTAGCTTGTCATACAATTGTAATTCAAAATGAATAAATTTATAACTTTTGGAATTTTACTAGTTTGGAACTTAGGATTTTCTCAAGATATTGCCGTTTTAAAATATTCTGGCGGTGGCGATTGGTATGCCAATCCCACTTCTTTGCCTAATTTAGTGAAATTTTGCAATCAAAATATTAAAACTAAATTAAACCCTAAAGTCAATTCCGTTGATGTCGGAAGTGCTGAATTGTTTTTGTATCCATTTGTTCATATGACTGGACACGGAAACGTGGTTTTTAGTAATAACGACATTGAAAATCTTCAAAATTATTTAAATTCAGGCGGTTTTTTACATATTGATGATAACTATGGTATGGATGAATATATAAGAAAAGAAATAAAAAAACTCTTCCCAAATACCGCTTTAGTTGAAATTCCTAAAACACATGCTATTTTCCAAACGCCTTATTCTTTTCCAAATGGATTACCAAAAATTCATGAACACGATAACAAGCAACCTCAGGCATACGGTATTTTTATTGAAAACAGACTGGCGCTTTTATACACTTTTGAATGTGATTTAGGTGACGGATGGGAAAATCAAGAAGTACACAACGACCCTATAAACGTTAGAGAAAAAGCCCTAAAAATGGGAGCAAATATCTTGAATTATGTTTTTTCTAACTAATTTTTTTTATCTTTGTTAGAGTAAGAATTCCAGCCGGTAAATGAGTTGGGAAAACAAATAATTTTTTATCATGCAAAAAATTCCAAGTGTAGACTTACGTGATTTCCTGTCGGAAGATCCGGCACGTAAACAAAAATTTGTAAATGAAATCGGAAAAGCCTACGAAGAGATTGGTTTCGTAGCCTTAAAAGGTCATTTTTTAGATGACAATTTAGTTGAAAATCTGTATAGCGAAGTCAGAAATTTCTTCAGTTTACCTATTGAAACAAAAGAAAAATATGAAATTCCTGGTATTGGAGGACAAAGAGGCTATGTTTCGTTTGGAAAAGAACATGCAAAAGGACGTTCTGCTGGAGATTTAAAAGAATTTTGGCACTTTGGTCAATATGTAGATTCGAATTCAAAATACGCTAACGAATATCCTGAAAATGTATCAGTTTCTGAATTGCCTAATTTTAATAGCACCGGAAAAGAAGCCTATCAAATGTTAGAAAAAACAGGAATATATGTACTTCGTGCTTTGGCGTTATTTATTGGATTGGATGAATTTTATTTTGATGCTTACATTTCTGAAGGAAATAGCATATTAAGACCCATACATTATCCCCCAATTACTGATGAACCTAAAGACGGTGCTGTACGTGCGGCTGCGCATGGAGATATAAACCTAATTACTTTATTAATGGGTGCTCAAGGAAAAGGACTTCAGGTTCAAAACCACGATGGGCAATGGATTGATGCTATGGCGCAACCAGATGAATTAATGATAAATGTTGGAGATATGTTATCGCGCCATACCAATAACCGATTAAAATCTACGATTCATCAAGTAGTAAATCCACCAAGAGAATTATGGGGAACTTCACGATATTCTATTCCTTTTTTCATGCATCCGGTAAGTGATATGAAATTAGATTGTTTACCAGAATGTGTCGATGAAAAAAATCCAAAACTATTTGAAAACATAACTGCAGGCGTATTTTTGCACGAACGTTTGGTAGAATTAGGATTAATAAAAAAATAAAAAAAACAGTTTTACTTAACGTTTCGCTATTGCGATTCGGTTTAATCTGCGTACAAAAAATGGATTTACAAGACCAACTAAAAAACCTATTTCCAGACCATATTCCTTCAAATGAACCAGAAGAAACAGAGGTTATGCCGCATGAATTGTATGTTCAAAAAGAACCTATGATTTGTAAATATGAAAAACGAAAAGGAAAAGCCACCACTATAATTGAAGGTTACGAAGGAACGGATGAAGATTTTAAAGTTCTAGCCAAAGAAATCAAAACAAAATTAAGTGTGGGTGGAAGTTTTAAAGACGGCGCTATTATCCTTCAAGGCGATTACAGAGATAAAATAATGAAAATGCTTCAAGACAAAGGCTTTAAAACCAAACGTGTTGGCGGATAGTTTTTTTTGTATACTGAAAATTGTAAAATGTATATTGTAACCACATTTTCAAAATCATTATACAGTATACATATTACAATATACAATTTAGAAAAATGATAAAATCATCAGAATTAATATTAAATCCAGACGGAAGTGTTTATCACTTAAATTTGAAACCAGAACAAATTGCTTCTGATATTATTTTTGTTGGCGATCCAGAACGTGTATCAAAAATTACAAAACATTTTGAAACTATAGAATTTTCAACTCAGAAAAGAGAATTTAAAACAGAAACTGGAATTTATAAAGGCAAACGTATTTCGGTTCAGTCAACTGGAATAGGTCCTGATAATATTGATATAGTAATGAATGAACTTGACGCGTTAGTCAATATCGATTTACACACAAGAGAACTTAAACCAAATCATACAGCTTTAAACATCGTTAGAATTGGAACCTCTGGCTCGTTACAAGCTGATATACCTGTGGATAGTTGGGTAATGAGTAAATACGCCATTGGTTTGGACAATATGCTTCGCTCCTATTTAATTGAAGAACATTCTGATTCGGAATTAGAAGATGCGTTTATTTCACACACCAATTGGGATACAAGAAAAGGTAGACCAACAGTGTTGTCTTGTAATGAAACCTTAGAAAACAAAATCTATTCGGAAAAATTTCATAAAGGATTCACAGGAACTGCTGGCGGATTTTACGGACCTCAAGGTCGTGTAGTACGATTAAATATTCAAGATCCTGAATTAAATCACAAAATGGATACTTTTAATTATAACGGAACACGCATGACGAATTTAGAAATGGAAACGTCAGCTATTTATGGTTTAGGCAAATTATTAGGTCATAATTGTTTGTCGTTAAATGCAATTATTGCAAACAGAGCCGTAGGCGAATTTAGTTCGAATCCAGAAAAAACGGTAAATGAGTTAATTGCTTATACATTGGATAAATTGGTTGGGTAAATCAACACAGATTTAATTAAATCCTTAAAGCCATTACCCTTAAACCCATCACCCAAAACCTTATACCCAAAATATGAAACAAGTCAAAATAGCAGGCGTACCCGAACATTTCAACTTGCCTTGGCATATGTGCATTGAAAATGGCGAATTCAATGAAGCTGGAATCGATTTGCATTGGACTGACGTGCCTGAGGGGACTGGAAAAATGTGCCAAATGTTGCGTGATAATGAAACCGATATTGCCATTATTTTAACGGAAGGAATTATTAAAGAACTAACTGAAAATCCGCACAGTTCAATTGTGCAAGTTTTCGTGAAATCACCCTTAATATGGGGAATTCACGTAGATGGAAAAGCCAAATATAATTCGGTTTCAGATTTAGAACATAAAATTTCAGCTATAAGCCGATTGGGTTCTGGTTCCCATTTAATGAGTTTTGTAAATGCAGAAAAAAACAACTGGAACATTAGTGCTATTCCATTTGAAATCGTAAATAATTTAGACGGAGCAATTGCAAGTCTTTCTGAAGGAAAATCAGATTATTTTATGTGGGAAAAATACACCACAAAACCTTTAGTAGATAGTGGAACGTTCAAGCGTGTTGGCGAATGCCCTACTCCTTGGCCTTGTTTTGTAATTGCTGTTAGAAATGAATTTTTAGTCGAAAACAAATCTGTAATGGCTTTAATTTTAGAAATAATAAACGCTACAACTGAAGAATTCAAATACATTCCAAGCATCGATAGAACACTGGCTTCAAGATATGGGCAAAAAGTAGAAGACATTCAACAATGGTTAAGTCAAACCCAATGGAGTCAGAAAAATTTAGATGAAAAAACAGTTCAAATCGTTCAAAACCAACTTTTTGAGTTGAATATTATTTCTAAAAAAGTCGATTTTAACCAGATAGTTAAAAACATATAAAAAACAAATCAAATTATATTGTTGCTTCAATTTTAACTACTTTTGAATTCTAAATAAAAAGAAATTCTCTATTTCTAAAAATGGCATTTTTTTTAACCTCTTTTTTTGATAAAATATCGTCTTGGCTTATCGCAAATAAGTTCAGAGAAAATGTCTTGTTTTTAATTTTAGCTTTTTTAATCAGTACCCCTGTTTTTATTTATTTCAGAAAAAATATTTATTATTTTGATGCTGAAATACCGTACGATAAAATCATAGTTTTTATACTGCTTTTACTTTTATTTTTATTGATTTTAAAATGGTTAAGAAAAAAAGTTTTATATTCTATAACTATTTATATCATAACATTCGTATTTGCTTCTATACAAGGCAACTACTCTCTTTTTCAAGTAATTACTGCTTATAAAATTATTTTTTTAAGCGATGAAATGCAGAAAGAAGAAACCTTTTTAGAACAAAAAACCTTAAAACCTTTCCCAAATAAAAGTAGTGTTTTTAAGAGTGTCGATTTTGCCAATTCAAAAGTCAGAAATTTTGCTTTATACGCCATAAATACACATTTTACCAAAACCCCTTACTATTCCGTGAACAGAAAATTAATACAATATTTTGCGGTTTTTAAAGAAGTAAATTCACGGTGGAATTATGTAAATGACCCAAAAGAACAAGAATATTTTGCAAGTGGTAGCGAAAGTTTATTGTATTTTTCAGGTGATTGTGATGACCACGCTATTTTAATGTGCGCCGCAATAAAATCTATTGGAGGCAGCATGCGATTAATTCATACAGGAAGACATATGTATCCAGAATTATTATTGGGTACTGAAAAAGAATTAGAAACTGCTATGTATCTAATTAGTAATGAATTATTTAAAGACATTTCTAAAGGAAGAACAATTTATTTTCATCGTGATGAAAAGGGAAAAATTTGGTTAAATTTAGATTATACAGCTCATTATCCTGGAGGTCCCTTTTTAGGTGAAGAAGTGTTAAGTATTTTAGATTTACAACAACCTAATACTACCATTCAATCGACATTTTTTCAATAGATTTTAAATACGTATTGGTTTGACTAAAATGTTTATTTCCAAACCAAAACCCTCTATTTGCACTTAACGGTGATGGGTGTCCGCATTCCAAAACTAGGTGTTTTTCTCTGTTAATTTTAGTTCCTTTTTTTTGAGCAAAACTTCCCCAAAGTAAAAAAACAATATTATTACAATTATCTGATATATAATTAATTACATTGTCTGTAAAAATGTTCCACTTTAAGTGTTTATGACTATTTGCTTCGTCTTTTCTTACCGATAAACTGGCGTTTAAAAGCAATATGCCTTGTTGTGCCCAACGCTCTAAATTTCCGTTTGTTGGTAAAAATATAGAATCAAAATCGGAATTAATTTCTGCAAAAATATTTCTTAATGAAGGTGGAATTTTAATGCCGTCATTTACCGAAAAACATAAGCCATTTGCTTCGCCAACTCCGTGATATGGATCTTGACCAATAATAACAACTTTTAAATCATTCAAATTACATTTATCAAATGCATTAAAAATTAAATCTTTTGGTGGAAAACAAATAGAACTATCATATTCAAATTCAACTTCTTGTATTAGTTTTGTAAAATAATCTTTTTGAATTTCATCTTTGAAAAATGATTTCCAAGATAAATCAATATTGTCATAGAGCATATTTATAGTTTTTACAAATATAAAACTTTATCTTTTGTAACTTTGCAATCATCATAGAATTTCAAAATGATTTCAATAACCGAAAAAACACTAAAAGATTTAGAGTTTCATACCGTTTTACAAACGATTTCTGACCGTTGCAATACAGAAATTGGAATGGAAAAAGCGCTTAAAATTCAGCCATTTAAAAGTAAAGAAATTTTATTTGCAGAATTAGCGTATACGAATGAATATGTTGCTTCTTTTAGTAATAACAATGCCTTGCCAAATCACGGCTTTGAAACGGTTACTGCTGATTTAAAACTATTAGCTATTGAAGATAGTTTCTTAGAGTTAGTAGCCATTAAAAAAATATTAGATTTAAGTAAATCTACCAACGAATATTTAAAATTTTTAAAGAAATTTTCAGATTATTATCCAGAATTATATAAAAAATCTATCCAAATTGAGTTTACGCCTTATATTTCAAAATCTATTGAAGAAATTGTAAATAAATTTGGAGAAATTAAAGATGATGCGTCGCCCGATTTAGTAAATATCAGACGAAGTATTAATGTAGTTCGAGGAAAAATAAATCAAAGTTTTGGAATGGCCTTGTCGCACTTCAATTCATTAGGCTATTTAGATGACATAAAGGAAACCGTTGTTGATAACCGTAGGGTTTTAGCGGTTCAAGCGATGTATCGAAAAAAAGTAAAAGGTTCTATTTTAGGGAATTCAAAGACTGGAAGTATTGCCTATATTGAACCAGAAACTACGTTAAAATATTCTCGAGAATTGAATGTTTTAGAGTTTGAAGAGCGTGAAGAAATTATGCGCATATTACGTATGCTTTCTGCAACTATTCGTCCTTATGCACCTTTAATTTCTCAGTATCAGGAGTTTCTTTCCGATATGGATGTGATTGCTGCAAAAGCAAAATATGCCAACCGAATTAACGGAATACTTCCCAAAATAAATGAAGAAAAGCGTTTGTTTTTTAGAGAAGCCTTCCATCCTATTTTACTTTTAAATAATAAAGCTGAAAACAAACCCACGTTTCCTCAAACCATTGAATTAGAAAGTACGAATAGAATTATTGTAATTTCAGGTCCTAATGCCGGCGGAAAAACGATTTCCTTAAAAACTATTGGCTTATTACAATTGATGTTGCAATGCGGAATGCTAATTCCTGTTCACGAGCGAAGTGAAACGTTTTTATTTGATAGAATTTTAACGGATATTGGCGACAACCAATCTATTGAGAATCACTTAAGTACATACAGTTATCGTTTAAAGAATATGAATTATTTCTTAAAAAAATGTAACGATAAAACCTTATTTTTAATAGACGAATTTGGTACAGGTTCTGATCCAGAATTGGGAGGTGCTTTAGCAGAAATTTTCTTAGAAGAATTTTACGACAGAGAAGCGTACGGTATTATTACTACGCATTACACCAATTTAAAAATATTAGCCAGCGAATTGCCTTTTGCAAGCAATGCCAATATGTTATTTGATGAAAAATCACTGGAACCTATGTATAAATTACATTTAGGCCAGCCAGGAAGTTCGTTTACATTTGAAGTAGCTCAGAAAAATGGGATTCCGTACGGATTAATTAATCGTGCGAAAAAGAAAATTGAAAATACAAAAGTACGATTTGATAAAACCATTGCTACGCTTCAAAAAGAACGCTCTAAAATGGAGAAAACTTCGGTTTCATTAAAAGAAGAAGAAAGCAAGGCACGTGAGGAAAGTAAGAAAATGGAAACCATAAATGTTAAAATTCAAGATAAATTAGAACGTTATCAGGAATTGTATGACGCCAATCAGCGTTTGATTTATATGGGACAAAAAATTGATGATATTGCAGAAAAATACTTCAACAATAAAGACAAAAAGACATTAATTGGCGAATTTTTAAAAGTAGTTGAAATTGAAAATTCGAAACGAAAAAAACTTTCTGCCAAAGAGAAAAAAATCAAAGAAGTTGTTGTAAAACAAGTGATTGCTGAAGTAAATGTAAAGGTTGAAGAAATTCGTACCGAGAAAAAAGAAAAGAAAATAAAGGCCAAATTGGTACCTGAAAAACCAGTTGTTGTATTAAAAGTTGGCGATAGAGTCCGAATGAAAGACGGTAAAGCCATCGGAACCATTGAGAAAATCGAGAAAAATAAAGTTTCAATAAACTATGGCGTTTTTATGTCGAAAGCCAATTTAGAGGACTTGGAATACGTGCAACCAAGTTAATAAGGCAATTTGATAATTCTTCAACATGTCAATTCATCGGCACATCGAAAAATTGAAAATTGACACATTAATAAAGACTCTCACCATTTAAATCAGTAGTTAACACATCGCTCATATAATTGAAAAAAGGTCGCATCGCTGCAAAAGTGGCGATTACTTCTTCTTTAAAATTTGATGACATCACTTCTTTGTTTGAAAATTTTCTGGTTAGTAAATATTGCTTTTTTCTAATTAAATCAATATTTGGATGTGTTTTATCGAAATTTTTCGGAGCGGTTTTTAATTCTTCACCTTCCAAAGTTTTAAACATTTTTTTGAAAGTTGCATCTGCGATAATTTCTCTTAAATCAGAAGCATCCAATTCTAATTCTTTTCTAATTCGTAATAAATCTTCGTTGTTAGGTTCCCAAAATCCGCCACCAACAAAGCTTGCGCCATTTTCAATATGGAGATACATTCCACCACGAAGCATTGGTTTAGTTCTGGAAAATCCGACAGAAAAATGATTTTTATAAGGTAGTTTATTTTTAGAAAAACGCACATCTCTATAAATTCTAAACACTTGCATTTTTTCTAAACTATCTATTTTTTCTAAATCGGTAAAGACTTCTGTAAAAAAAGCTTTTGCCAAATTATTTTCGGTTTCAAAGCGTTTTTTATTTTCGGTAAACCAATCGCGATTGTTGTTTTTGCTTAGTAACTCTAAAAATTCAAAAGTTGATTTTGTTAGCATAAGTAGTTCTTAAAATTAAATTGAATCATTTAGTTTACTGTTTTTGTAACTGAATGTGAAATAAATTACCAATCCGATAACCAACCAAACGCCAAACCACATCCAATTAGAAACTGCCATTCCTGTTAATAAATAACAACAAGAAATTAAACCTAATAATGGAATTAAAGATAAGTTTTTAGTGAAAGATAAAACTGTCATTACTATACAAACAAGTATAAAAACCAACATTGGAATATTTGTCGCTAATTTATCAATTGAAAAATCGAAAAGATTTGTAAAAAAATCTGGCACATATTTTACGATTAAAATAGTAGCAATAGCAACTAATACTGGAAAAATAAACTTAGAATTCACATACGGAATTCTGAATTTTCCTTTAGTTTCACGTTCTGCGATTTCGGTTTCGCTTTGAGGAGAAAGCATTAAAACACCTCCACAAACTAATACGAACGCAAATAAAGTTCCGATACTTGTAAAATCTAATACAAAATTTTCATCAGTAAAAAAGATTGGAATTCCTACCACTAAACCTGTTACAAGTGTAGCAAAACTCGGTGTTTTGTATTTTGGATGAATTGTTGAAAAACGTTTTGGCATTAAACCATCACGACTCATCGTCATCCAAATTCTTGGTTGTCCCATTTGAAAAACCAATAACACACTTGTCATAGCTACAACAGCAGCAATTGAAACCACAAACAACATCCATTTTACACCTTTTAAAGCAAAAATTTCAGCTAAAGGATCACTTACGCCTAACAATTCATAAGACACCATACCGGTGATAACAAGCGCTAAAACAATAAAAACTACGGTACAAATTACTAATGAATATATCATACCTTTTGGTAAATCGCGTTGTGGATTTTTACTTTCTTCTGCTAAAGTGGAAACCGCATCAAATCCAATATAAGCAAAGAAAACAGCAGAAACGCCGCCCATTACTCCGCTAAAACCATTTGGCATAAATGGCGTCCAATTATCAATATCTACATAAAAAGCACCTACAATAATTACCAAAACAATTATTGCTAACTTTATATATACCATAGCATTGCTAAAGTTTTTAGATTCTTTTGTACCTCTGTAAACCAAATAAGTGATTAGAATATTAATAACCACCGCTGGTAAATCGAAAATTACTTTCAAATTCCCTAACATTGGAGCGTTTTTCCACGCTGCTAATCCTTCGTCGCCTTTACTTGCTAAAAACGCGGCGTGTGCCGATTTATAATTTATAGTCAACCATTCTGGTAAATGAATTCCAAAACTTTCCAATAAATTGGTAAAATAGCCACTCCAAGAAAAAGCAATATAAATGTTACCTATGGAATACTCCATAATTAATGCCCAACCAATTATCCAAGCAAAAAGTTCTCCAAAAGAAACGTAAGCATACGTATACGCACTACCGGAAACAGGCACACGAGAAGCAAATTCTGCGTAACACATTGCTGTAAAACCACAAGCAATGGCACACATAATATATAAAAGTACCACGGCAGGTCCACCTGAAAAACAAGCGTTTCCAATGGCGCTAAATGTTCCACCACCAATGATAGCAGCTATTCCAAAAAAAGTTAAATCTCTTACTGTTAATACTTTATTTAAACCAGAATGTTCTCCGTCTCCGCCTTGTTTTAATATCGTTGTAATCGATTTTTTTCTGAAAATTTTCATTTTTTAATATAATTTAGGTTAGCAAAGCAAATATAGAATTTAAATTGTAATTGTTTTCAGTTATTAATATGAAATATTGATAATCAAAATCTATTATTAAATAAATTTATATAATCAAAACATATTGTTTTGTTCTAAAATAGGCGTAAATTTGCAGTAGAAAATTAATATAAAATAAATAATTATGGCCTTAGTAGGAAAACAATTCCCAAACATTACGGTTGACGCTATCTCAGAAATGGGTGACAACTTAAGAATTAACGTATTAGAAGAAGCAACAAAAAACAACAAAAAAGTAATTTTATTTTGGTACCCAAAAGACTTTACATTTGTTTGTCCAACTGAATTACACGCTTTTCAAGCTGCTTTAGGTGAATTTGAAAAAAGAAACACAATTGTAATTGGTGCTTCTTGCGATACTAACGAAGTGCACTTTGCTTGGTTAAACACAGCAAAAAATAATGGTGGTATTGAAGGTGTTACGTATCCTTTATTAGCTGATACAACTCGTAATTTAGCAAACGCTTTAGATATTTTAGATGTAGCCGATGAATTTAACGAAGAAACTGGTGATTATTTATTAACTGGATCAAATGTTACTTTCCGTGCCACATACTTAATTGACGAAACTGGTAAAATTTTCCACGAAAGTGTAAACGATATGCCATTAGGTAGAAATGTAAACGAATATTTACGTTTAGTTGATGCCTACACACACGTACAAACTAAAGGTGAAGTTTGTCCTGCAAACTGGGAAGAAGGAAAAGATGCTATGAGTGCTGACAGAAATAGTACAGCAAGTTATTTAGCTTCACACTAATAATTTTGTTTCAAGTTTCAGGTTTCAGGTTATTCAACTTGGAACTTGAAACATAAAACTTTAAACTAAGAAAAAATGTTTCAAGAAATCGAAAAAGATAATTTAGCTGAAATAGTAGCTAATAATGAAGTAGTATTGGTACAATTTTCTGCAACTTGGTGTGGAAATTGTCGCATTATGAAACCAAAATTTAAAAAAATGGCTTCAGAAAATGAAAGCGTTCCTTTTTTGGTTGTAGATGCAGAACAATTTACTGAATCAAGAAAACTTGCCAATGTAGATAATTTACCAACATTTGCTGCTTTTAAAAATGGTGTTTTAGTAAATCAAACACAAACAAATAAAGCGGAAGTTTTAGCTGAATTAGTAGCTCAAGTACTGTAAATTTAGACGAGTTAGACTTCCCAGAAAATTTGAAAGTCTACAAATCTAAAATGACTAAAATCTAACAAATAAAAAATATGAAATTACCTGTAATAAAACACTTGACACAATTTGTGGAAGAAAACGATGCCGATTATATAATTGAAACCATAGCTGTTTTAGAACACTTAACAGAATTAGAATCCTTAAAAGATGAAGAATTAGATGTTATTGGTGAGTTAATTTCAAATATGTATGGTGCCATTGAAGTTAATAAAATGATTAAAGGTGGGAAAGATAAAAAATCAGCCCTTAATGATTTTATGAAACGCGTTTTAGGCGCTATTGACAAATAAAAAAACGCTCAAAAGAGCGTTTTTTTTTATTTATAACAATGAAATTATTTAAATTCTGTCAAAATACATCGCTTTTACTACACCATCAGATAATCCAATCTTTGGCACATAAATATGGTTCGCACCACTCCATCTCATCGCACTTAAATATATAGAAAGTGCAGGAATAATTACGTCGGCACGGTCGGTATTTAAGCCTAATTCGGAAATTCTTTGTTCATATGTTAAGGCGTTTATATGATCAAATTGCGATTTTAAATACTTGTATGTCAATGGTTTATCTTGCGTTTTACCTGATAATTTAAATGCCTTATTGATGTTTCCACCAGAACCAATCATAATTATATTACCTAAGCCTTCAGTATTGGTTTTAATCCATTTTTCAATTTCTTGCCAAACTACTTCGTTTACCATATTATTCAACATTCGAACCGTACCATTTTTGAATGATTTTGAAACCAACATTTTTCCATTAGAAAACAAAGAAAACTCCGTACTTCCTCCTCCAACATCTACGTAAAGATAATTTTCATTTGTTTTTATAAAATGATGCAAATCTGATGAAGCAATAATTGCGGCTTCTTTTTTGCCATCTATAATTTCAATTTTTATATCTGTTTTTTTCTTTATGATTTCGGCAACTTCTTTACCATTGTATGCTTCACGCATTGCAGAGGTGGCACAAGCCATAAATTTTTCGACTTTATAGACTTTCATTAATAATTTAAATGCGTGTATAGCATCAATCATTCTGTCGATATTTTCATCTGAAATTTCACCTACCGTAAAAGCATCTTGTCCTAAACGAATTGGCACACGAATTAAGGCACTTTTATTAAATTGTACTTCTTTGCCTTTTTGCTCAATAATATTAGTAATTAACAATCGCATCGCATTGGAACCAATATCTATTGCAGCATATTTTTTTATTTGAATCATTAATGTGTTTATATAATTTCTGGAAGTATTACTTCCAATTTGTTCTGATAGTGCTTGTACATTTCTTGTTGAGCTCTAAATACTTTGTCTTCGCCACGTTTTCTGTATAAATTTTCAAATTTATCTGAATGTAATCGCGCTTTTACGTTTGCTTTCCATCCTATACCAAAAGTATCTATTAAATCTTGTTTAATTTCTTCATCATAAATTGGACAAGTTACTTCAACTCGAGCATCAATATTTCTGGTCATAAAATCGGCAGAAGAAATAAATACTTCAGGATTGTCATTGTTCCCAAAAATAAACACGCGTGAATGTTCTAAATAATTATCGACAATACTAATCGCTTCAATGTTTTCGCTGTAATTTTTTAATCCTGGAACCAAACAACAAATACCTCTAATTATCAATTTTATTTTAACACCTGCGTTACTTGCTTCGTATAATTTATCTATCATTTTATAATCTGATAAACTATTCATTTTCAAATTAATGTAAGCTGGCTTGCCTTCTGAAGCGTTTTTAATTTCTCTATCAATCAATTTAACAAAACGAGAACGGGTGTAATGTGGTGAAACAATTAAATGTTTATAACGATGTACTCTATAATTTACTTCAAAAAATTCAAATACTTTTGACATATCCTTCAAAATTTTTGAATCACTTGTAAACAAGGTTACATCGGTGTAAATTTTAGCAGAAGATTCACTGAAATTTCCTGTAGAAACAAATCCGTATCTCTTAATTTCATCGTCTTCCAATCTTTCTACTAAACAAATTTTACTATGTACTTTTAGTCCTTTTACACCAAAAATTAAGTTAATGCCCTCTTCTTGCATTTGTTCGGCATAAGAAATATTACTTGCTTCGTCAAAACGGGCTTGTAATTCAATTTGAACTGTAACTTTCTTTCCGTTTTTTGCAGCATTAATAAGCGAACTTACTATTTGAGAATTTTTAGACAATCGATACAAGGTAATTTTTATAGATTGCACTTTAGGATCTAAAGCCGCTTCTCTTAAAAATCGAATAACATAAGAGAAAGATTGATATGGCGCGTGCAATAAATAATCTTTTTCTTTAATGCTTTGTAGCATACTTCCATCTAAACTTAAACCTTGAATGGGTAATGGCACATTTTGTTTGTACAACAAATCATATCGTCCAAGATTTGGAAAATCCATATAATCTCTTCGGTTATGATATCTTCCACCAGGAATAATGGAATCGGAACTATCAATTTTCATTCTGTTTAGAAAAAACTCTAACGTGTCTTTTTCAATTGCTTGGTCATATACGAAACGTACGGGCTCACCTACTCTACGTTCTTTAACACTGTATGATATTTTTTCAATTAAACTTTTGCTCAAGTCTGAATCGAATTCCAATTGCGCATCTCGAGTTATTTTTATCATATGTGCATCAATACTTTCATAGTCAAAAATATTGAAAATATGGTCTAAACTATATCGAATTACATCGTCTAATAAAATAATATATTGTTTATCTGAATTTGAAGGTAAAACAACAAATCTGTTAATTGTTTTTGGAATTTCAACAATGGCGTATCTAATTTCTTTATCGTTTACTAATTGAGAAATTAGTCCAGATTTGTTAGTATTCATTACCAATTTTACGGCTAAATATCCAGAAGTGTCTTTAATTAAAGGAAATTCAACTAAATCATTTAACATAATGGTTACTAATTCAGGACTTACTTTTTGAATGAAAAATTCCTTAATAAACGTTTCTTGATCTTTATTTATTTGCTTTTCATTAATGATATAAATACCCTGTTTTTCAAGTTTTTTTTCAATATCGTTTAATATTCGTAAACTTTCAGATTGATGTTCAATTACAATTTCTGTAATATCCTTCAACAATTGTTCTGCAGAAATATCACCTAACATTGGTTTAGTATCAATTTTTTCTAATGTCATTCTGCGAATTGCAGCATAACGAACACGGAAAAACTCATCTAAATTATTCGAAAAAATACCTAAAAATCGTAATCTATCTAATAACGGTACATTTTCGTCTGCGGCTTCTTGCAACACTCTTGCGTTAAATGCTAACCAGCTTTTTTCTCTATCTATGTATGGGTTCATTCTTTTTGTTTATTCTGTTTAATTAGACGTAATAGTGTCTAAAGTATTGGTTTTACAATTAATTTAAACTAAAAATATGTACTACCAAATTTAGGCATAAAGGTATTGTTTTCAATGATATTTAACAAAATTTGATGAAAATATAACATTTATTCAATCCGTAATTTTATATTTTTTAAAGGAATTTATAAAACAAAAACAGCATCAAAACGAGTTTTAATGCTGTAAGTATAGTTTTAATTCTGAAATTATATTTTAATCCCTGGAGGTAATAATTGTTGAAATTTTTTATTTTTTCTAAAAAAAGAAACAATTTTTGTGTTGGTTGGTACTACTTTAAACTTTCGTTCTTCAGCGATATCTAACACAGAAGTTATAAATTGATTTACTTTTTCTTCTTGTTCGTTTTCATTCGCGCAAAGCTTTGTTAAAAATATTTTTCGCTCCTGAATGGCATATTCAATCGTTAAAAGTCCGCAAGCGGTTTTTGTTTCAAATTGTCTTAATAATTCATTGTCTTTAATTTCCTCAACTAACATAAATCTGGGTTTTAAATACTAACAAATCTTAATTGTTTGTTAAAATGTCTGCAAATTTACAAAAAAATAAAGACAAATCAAGTAGTAAACAAATGAAAATCATAACAATAGAAAATTATTTGTTAAATTTTGATATTTATATCTAAAAAAGAAACCCATTTAAAATTAAAATTATAATTTTAAGGCACAAAATCATCAAACTAATGTCGAAAACACACGTTTACTTTGTTCCGGGTTTAGCAGCAAGTATAGAAATATTTGAAAATATAAAATTACCCAAAGAACAATTTGAAATGCATTATTTAGAGTGGATTTTACCTCTGCATCACGAAACCATAAAGAATTACGCCAAAAGAATGTGCGAAGGCATTACACACGAAAATTGTGTATTAGTAGGTGTTTCATTTGGTGGAATAATGGTACAAGAAATGTCTGAAATCATTAAAACTCAAAAAGTTATTATTATTTCAAGTGTAAAAAGCAACCAGGAATTGCCAATTCATATGAAATTAGCCAAGGCTACAAAATTATACAAAGCACTTCCTACCAGTCTTTTAAGTCAAGTAAATTATTTATCAAGATATATAAAAGGCAGGGGGTTATTGGCAAAACGCGTAAAATTATATAACCGCTATTTATTTATGAAACAAACAAAATATTTGGATTGGGCAATTGAAAATGTATTACTTTGGCAAAGAAGCATACCTGATGAAAAAGTAATTCACATCCACGGTGATGATGATATGGTATTTCCAATTTCTAATATTAAAAATTGTATTGTTGTTAAAGGTGGTACACATATTATGATTGTAAATAAGTATAAATGGTTAAATGAAAATTTGCCCAAACTCATCTTAAAATGAATATCTTTGTTGTTATTAATACTCTCAAATAACCCGAATATAAATGAAAAACTTACATAAAACACCAATTTTAATCCCTTTGTTTATTATTTGCGGATTTTTAATTTATGCTACTTCATACCAAAACGTGCCAAAAAAAAATCATGTAGAATATCCGACTGATATGGATTTTTGTGGTGAAAAAGTACCTACTGATCAAGCAGATGTAAAAGAACGTTTGGACAGAGAAATGTTAGTGAATATCAATTTAAATGCTTCAACAGCCATTCTTATAAAAAGAGCAAATAAAGTGTTTCCAATTATTGAACCTATACTTGCAAAATATAATGTGCCCGATGATTTTAAATATTTAGCTGTTATTGAGAGCGGCTTAATAAATGCCATTTCGCCATCTGGTGCTAAAGGTGTTTGGCAATTTATGCCAGGAACTGCTAAGGAAAGTAAATTAGAAGTAACAGAACAAGTAGACGAGCGCTATCACATTGAAAAATCTACGCAAGCTGCTTGTGAATACTTAATTAAAGCCAAAAACAAATTCGGAAATTGGACAGTAGCTGCCGCATCTTACAATGGTGGCATGACAGGATTACAAAATCACATTAATTTTCAACAAACTTCAGATTATTATAATTTATGGCTAACCGAAGAAACTTCTCGTTATGTATTTAGAATTTTAGCTTTGAAAGAAATTATGAAAAATCCAGAAAAATATGGCTATCTAATTCCAAAAGAAGCTTTATATCCGAAAATTAGCACAAAAAAAATAATGGTGGACTCTACTATCACAAATTTGTCTACATTTGCTATACGTCAGGGGATTAACTATAAAATTTTAAAAACACATAACCAATGGTTGCGTGATAAAAAATTAGACAATCCAACAAAAAAAGTTTACGAAATTGAAATTCCATTAGAAGGATATAATAAATAAAATGAAAAGTAAAATGACCTTACAAATAATATTGTCTTTAATTCTTATCGGGATTTTAGCAGGTGTCCTAAGCGGATTAGTTGGCGTTGGTGGCGGCATAATTATGGTGCCTTTATTAGTGCTATTTTTCGGATTTAATCAGCACCAAGCACAAGGCACAAGTCTGGCTGTTTTGGCAGTCCCAGTAACTGCAGTAGCTGTTTTTACGTATTATAAAGAAGGTCAAATTAATATAAAATACGCTGCCATAATTGCTGCTTTTTTTGTTATTGGAAGTATATTTGGAAGTAAACTTGCCTTAACATTAGATCAAAAAATGTTGAAGAAAATTTTTGCTGTAGTGTTATTAGTCATTGCAGGAAAAATGCTTTTGGATAAATAATTTATTTGCCTTGAAAAGAAAAAAAATTGTAATTTCAGGTATTAACATGGTTGAAGGTGGTATTTTCACTATCCTTCATAATGCGTTACAAGAACTTTCCAATTTTGTTAAAAATGATGAAGTTGAAATTATTGCTTTGGTTCATGATGCCTCGAAATTTCAATTTTCAAATATTACTGTAATTGAAATACCACGCTCAAAAAAATCTTGGTGGTTTCGATTATATTACGAATATTTTTATTTTAAAAAACTTTCAAAAAAATTACAACCTGATATTTGGTTTTCGCTTCATGATACCACTCCAAATGTAGTGGCTAAAAAACAATTCGTGTATTGCCATCACCCTACAACACTTTTTAAACCCACTTGGAAAGATTGGAAATTTGATTATAAAATTGGCGTTTTTTCCGTTTTATATGATTTTTTATTTAAGATAAATATTAAAAAAAATCATACAGTTTTCGTACAACAACATTGGATAAAAGAAATTTTCGAAAAGCGATTTAACATCACAAATATAAAAGTTGCCATTCCAGAATATATAGAAGAAATTTCGACTTATTTTTTTCCATTTGAGCCAAATAAAATTCACTTTTTTTATCCAAGTTTTCCAAGAAGCTATAAAAATCATGATGTTATTTTAGAAGCCATAAAATTATTGCCTAAAAACATTTCAGAACAGACGCAATTTCATTTTACAACGATTAAAGATTCTAAAGAAAAATACGCGCAATTTTTAGTGAAAGAATATGGTTTTTTAGAAAATGTGCATTTTTATGGAAAAGTAAAACGAAATCAGTTACTTTCAATGTATAATGCTATGGATTGTTTACTTTTTCCATCAAAAATAGAAACTTGGGGCTTGCCAATTTCCGAATCAAAAGCATACAACAAACCGATGTTTTTAGCTAATTTATCCTATGCAAAAGAAGCTTGTGGGAATTATGAAAAGGTGTCGTTTTTTGATGAAAATAATGCTACTGTGTTGGCAAAACTAATTACTGAATTTGTAGAAGAAAAACATATGTTTCAAGGAAATACTTCGCCTTTTGATACCAGTAATGACTTACACAACTGGAAAGAAGTATTCCAATATATTTTAACTGATTAAGATGGCATTTTTTACCGTAATAATTCCGCTTTATAATAAAGAAAAGTATATTGAAAACGCAATAAAAAGTGTTCTTAATCAGACGTTTACGGATTTTAATTTAGTAATTGTAAACGATTGTTCTACTGATAAAAGTGTAGAAATTGCCTCTAAATATATTTCAGATACGGTTGAAATTATTCATCATGAAAAAAATGCTGGGTTGGCTGCCGCAAGAAATACTGGAATTAAAAACACAAATAGCAATTACATTACCTATTTAGATGCAGATGATTTATGGAAACCTAATTTTTTAGAAAGTATCTTTCAATTAATTCAAAATTTTCCAGAAGCGCGAATTTTTGGTACAAATTATGAAGAAATTTGGGGTGCTGTAATTAAAAATCCACACAATGGTTCTGAAATTTTACCGATAGATTTTAAAGGTTATATTAATTTTTTCAAAATAAATCTAAAACAAGGAATTTACACGCACGGTTCTGTATGTTTTCATAAAGAAGTGTTTGAAAAAATTGGGTATTATAACGAAGATATTGGATTTTCAGAAGATTTAGATTTTAACATTAGAGCCAATTACAATTTTAAATTAGCGTATGAAAACTCGGTACAGATGAGTTATTTTATGCAAACCCAAAACCAACTTACACAAAGTTCTATATTACATAAAACCATTCCTGATTTTGATACTTATGAAAATTGGGCAAAAACAAATTCTGATTTAAAAAAATATCTCGACTTCGAACGATATGTTTTAGGAAAACGCTTGAAGAAAAACAACGATTTACGTTGGAAAAAAATGATTGCGAATATTGATTCAAAAAACTTAAATTGGAAACAAAATGTTCTTTTAAAAATGCCTCGATTTGTTTTAAATTTGCTGGATAAATTGAAGTCGTTTTTGTTAAAATTAGGTATAAAAACAAGTACGTATTAATACATAGCAGTAAAGAAATAATTTTCGCTTCAGATAAGGTTGCTTAATTATTCTGAAACAAGTTCAGAATGACAAAAATTAATCTTTCAAAAAGCTCAAATAATCCTTGTAATTTCTGATGTAATCCGCTTCCGAAAATTCTTCTGAAGCCAACACCAAACACACCGAACCCGAAGAAAAGTTTTCTAATTCGCGCCAAATATTATTTTCAATTAGCAAACCTTTATCAGGCCTGTTTAACGTAATAATTTCTTTCGATTTTCCATCCTTCAAAACCACATCAAAACTTCCCGAAATAGCAAGTATAACTTGTTTTAGTTTTTTATGTGCGTGACCTCCTCGTTTTGCACCACTTGGAACATCAAACAAATAATATACGCGTTTAACATCAAAAGGAATCGTATCATTTTCAACAACACCAATATTACCTTTTGCATTGTTTATTTTTGGAATATCTATAATTTTGTAGTTCATTTTTATATTTGTTTTTTAAAAACATTTAACCATTCGTTACCAATATTTTCTATGCTAAACTGTTTCACACTAAATAACGCGTTTTCTTTACAATGTAAATATAAATTATTATCTGTTACGAACAGATTCATTGCCTCAATAAGTTTTTCTTGATGTTGATTTTCAATTAACAATCCGTTGTTTTTATCATTAATAATTTCATTAGGTCCTGACGCATAATCCCAAGAAATTATTGGTGTGCCACAAGCTAAAGATTCTAACAAAACCATTGGCATACCTTCATATTTACTGGTTGAAATTGTAAATAATGCGTTTTTATAATAGCGAAACGGATTTTTTACGTTGCCTTTAAAAATTACCATATCTTGTAAATTATAACTTTCTGCTAATTTTATCCATTTGTTTTTCAATTTGCCTTCACCTAAAATAAGTATTTTTATATTTTTAGAAGGTAACATAGAATTGGCATAACATTCAATTAATTTATTAAACTGCTTGATGTTTTTATTCATACTTCCAGCAGATAAAACATATTGAAAATCGTCAGCTATTTCTTGTTTTGATTGCTTTGAAATCAACTCAAAATCAATAGGGTTATAAATTAATTTTGTAGGCAAAAAATTATATTTACTACTCACTTTTTCATAAATTCCTTTCGAAACGGTAATAAATTGCTCACAATTTCTATATAATAATTTCGCTAAGAATTTGTTTTTTGGCACATACGACTTAAGTTTATAACTGTGTATGGTTTGAATGAATTTTGGAAACACAAAATTGTGAATAATCATTTCTTGTAAAAAATACTCTTTGGTTCGAAAGTCAATTACATAATCGAAATGATTGGTGTCAAAAAATTGCTTCAAGGCAAAAAATCGTTTACTTCTACTCCACCAACTATTTCTTTTATCTTTTAAATGCTCTAAATGAAATAATTTACCAGAATAATTATAATCTACTTTTCCTGAAAACACAACGTGATATACTTCAGTCTCTTTATTTTCAAAATAGTTGGATAATAATGCTGCACAGCGTTCGGCACCTCCATCAGAAAGCGTTACGGTAACCAAGCAAATTTTTAATTTGTGAGATTTTTGACTCAAAAGTTATAGTTTTTAACAAATATAAAAATATTCAATAAACTATGGTTGTCATTCTTTAAATTTATAAATACTTTGTATATTTGAACAACAATAATAGGCCTAAATATATGACATTTATTAAA